>NZ_DAMBGD010000019.1:28115-103077 GCF_032060985.1 Mobilicoccus sp.
CCTCGCGGAGGCTGAGGGCGACGAGGAAGCCGGATCGAACAGCGCTTCCGAGCCGACCGTACTGACCACGGAACGAGGGCCCGGCCGCGACAGCGGCCGGGCCCTCGCCCGTCCCCACGCCCTGCCATCTCGAGGTTCGCGCGCCCCCAGTCGTCGCCGAGAAGAGGGTGCGCCTTCGAGTGGACCATGATGGCGAGGGCGACGTCGTCGAACCACACGTCGGGGGTGATGAGTCGACGCCCTGTCAGTGTCCGCAGAACAGGGTTGAGCCAGGCACGTGGCAGGCGGGGGAGCGTCGCAGCACCCTGTGAGGTCGCCCTCCGCGACGGACCAGGCGCCTGCCTCGGCGATCTCGAGCGCCCGCCGGGCTCGGCCGGTTCCCGGGGCGCGTCCGTGGCGTCACAGCTCGCGGGCACGTGCGTCGGATCAGGAGGCACCGTTGACACGAGTCGATGACGACAGCCTCGGCGGCTCGGTCATCCTGCGTCCACCGCGCCGTGTCGATGACCGTGCGGGCCAGTGAGGTGAGGGCGAGTCCTCCGATGTTCCGCGGGCTCGCCTCTGCCATCTCGGGTGTGGGGGGCGGGCGGAGGGCGGGGGCGTCAGGTCGGGATCGAGGGGCCCTGTCCGGTGTCACCCTGCTCGGCGGGGCGGGCCGGCCCCTCGACCTCCCAGCCGGCGGCGCGGAGGCGTTCCCCGACGCGGTGCATCTCCTCAGGGCTCGGGACCTCGTCGGTGCGCGAGAGGATGCCGACGCCGATGTCGACGCGGTCGGCGGGGATGAGGTCCTTGTCGATGAGTTCACGTCCGAGGTCGGTGATCTCCTCGTCGGTGAGGCGGCGGCGCAGCAGGGCGATGAGGGGGACGTAGTCCGCTTCGGGCACACCGGTCGGGTAGCCCGCGCGGAGCCAGCCGAGAAATCGGTCGAGGGCGCCCATCCAGCACTCCTTGGTCTGCCGAGAACCGTCTTTCAGTATCGCTGGGAGGCGACCTGTCGGCTCGTCGGGGTCGCTCAGTCCACTCCGGGCTCGGAGTCCCCGGCGTGCGGCCCGGCGAGGGGCCAACCACCGGCGGCGAGGTGTGCGGCCACCCGCCGGACGTCCTCATCACTCGGGGCGCCCTTGACGTGCTCATGGATGCGGGCACGGATCAGGTCCTCGTCGACGTCCCGGCCGTCGGTCTGGGCGAGGAGGGCGCGGGCGACGTGGACGACCTCGTCGTCGGTGAGGTGTCGCTGCAGCACGCCGAGGAGCGCGATGTAGTCCTGTTGGGGCACACCCCGCGGGTAGCCGGCGCGCAGCCAGTCGAGGATCGCCGACGCGGAGAAGCGCACGGTCAGTGCCCCTTGGGCGCGAAGGTCGGGTACACGTGCTCGAAGCTGACCTTCATGCCGAGCCCGGAGGACACGATGATCGCGATCCCCGTGAGGATGAACGCGAGCACGAGCGCGAAGATCAGATAGCCGACGACCTTGCCCACGGGGTGGCCCTCCGGCATCCCGACCTCGGCGTCGCCGCCGACCCCGTAGGCCATCGCCCTGATGCCGACCGCGAACAGCGCGGGCAGTCCGGCGCCCACGAGGATCGACACGGCCGCGACCTTCCAGACCGCGTCGGCGAACAGACCCGCCATGATCAGACCTCCTGGGGGTGCGCCGACGCCGAGTGCGTCTGCGCCGACGTGGTGGTGGGGGGTGCGGCGTCCGTACCGACGGGAACGGACGCGGCGGAGCCGGCGGGTGCCGGGGCGAGGCGCCCCTCCCAGTCGGCGTTGACGTTGCTGTGGTCGACCGGTGCCTGGCGCGAGCGGTGCCACATGAAGAACGACAGGGCGAGCAGGATGCCGAAGACGACGAGCGCGCCGACCGCGCCGCCGATCGTGTGGCCGATCCACCACATGAGCGCGCCGACGACCCCCGCCGAGGGGAGGGTGATGAGCCACGCGGCGACCATGCGCCCCGCCACGCCCCAACGCACCTGCGCCCCCGGGCGGCCGAGGCCGGTGCCGAGGATCGAGCCGGTGGCGACGTGGGTGGTCGAGAGCGCGAACCCGAGGTGGCTGGAGGTGAGGATGACCGCCGCCGAGGCGGACTCGGCGGCCATGCCCTGCGGGCTGGAGATCTCGACGAGTCCCTTGCCGAGGGTGCGGATGATGCGCCAGCCGCCGATCCAGGTGCCGAGCGCGATGGCGAGCGCGCAGGACACCTTGACCCAGAGCGGGATGCTCCCGGTGTCGGTCCACGCCCCGGAGGCGATGAGGGCAAGGGTGATGACACCCATGGTCTTCTGGGCGTCGTTGGTGCCGTGGGCGAGGGAGACGAGCGACGCGGTGCCGATCTGGCCCCAGCGGAACCCGCGCTCCTTGTACCTCTCGGCGACCCCGCCGGTGATCCGGAAGACCAGCCACGTGCCGACCGCCGCGGCGAGGCCGGCGATGACCGGGGACACGAGTGCGGGGAGGACGACCTTGCCGAGGACGCCGTCGAGCTTGGTGCCGTCGCCCGCCCAGTTGACGCTCGACCACCCGAGCCCGGCCGCGGTGGCGCCGATGAGGCCGCCGAACAGCGCGTGCGACGAGCTCGAGGGGAGACCGAGCAGCCAGGTGAGGAGGTTCCACACGATCCCGCCGACGAGACCGCACAGCACGATCATGAGCAGGGCCTGCCCGCCGTCGGCGAGGAATTCGGGTCTCGGCGCCCCGGTCTTGTCCTGCACCCGGACCACCGCGTTGGTCACCGTGAGTGCGACCTCGACGGAGAGGAACGCGCCGACGAGGTTGAGGATGGCCGACAGAGCCACGGCGGTCTTGGGTCTCAACGCGCCGGTCGCGATGGACGTCGCCATCGCGTTCCCGGTGTCGTGGAAGCCGTTGGTGAAGTCGAAGGCCAATGCGGCGATCACCACGAGGGCGACGAGAAGAAGCGCTACGTCCACGCCTGTCATTGTGGACCCCCGGTCCGACACCTCCGTGCCCGGGAGGGAGGGGGAGGACGTCCGGGGGCCTCGAAGTCCAGCATCGACCTGCATGTTTGCCGGGAGTTCATGCGGCGTTGGTGCACCGTCTACTCAACGCGCTCTGGAAATTCATGCCCGAGGCCCTCGTCGCGGTTCTCGGACGACGCCCGGATCCCGACGCACGACCCCGCGTCGCCCCCACGGCACGGCGATCCGCCGGGAGATGCGCCTCATGACGTCGCAGCGACGCCCCTTCATCCGGTGAGGTGCGCCGTGACCACGGACCGGCCGGCCGACGGCCGCGCCGCGGGGCCCCGATACCGTGAGCCGGTGATGTCACGACGCGACAGGGTGATGGCCGGCTTGGTCGCCCTCATCTGGGGGGTCAACTTCGTGGCCGCCCAATTCGGGATGGATTCCTTTCCGCCGCTCCTGCTGGCCGCCCTCCGATTCACGTTGGTCGCGATCCCCGCCGTCTTCTTCGTCCGCCCACCGGGCAACGGCCTGCGGACGGTCGTCGGCGCCGGCCTGACCATGGGCGTCCTGCAGTTCGGTCTCCTGTACTCCGCCATGCACTTCGGCATGCCCGCCGGCCTCGCCTCCCTCGTGCTTCAGGTGCAGACCGTCTTCACGGTCGTCATCGCGGCCGTCCTGCTGCGGGAGCGGCCGACGGCCTACCAGGTGACGGGGATCCTCATCGGCATCGGCGGGATGGTGCTCGTCGGGTGGCGCCACATGAGCACCGCGCCCGCGCTGCCGTTCCTCATGACCGTCGCGGCCGCCGCCTCCTGGGCGCTCGGCAACGTCCTCGTGCGGCGTCGGCCCCCGCGGGACGGCTTCTCCCTCGTCGTGTGGTCAGCGCTCGTCCCGCCGATCCCGCTGTTCCTCGGCTCCTATCTCCTCGAGGGCCCTGAGGCCATCGCCCACGCGTTCACCCACGTCACGCCCATGGCCCTGCTCGGGCTCGGCTTCATCACCTACCTCGCCTCGATGGCCGGCTACGGCATCTGGAACGCCCTGCTCTCCCGGCACGCCGCGTCGTCGGTCGCCCCCTGGTCGATGCTCGTGCCGCCGATCGGCATGGTCGCGGCGTACGCCTACAGCGGCGAGATCCCCGGGCTCCTCGGGCTGATCGGTGGTGGGGTCGTCATCCTCGGCGTCCTCATGGCCCTCGGCGTCGGCACAGGGTGGGGCCGGACGCACGACCGGCCCCGTCAGCGACCGGCTGCGGAGCCGCCGGGTCTCTGAGGCTCGTCGGGCCGAGGGCGCCTTGGTCGGGTCCTGCGGCGGGTCGAGCATGAACGACCGAGCCCCCGACATGTCGTCGGGGGCGCGGTCGTGTTCGGGGTGGGGTCAGGGTTTGCGGGCCAGCGTGACCTTGACGTCCTGACGGCTCCCGTCGCGGACGATCGTCAGGGTCGTCGGGGTGCCCACCTCGCGGGCGCGTACCTGCGCGGTGAGGGAGAGCGCGGAATCGACCGCCGCACCGTCGATCGCGATGACCGCGTCCCCGGCCTGAAGCCCGCCCTCGGCGGCGGCAGTGCCCGGGAGGACCTTCGCCACACCGGCGGCGCGGCGCGTGGTCGACCCCTCGGTCGCCATCGCGTTGCGCAGTTGCACACCGAGGTAGGGGTGCGCCACGACCTGCTTCTCGATGAGCTGGTTGGCGACCGACTGCGCCTCGGTGACGGGGATGGCGAAGCCGATGCCGATGTTCCCCGACTGGCCACCGTTGCCCTCACCCATCGACGCGATGGCGGAGTTGATGCCGACGAGCTTGCCGGAGGCGTCGACGAGGGCACCGCCGGAGTTGCCTGGGTTGATCGCGGCGCTCGTCTGGATGGCGTTGGTGACGACGGGCTCGCCGCCCTCGCCGCTTCGACCGGCCTGACTCTCCTGCGCGGTGACGACGGGGCGGTTGAGTGCGCTGACGATGCCGGTGGTCACGGTCCCGGAGAGACCGAGCGGGTTGCCGATCGCCATGACGGGTTGACCGACCTGCAGGGCGCGGTCGTCGCCGGGGGTGATGTTGCGGAGGTCGTCCGGGGCGTTCTGCAGGGCGATGACCGCGAGGTCGGTGGCGGCGTCGCTGCCGACGACGCGGGCCTTGAACACCCGCTTGTCGGCGAGGGTCACGAGGATGTCGGCGCCGCGGCCACCGGCGGCGATGACGTGGTTGTTGGTGAGGACGTGGCCCTTGCGGTCGTAGATGACGCCCGAGCCCTCGCCGCCGGAGTTGCCGGCCTCGACGGTGATCGACACGACGCTGGGGGAGACGGCAGCGGCCGTGGCCGACCAATCGGGAGCCGACGCGTCGGCCTGTGCGACGGGAGCGTTCGGGGCCTGCTCGCCCTGAGGGAGCCCGCCGCTCTGGGCGAGGCTCGAGGGGGCCCGCTCGTCGCGGATGAACGTGGTCATCGAGGCCGCGCCGAGGGCCAGCACGATGAGGGCGACGAGCGCGAGCACGAGCCATCCGCTCCTCCGGCGGCGCGGTGGCGTGCTCGGGTAGGTACTCGGTGCGGAGCCCGCGCCCTGGGCGCCGGGGGCCGCCCACGGGGAGGGCGGTGTGTGCGGCGCTCCCCCCGCGGAGTGGTCGTCGTGCCACGTGGGCTCCGGCGACGACCCGCTGGGGGGTCCGGTGGGTGGGGTGGTGCTCATGGCGTCTCCTCAGGGGGATCGGCAGGGTCGACGGGGTCGGGCAGGTCGGAGAGATCGAAGGGGTCGGCGACGTCTGCCGAGGTGGACGCGGGGAGGTCGACGAGGAACGTCGCGCCCCCGCCGGGGGTGGCGGCGACTCCGGTGCGGCCGCCATGGGCCTGGACGATCGCCGCGACGATCGCGAGGCCGAGTCCGTGTCCGCCCGCGGGACGGCGGCCACGCGCCGGGTCGGTGCGGTAGAAGCGCTCGAACAGGTGGGGCATGGCCTCGGGGTCGACGCCGGGGCCGTCGTCGATGACCTCGACTCGGCAGCGGCCGGCCTCGGTGCCCACGAGGACGGTCACCGACGTGCCCTCGGGGGTGTGGTGAAGCGCGTTGGCGACGAGGTTCGTGACGACCTGGCGGAGCTTGGCGTCGTCGCCGTCGACGACGACCGGCCCGAGGGGGCGCCCGGCGATCCCCGCGAGACGCAGGGTGTGGGTGGACGTGCGGGCGCGGGCGTCCTGCACGACGTCGCCCGCGATGACCGTGAGGTCGACGGGTTCGAACAGCATGGGTCGCCGGTTGTCGAGGCGCGCGAGGGTGAGCAGGTCCTCGACGAGGTCGCTCATGCGGGTCGCCTCCCCCTCGATCCGTTGCATGGACGAGGCGACGGCCTCGGGGGAGGTGGCCGCGCCCTGCCGGTACAGCTCGGCGTAGCCGCGGATCGTCGCGAGGGGCGTGCGCAACTCGTGGCTCGCGTCGGTGACGAACCGCCGCATGCGGGTCTCGGAGGCCTGCCGGTCGGCGAACGAGGCCTCGATCTGGCTGAGCATCACGTTGATCGAGCGGGACAGACTCGCGACCTCGTCGTGCGCGGCGTGCTCGGGCACGCGGGAGGTGAGGTCACCGTCGGCGATGGCCGCGGCCGTGTCCTCGATGGCGCGCAGCGGCCGGAACGCCCGCCGGAACCCGAGCCACCCGACGACGACGCAGGCCGACACCACGAGCAGCCCGATGACGGTGCTGACGACGAGCATCCGGCGCACGGTCTCCTCGACACCCTCGAGGGACGCGGCGACGGCGTACGTGCCCGTACCGTTCGCGAGCGGCCCCGAGGTGACCCGCCACTCCCCGCCACCGTCGACGGAGCCGACGGTGAACGTCGTGTGCGTGATGACACGGGGGTCGTCGCGCGACAGGCGCGGCACGTCGGGGCGCTCGCTGCCCATCGGCCAGAACGCGGCCTCGGGGGAGCCGTCGGCCCGCATGACGACGACCGCGTACGAACGGGGGATGTCGACGCTGCTGCGGTAGCGGTACTGCTCGAGGACCTTGTCGGCCACCGGGCCGGCGGCGATGTGCAGCTCGGCGTCGGTGCGGTCGAGCAGGTAGCTGCGCATGAGGACGCCGGTCGCGACGTTCGAGAGCGTGAGGGCGAGGACGAGCAGGACGACGAGCACCGCGATGAGTCGCCACGTGAGCGACCACCGGCGCAGGCCGTCGACGATCCGGGCGCGCACGCCCCGCCTGGCCGGGGCCGACGCCGTGGTCGGGGTGGCGGGGGGTGCGGGCGTCGTGGGGCTCATCGCCGCCCGCTCACGTGGTCTCCGGAGGAAGACGCAGGACGTACCCGACACCCCGTCGGGTGTGGATGAGCGCCGGGGCGTCCGGACGGTCGATCTTGCGCCGGAGGTAGGAGATGTAGGACTCGACGATGCCGGCCTCACCGCGGAAGTCGTAGTCCCACACGTGGTCGAGGATCTGCGCCTTGCTCAGCACCCGGTTGGGGTTGAGCAGCAGGTAGCGGAGCAGCTTGAACTCGGTGGGGGAGACGTCGATGACGCGGGTGCCACGGCGCACCTCGTGGGAGTCCTCGTTGAGTTCGAGGTCGTGGAAGCGCAGGACCGCGTCCTGCGGCTCGTCGCCGCGCGTCCGTCGCAGCACGGCGCGGATGCGGGCGATGACCTCCTCGAGGCTGAACGGCTTGGTGACGTAGTCGTCGCCGCCGACCGTGAGCCCGGTCACCTTGTCCTCGAGGGAGTCCCGCGCCGTGACGAACACGACAGGCATGTGGCGCCCGGTCTCCCGCAGGCGGCGGGTCACGGCGAAACCGTCCATGTCGGGCAGCATCACGTCGAGGACGATGAGGTCGGGCTGTTCGGAGGTGGCGACCGAGATCGCCGAGGCGCCGTCACCGGCGGTGAAGACCTCGAACCCGGCGAAACGCAGCGACGTCGCCAGGAGTTCGCGGATGTTCGGTTCGTCCTCGACGACGAGGAGTCGGGCTTCGGGGGTCGACGGAGTACTCACGAAACCCAGGATGAGCGGCGAGGCTGAATGTTCGCTGAACGATTGCCGGACGGGTGACGTCCAGGGTGCGCGACCCCGGAGCGACGAGATCCACGTGGCCACCGACGGACATTCACGTCCTGAGCGCACTACAGTCCGACACACCGATGACAAGGGGGTCGGTCCATGGCCACGGCAGGTGCAGACATACCGAAGCTCACCCGACGGCGATTCACCCAGCTCGGTCTCGGCGCACTCGCGGGGCTCGCGCTACCCGGTGTCAGCGCCTGCAGCACGCCGAGCTCGGACGCCGTCAACAAGCAGCTCGTCCACGGGGCGACGGGCGGCGGACTCAAGGACAGCCTCGACCCGCACTTCCCGGTGACGATCCCGGACATCGCGCGGGTGCGGCAGCTGTACGAGTCGCTCTACCGGTTCACCCCGGACTACCAGATCGAGCCCGCGTTGGCCGAGGAGATCTCGCCCAACGCCGACGGGACGCAGTGGACGATCCGGTTGCGTCCCGGGCTCCGCTTCCACGACGGGCGGCCGGTGCGGGCGCAGGACGTCCGGGCGAGCCTCTCCCGCATGCTCGACCCCGAGAACCCCGCGCCGTTCCTCGCCGAGCTGGCGCCGATCGCCGATCTGCAGAGCAGCCGCGTCCTCGACGGCCGCACCTACCGGCTCGTCCTCAAGGAGCCGTACGCGATCCTCGATCAGATGTTCGCGAACTACTCCGTCGGCATCGTCCCGGAGGACTTCGACCTCGCCCGGCCGATCGGCACGGGGCCCTTCCGGTACGAGTCGTTCGTCCCCGGGCAACGCAGTCGGTTCCTCCGCAACGAGCATTACTGGGGTGAGGCCAAGCCGCAGTTCGACGAACTCGTCATCCTCGACTTCACCGACGACGCCGCCAAGGTCAACGCGTTGCTGGCCGGTCAGGTCCAGACGATCGACAACCTGCCGACCTACCTCGCCGGGGCCATCGAGAAGCAGGGCGGGCACACCCTCGTCTCCGAGACCGGAGGCTGGGTGCCGTTCACCATGCGCGTCGACACCACACCGTTCACCGACGTGCGGGTCCGCACCGCGATGCGTCTCATCGCCGATCGCCAGGAGATGATCGATCAGGCCCTCGGCGGCTACGGCCGTCTCGCCAACGATCTCTACGCGCCGTTCGATCCCGCCTACATCGGTCACGACGTACCGCAGCGCGAGCAGGACATCGACCAGGCCAGGTCGTTGCTCAAGGCCGCGGGCGCCGAGGACCTCCAGGTCGAACTCGTCACCTCGACCGCCGTCGGCACCGGCGGCGTCGAGAGCGCCAACCTCTTCGCCCAGCAGGCCCGTAAGGCCGGGGTCCGGGTGCGGGTCAAGAAGGTCGACCCCAGCGTCTTCTACGGCGACCAGTACCTCTCGTGGGTGTTCGCCCAGGACTTCTGGAACACCCGGCTCTACCTGCCGCAGGTCGCGAGCTGTGCCCTGCCCAACTCGCCCTACAACGAGACCCACTTCGAGGACGAGAAGTTCATCGGGCTCATCAGGTCGGCCTTCCGCGAGCTGGACGAGACGCGTCGGCGCACCCTCCTGCAGGACGCCCAACAGATCGAGTACGAGAAGGGCGGCTATCTGATCTGGGCGTTCCAGAACCAGGTCGACGCGTACGGCCCGTTCGTCACCGGCGTCACGCCGGCCCGAGAACAGCCCGTCTCCGCCTACCGCTTCAACACCTTCTCGCCCGTGGAGCAACGATGAGCGACACCGGAGCCCGTCTCACCCCCAGAACCGGACCGATCCCCGTGACCTCGGCCGCGGACACGAGCACCTCCCGCCCCCGCTCCGCGCGCCGCGGGTGGGCCAAGTGGCTGCTGCGCCGAGTCGGTCTCGCGATCATCACGCTGTGGGTCGTCTCCCTCATCGTGTTCTTCGCGACCTCCGCGCTCGGCGACCCCGTCCGCGCCATCCTCGGCAAGGACTACAACGTCAGCCCGGAGCGGGTCGCCGCGATCTCCGCCGCCCTGCACCTCGACCAGCCGCTGTGGCAGCGCTACCTCACCTGGCTGGGCGGCCTGCTGCGGGGTGACCTCGGCGAATCCGTCGCGAGCGGTCTGCCGGTCACCGAGCTCATCGGCGGCCGGGTCTTCAACAGCGCCTTCCTCGTGTTCCTCGTCGCGCTCTTCATGATCCCGCTGTCGCTGCTCATCGCGATGCTCTGCGCGCGGCGCCGGGGCTCGGCGGTCGACCAGGTCGTCCAGGTCGTCACCCTCGCACTCGCCGGCGTGCCGGAGTTCGTCACCGGCATCCTGCTCGTCGCGCTCCTGTCGACGACGGTCTTCCAGTTGCTCCCCGCGGTCACGGTGCTGCCGGTCGGCGCCCTCGCCTGGCAGAGCCCGGTCAGTCTCGTGCTTCCCGTCCTCACCCTCGTCGTCGCGATCGTGCCCTACCTCGTCCGCATCCTGCGCTCGACGATGCTCGAGGCGATGGACTCCGACTACGCCGAACTCGCCCGCCTCAAGGGCGTCCCGGAGGGACGCGTGCTCCGCCGTCACGTCCTGCCCAACACGATCGTGCCGACCGTGCAGGTCACCGCGCTGCAGCTCGGATGGCTGGTCGGCGGCATCGTCCTCATCGAGTACCTGTTCAACTACCCGGGGATCGGAGCGATGCTCGTGGACTCGGTGCGCAACTCCGACTTCCCGATGGTCCAGGCGCTCACGATGATCATCGCCGCCGCGTACGTCGTCGTGAACCTCGTCGCCGACGTGCTCTCGATCCTCCTCCTGCCCCGCGCACGGACGGGGATGGCGGCATGAGCGAGCGAATCCAGCGGATGCTCCGCGACCCGCGCATCCTCATCGGCGCCCTGCTCACCCTCGCGGTCGTGCTCCTCGCCCTCTTCGGGCCCTGGATCGCGCCCTACGGGGAGCAGCAGATCGTCGGGCGGCCGTTCACGCACGACGGTGCGTTCCTCGGCACCGACTACCTCGGCCAGGACGTGTGGAGCCGCGTGCTCTACGGCGGCCGGTCCGTGCTCCTCATCTCCCTGGTCGCGACGCTCCTCGGCGTCGTCGTCGGCACCCTCGCGGGCGTCATCGCCGCCTACGCGGGCGGATGGCTGGACGAGGTCGTCATGCGGGCCGGCGACGTCCTGCTCGCCTTCCCGCAGATCCTCCTCGCGCTCGTCGTCCTGTCCGCGGTGGAGCAGCCGACGTGGTGGATGATCGCGCTCCTCGTCGCCCTCGCGCACATCCCCCGAGTGGCCCGGGTCGCCCGAGGCGTCGCGCTCACGTACGTCTCCCGTGACTTCGTCGCCGCCGCCGAGGCCATGGGCGAGTCACGACTCCGCATCGCCGTCACCGAACTGGGCCCCAACCTCGTGGTGCCGCTGCTCGCCGAGGCCGGTCTGCGCCTCACGTACTCCATCGGCATGGTCGCGGGCATCGGCTTCCTCGGCTTCGCCACCGACCCCGGCGCCGCCGACTGGGGGCAGATGACGAACGAGAACAGGCTCGCCCTCCTCGTCCAGCCCTGGGGCGTGCTCGCGCCCGTCATCCTCATCGCCGTGTTCACGATCGGCACGAACCTCATCGCCGACGGCCTCGGCGACCACGCCGCGAAGGGGACGTCCTCATGACCACGATCGACGCCACTACCTCCCGCCCTCCGTCGGAGGCCCCCGTCTGCACCGTGCGCGGACTCACCGTGGGACTCACCTCCGGGGCCGACGTCGTCGACCAGGTCGACCTCACCCTCGTGCCCGGCGAGATCGTCGGACTCGTCGGCGAGTCCGGCTCGGGCAAGACGACGGCCGGCACCGCCCTGCTCGGCTTCGCCCGTGCCGGTGCCCGCCTCACCGACGGTGACGTGGAGGTCGCCGGCCACGAGATCCGCGCGATGGACGACGACGACGTCCGCCGTATCCGCGGCGTCGACATCGGGTACGTGCCGCAGGACCCGAGCTCCGCGCTGAACCCGGCGCACCGCATCGGCGTCCAGCTGCGCGAACTGCTCGACATGCACGAGATCGGATCGGCGGAGGAGCGCGAGGCGTCCATCCGACAGATCCTCCCCGAGGTCGGCCTCCCCGCCGACGACGAGTTCCTGCGGCGCTACCCCCACCAGCTCTCCGGGGGCCAGGTGCAGCGCGTCGCGCTCGCGATGGTCTTCCTGCCGCGACCCAAGGTCCTCGTCCTCGACGAGCCGACGACGGGTCTCGACGTCACCACGCAGGGCATGGTGCTGCGCACGCTGCAGGAGCTGTGCGACAGGTACTCCGTCGCGGCGCTCTACGTCACCCACGACCTCGCCGTCGTCTCGCGGATCGCGAACGAGGTCGCCGTCATGTATGCCGGACGGATCGTCGAGCACGGGACGACGCGGTCGATCTTCGCGCGACCCTCGCACCCCTACACCCGGGCGCTCCTGCGGGCGATCCCGCGGCTGCATGCGCCGGTCGAACTCGACGGCATCCCCGGCCGGACCCCACCCCCCGGGTCGCGGCCCTCCGGATGCCGGTTCCACGACCGGTGTGAGTTCGCCACGGAGGAGTGCGCGGCGAGCGAGCCGCCGCCGTACGAGATCGGCCCCGACCACGTCGCGGCCTGCTTCCACACCGACACCCTCCCCGCGTGGGACCCCGACGACCGCGTCGTCCGCGACACGGATCCCGACGCCCACCGCGAGGTCGTCCTCTCGATCGAGGGCCTGAACGTGTACTACGGAGGCGCGCACGTCGTCCACGACGTGAGCTTCGACGTCGCGGTGCGTGAGGTCGTCGCGCTCGTCGGCGAGTCCGGTTCGGGCAAGACGACGATCTCCCGTTCCCTCGGCGGCCTGCACGACCAGTGGGACGGGACGATCACCTACCGCGGTGACCGACTCGCCACCGGCGCCCGCAAGCGCACGCAGAAGCAGCGGCAGAAGATCCAATACGTCTTCCAGAACCCCTACGGCTCACTCAACCCGCGCCGCACGGTGGAGCAGATCCTCCGGCGCCCGCTCGCCCTGTTCGGCATCGCGAAGGGCGCGGAGGCGCGCGACCGGGTCGTGCGGTTGCTGGACTCGGTGCAGCTGCGTGACGCGACGATGGGCAAGCGCGCCGGGGGTCTCTCCGGCGGTGAGCGTCAGCGCGTGGCCATCGCCCGTGCGCTGGCCGCCCAGCCCGAGGTGCTCGTCTGCGACGAGATCACCTCGGCGCTGGACGTGTCCATCCAGGCGGCGATCGTCGACCTGCTCACCCGCATCAAGAACGAGCACGGCCTCGCGATGGTCTTCGTCACCCACGACCTCGCGCTCGTGCGTTCCATCGCCGACCGGGTGCTCGTCCTCCACCAGGGGCGGGTCGTCGAATCCGGGCTCACCGCCGAGGTCCTCGACCACCCCCGGGAGGAGTACACGAGGGCGCTGCTCGCCGACACCCCGACCCTCGACGTCGACCGCAGCCCGGGCGGGAGCCCCGCATCCGCAGCGGGGGACGGCGGGGGATCGACGGCCGTGGGTGCCGCCACGCGGACCGGCGATGCGAGGGCACCCCAGGCCGGCCCCACCGGCGGGCCGGGGTCCGAGCAGGGTGCGCCGCCCGGTCGCCGCAGCGGCGCGCGGCTCAGCCGGTGGTGGCGACGAGTGCGGCGATCCGACTGATCCCGTCCTCCAGCGCGGCGGCGAACTCCTCGATGTCGCCGTCGCGCTTCGGGCCGTGGATGAGGACGAACTCGTACTCACCGGTGCTGCGACGGGAGTAATCGACGCCGATGCCGCCGTCGGTCGTGGGCGCGAAGATGTACCGCACGATCCGGTCGTCGGTGCCGAGCGACGTCGTCGAGAGGAAGTCGGTGGTGAGCCGACGGTAGGCCGCGTCCTCGAACAACGCGGTCGAGAGCCCGAGCTCGCCGGCCATGACGCGCAGGCCGAGCAGGTGGCGGTCGACACCCTCTCCCTTCTTGCACTGGATGATCCGCCGCTTGTGCGCGGCGAAGGCGGCGTCGAGCTGCCCGGGCGTCGCGGCGTCCGCCACCATCGCCTGCGCGAGCGTCACGGCCTCGGGGGTCACCGGGCGCATCGCCTCGGTGCGTCCGGCCTGGAACTCGCGCATGTCGACGGACTCGTACGTGCTGCGCACCCGCCCGTACGTGCGGAGCTGGGCGTAGAGGATCGCCAGCTGCTGCACGGCGTCCGCGGAGATCCTGCGTCCACCGCCGTCGATGATCGGGCCACGCACGACCCGCAGCCGCACGTGGGCCGCCTCCTCCTCGTACACGGCCACGTCCGCGGCGAGGCGGGCGCGCTGGTCGTCGGTGAGGGTCCACGTGAGGGGCTCGGGGCCCCCGACGCCCGCCTCGTGAGGGGAGTCCGCCTCACCGGACCCGGCGGCGGCCTCGTCGATCTCGTCCCGGGGGGTGTCGGGGTCGTCGGGGAGTTCCTGCGCGAGTCCGATCGCGGTCTGCAGCGTGCCGCCGTCCGCGACGGTGTGCTCGATGTGCATGCCCGCGTAGCGGTCGGCGAGGCAGGCGAGGTAACCCACCGGCTTGAACGGCCACGTGCGGCCGTAGGTGAAGGCGGTGTCGAGGGCGTGTTCCTCTGGCGTCGCCGCGTCGTCGAGCAGCGTGAACACGAAGAACGCGCGCAGCAGCCGGTCGTAGGTGTCGGCGTTGTGGGAGTCGGCGAGGAGCTCGCGCTCGTACGCCGCCGCCTCGACGCTGCCGAGGTAGGACCAGGCGGAGAACGGCGTCTCCTCGCCCTCGCCCCAGCCGGTGGCGGGTGCGTCGGCCGTCGTCGCCAGGACGCGCTCGAACGCCGTGCGGAGCGCGGACAGGGGGATGACGTCTCCGTGCTCGTCGCTCACGGGCACCGCGAACGCACGGCCGCGGTGGAGCACGACGATCTCGCGGCGGGCCGGGTCCTCGGGCCCGGGGACGATCTCGTCGATCTCCGCGCCCGGGCGACGCATGCCGCCCGCGAGGTAACTCCACTGGCGCATGCACAACGCCTCCCCGCGGGGGGAGGTCTGCGGTTCGATCTCACCGCGGGTGTGGTGCAGGTGGATGCGGGCCAGACGGTGGGCGAGCCGGGTCGCGCGGTTCAGACCCTCGTCCTCCTCCGGCCACGCGAGCTCGAACCCGACGTTGCTCGTGAGCGTGAGGGGAGTGCGGCTCGCGAGATAGGCCGCGTACCAGAGGTCGGTGAGCCAACTCGTGCCGTCGCCGTTCGCCGCCTCGGCGTTGCGCTCCAACGCCTCCTGCAGTCGTGGGCCGTCGCCGGCCTCGAACTCCGCGCAGATCTCGGCCGTGCGCGCGGCCTCGTGCTCCTCCAGCAGGGGGGAGACGACCTCTTGATAACGGGCGAGGGTCTGCGCCAGCGGCGGGACCGGCAGGTACGTCATGTGGGGGCTTTCTCGGACGGCTCGGGCGGATGCCTGAATCTTCGCCCACGCGTGCCCCGCGCGGGGCCTTCGGCGCCGCGCGGACGTGATCACAGGTCGTCGGCGTCGAGGATCCGGTAGGCGTACCCCTGCTCGGCGAGGAAGCGTTGGCGGTGGGCGGCGAAGTCGGTGTCGACGGTGTCGCGGGTGACGACCGTGTAGAAGGTGGCCGCGCGTCCGTCGCTCTTGGGACGGAGCACGCGGCCGAGGCGCTGGGCCTCCTCCTGCCGCGAGCCGAACGCGCCGCTGACCTGGATGGCGACCGATGCGTCGGGGAGGTCCACGGAGAAGTTGGCGACCTTGCTCACGACGAGGCGGGTGATCGCTCCCGCGCGGAACTGCTCGTACAGGCGGGTGCGGCCCCGCACCGTGGTCTCGCCGGTGAGGAGCGGTGCGTCGAGGCGGGCGGCGAGGGTCTCGAGCTGGTCGAGGTACTGACCAATGACGAGCACCGGCTCGTCGGGGTGACGCGCGACGAGCCGTTCGACGACGGCGTCCTTGATCGGCGCACACGCGGCGAGTCGGTAACGCTCCTTCGGCTCGGCGGTCGCGTACGCGAGACGTTCGGCCTCGCTCAGGGCCACGCGTACCTCGGTGCACTCCGCCGGCGCGATCCACCCCTGCGCCTCGATCTCCTTCCACGGCGCGTCGTACCGCTTGGGGCCGATGAGGGAGAAGACGTCGTCCTCGCGGCCGTCCTCGCGGACGAGGGTCGCGGTGAGGCCGAGGCGGCGCCGGCTCTGCAGCTGAGCCGTCATCCGGAACACCGGCGCCGGCAACAGGTGCACCTCGTCGTACACGACGAGACCCCAGTCACGGGCGTCGAGGAGTTCGAGGTGGGGGTAGACGCCCTTCCGCCGAGTCGTGAGCAGCTGGTACGTCGCGATGGTCACCGGGCGGACCTCCTTGCGCGCACCGGAGTACTCACCGATCTCGTCCTCGGTGAGGCTCGTGCGCCGCAGGAGTTCGTCTCGCCACTGCCGGGCGGCGACGGTGTTCGTCACGAGGATCAGCGTCGTCGCCTGGGCCCGCGCCATCGCCGCCGCGCCCACGAGGGTCTTGCCCGCGCCGCACGGGAGCACGACGACTCCCGAACCGCCGTGCCAGAACCCGTCGACGGCGTGCTCCTGATAGGGGCGCAGGGACCACCCTTCCTCGCGAAGCGCGATGGGGTGCGACTCCCCGTCGACGTGCCCCGCGCGGTCCTCGGCGGGCCAGCCGACCTTGAGGAGCTCCTGTTTGAGGTGACCGCGCTCGCTCGGGTGGACGACGATCGTGAGGTCGTCGAGGGCCTCGCCGAGCAGTGGCGCGATCGCCTTGTGGCGTCGGACCTCCTCGAGGACCGGCCGATCGGTGGCTCGCAGGACGAGCCGTCCGTCGACGACCTCGAGCGTGAGACGGCCGTACCGGTCCATCGTGTCGGCGACGTCGATGAGCAGCGCGTGCGGCACGGGGAACCGGCTGTGGGTGACCAGGGCGTCGACCACCTGCTCGGCGTCGAAGCCCGCGGCACGTGCGTTCCACAATCCCAGCGGGGTGACGCGATAGGTGTGCACGTGCTCGGGGGCGCGTTCCAGTTCGGCGAACGGCGCGATCGCGCGACGCGCGGACGTCGCGTCCTCGTGATCCACCTCGAGGAGGACGGTCTTGTCGCTCTGGACGATCAACGCACCCGGCACGAGGATTCACAACGGCCTCGGGCGCCTCGTTGTTCCGGGGGGTGGGGCTGTCCGACGAGGCGGAGGACCCGCGATCTCGGGCGCCGCGGAGAGGGACCGGCCGGTAACGATGACGTGGCGAGAGGCAAGGTAAGCCTGGCCATGCTGGACAACCGGGTCGACCGTCCAGGACGCTGAGCCGGCGGCGGGTTCGGGGGTGCTCTCGGGGGGCGCCGGAAGGGGGGACGACATGACGTTGTGGAGCACGCGGCCTCCGGTATCGGCCGAGGTGAGCGGCGAGGCACCGGTCACCGGTGGTCGCGCGGAGCGGGTGCGTCAGCGGGCGCAACGACGGTTCTATCCCGAGGTTCAGGCCCTGCGCGCCGTGGCGATCGGCATGGTGCTGCTGTTCCACTACGGCTCAGGGTTGTTCGCCACCCAGGGGTCGTTCGTCGGTGTGGACGTCTTCTTCGTGATCTCGGGCTTCCTCATCAGCAGCCACCTGATCGCCGAGGTCGACCGCACGGGAAGCGTGCGTCTCCCCGCCTTCTACGCGCGGCGCGCACGACGGCTGCTGCCGGCGAGTCTGTCGGTCCTGTTCGTCGTGGCGATCGGGTCGGTGCTCCTCCTCCCGCGGGACGAGTGGGGTCTGGTCGGGCGCGCGATCGTCACCGCCGCGTTCTACGGTTTCAACCTCTTCGCCGCAGCCGAGGTGGCCCGTGACCCCGGCGTCCACATCCACTCCCTGCCGAGCGTCCACTACTGGTCGCTGTCGGCGGAGGAGCAGTTCTACCTCGTCTGGCCGCCGCTCATCCTGCTCGCCGTGGCGATCGCCGCCGCTCTTCGGCGTCGTGGCCGCACCGTCGGCACGGTGAGCGCGATCGGCGTGACCCTGGCGATCGTCGCGTCGATCTCGTTCGTCTGGTCGGTGGCATGGACTCTCGCCGACCCTCGGATCGCCTACTTCATGACGCCGACCCGTGTGTGGGAGTTCGCGGCGGGTGGCCTCGTCACGATCGTGCTGCGTCGCTGGGCTCCGACCGAGGGCACGGCCACGGTGCTGCGATGGATCGGGCTCGTGCTCATCCTCCCCGGGTCGCTCCTCCTCGCCGTGCCCGACGTCCTGCCCGGGCCAGGAGTGCTCGCCGCACCCGATGCATTCCCCGGGCCGATGGCGCTGCCCGCGGTGCTCGGCACGGCCCTCGTCATCATCGCGGGCGGCACCCGGCGCGGGACGTTCATGGACGCCGTCGTGGGGTGGCGCCCGGTGCAGTGGCTCGGGCTCATCTCCTACTCCGTGTACCTGTGGCACTGGCCGCTCATCCCGTTCGCCGAGGCCGCGTGGAGCGGCATCGGTGCGCCGCGTCGCCTGCTCCTCCTCGGTCTGTCGCTCCTGCTCGGGCATGTGTGGCAGAAGTGGGTCGAGGACGCGAGCCGCTACATCCCCGGTCTCAAGCAGAACACCCGCGCCTCCCTCTGGCTCGCCCTCGCCGGGATGCTCGCCCTCGGGGCCGTCGGCGCCGCCCTCGCCTACGCCGGGACCTGACCCCGCCCACCCCCGCCGCACTCCACCCCACCCCACCCCACCTCGCCCTGCCAGGTCGGATGACGTCCTCGCTGACCTCGTCCGATCGGGGCCATGACCCCCGAATCGATGACGTCGTCGCGGGCGAGGCGTGGGCGCCCGGGCGCGATCCGCCGGTGGGATCAGGGAGGATGGGTGGTAACGACCGACCCGCGACGACGACGTCAGGAGACGAGCGATGCGATCCCCCCAAGTCCAGCCCGCCGAGGGGCTGCCGTCGCGCGTCCGGATCTACGAGGTCGGGGTGCGTGACGGGCTGCAGAACGAGAAGTCGATCGTGCCCGTCGACGTCAAGGCCGAGTTCGTCCGGAGGCTGGAGAGCGCCGGGGTCGAGACCATCGAGACGACGTCGTTCGTGTCCCCGAGGTGGGTGCCACAGGTCGCTGACGCCGCCGACCTCCTCGCCGACCTCGGCGACTCGGGCCGCGCGCCGCAGCGCCCCGTGCTCGTCCCGAACGCCCGCGGCCTCGACCGCGCCCTCGAGGCAGGAGTCTCGTCCATCGCGATCTTCGGGTCGGCCACCGAGACCTTCGCGGCGAAGAACCTCAACTCCACCCTCGACGGGCAATTCGACATGTTCGGCCCCGTCGTCGACCGCGCGAAGGCCGAGGGGCTGTGGGTGCGGTGCTACGTGTCGATGTGCTTCGGGGACCCGTGGGAGGGCGACGTGGCCGCGGAGCAGGTCGTCGCGGTCTCCCGGCGCCTCACGGATCTCGGTTGCGACGAACTCTCGATCGGCGACACCATCGGCGTGGGGACGCCGGGACAGATGGAGGCCGTCCTCGACGGGCTCGTCGCCGCGGGGATCGACCTGTCGAGCATCGCCGTCCACGTCCACGACACGTACGGCCAGGCCCTCGCGAACACCCTCACCGCCCTGCGCAAGGGCGTGAGCATCGTCGACTCCTCCGCGGGGGGTCTCGGCGGCTGCCCCTACGCCAAGAGCGCGACCGGCAACCTCGCCACCGAGGACCTGGTCTGGATGCTCCACGGCCTCGGGATCGAGACCGGCATCGACCTGGAGAAGCTGGTCGCCACGAGCATGTGGATGGCCGAGCAGCTCGGTCGGCCCAGCGCCTCCGCGGTCGTGCGGGCCCTGGGGGCGCGCGGATGACCACCGAGGAGCGGCAGCTGCCCTCCCCTGACTCAGACGGCGGCCGAGACGCCGCAGGGCAGGGAGCGGAGGCCGAGGTCACCGTGCGGGCGGCTCGGATCGAGGACCTCGAGGCCATCGTCGACCTGCTCGCCGACGACCCCCTCGGCGCCCGTCGTGAGGGTGGCGACCTCGCGCCCTACGCGGCGGCGTTCGCGCGGATGACCGCCGACCCCGGTCAGACCCAGGCCGTCGCCGAGCTGTCGGGGCAGGTCGTGGGCACGCTGCAGCTGTCCATCATCCCCAGCCTCACCCGCCGCGGCACGACCCGGGCGCAGATCGAAGGGGTGGGCACCCTGTCGAGCCTGCGGGGCCGGGGCATCGGCGAGACCCTCTTCGCGTGGGCGTTCGACGAGGCCCGCCGGCGCGGCGCCGGGCTCGTGCAGCTCACCTCCGACACCTCTCGCGGAAACGCCCACCGCTTCTACGAACACCTCGGATTCGTCGCCAGCCACACGGGGTTCAAGCGCGACCTCTGAGGCGTGCGACCGGCTCGGCCTCGATGCCGGCACTGAGTGAACCGTTGTGGTGGTCGGGGACGCGGCAGGGCCACCACGAGGGTGCCGAGTGAACCGTTGTGGTGGTCGGGGGCGTGGTGGGGTGAGCCCGAGGGTGCCGAGTGAACCGTTGTGGTGGTCGAGGGGTGGCAGAGGGCCGAGGGCGGAGTCGGTCGTCAGTCCACGCCGAGATCGGTCACGTGCGGTGGGGCCGGGTCAGTCCCACCAGAACTCCCAGGCCGTCGCACTGGAGAGCATCGAGGTGGCCGCGCCGAGACCGACGGCGGCGAGGCCGAGGGCCTGCATGATCGCGCGTCCGGCCCAGGGCGGGTTCGTGCCTCGACTCCACCCACGCCGGTCCCGGCGCGAGGGTGCTCCACGACCCGTGGGAACGCCTGGCGCGGCTCCACCTACGCTGGCGGCATGGTCGTTCTGCCTGCTCCTGGTCCGCTCGATCTCGCCCCCGTCCGGGCACTGTTGCTCGACATGGACGGGACCCTCGTGGACTCGCATCGTTCGGTCGAGCGGTCGTGGCGGATCTGGGCCGAGAGGTACGGAGTCGACCCCGAGGCCGTCGTCGCCGTGTGCCACGGGGCGACGGGCGACGAGACGATGCGTCGCTTCCGCCCCGACCTCGACGACGAGACGATCGCCGCGGAGAACGCCGCCCACCTCGCTCAGGAGACCGGCGACGTGAGTGACGTCGTCGCGGCCGCGGGTGCGGTCGATCTGCTGGAGACGTGTGCACGGTTCGACGTGCCGTGGGCGGTCGTGACGAACGCCGACACACCGCTGGCGCGCGCCCGGCTCGGGGCCGCGGGTTTCGACCCCGTCCACCTCGTCTCTGTGGACGACGTGGAGGTCGGCAAGCCGGATCCGGCGAGCTATCGGCTCGGGGCGGAACGCCTCGGGGTGCCGATCGAGGACTGCCTCGTGGTCGAGGACAGCGGTACCGGTCTGGCGGCGGGGCGGGCGGCCGGGGCGCGGGTCGCCATGCTTCATCGGGATGACGGTGACCTGCGCCTGAATGATCTCGCCGAACTCGCTCGGATGCTCGAGGAGGCCAGGTCCTGACGGGGTGAGGCCGGACGCTCGTTGCGCCGTCGGGGTTCGGCCGAGATCCTCGCAGGCGGGAACCATTGTCGGAGGTCACCGTTACGGTGAGGGAAACCAGCTCGACGAGGAGAGATGGACGAGGAGATGCAGATGGATGACAACGGTGCCGGGCTGCGCTCGGGCCTCGATGTCGGCGCGATGGACCGCTCGGTGCGGCCCCAGGACGACCTGTTCGAGTTCGTCAACGGTACGTGGCTGGAGAAGACGGAGATCCCCGCCGACAAGGGCCGGTACGGCTCGTTCGACATCCTCCGCGAGAAGGCCGCCGACGACGTCCGCGTGATCCTCGAGGAACTCGTCAGCGCTGCGGTCGGTGAGGGCGAGGGCGCGTCCGAGTCCGGCGGGCCGGAGTCGGACGCGGAGGTCCGCGGCAAGGTCGGGGCGTTCTACCGGTCCTTCCTCGACGAGGCGCGCGTGGAGGAGCTCGGCCTCGCCCCCGTCGCCGACGACCTCACCGCGATCCGCGGGGCCGCCGACCTCACGGACCTGTGGCGGATCCTCGGGCGGCTGCAGCGCGAGGGCGTGGGCGGCGCGGTCGAGGTGTTCGTCGACACCGACGCCAAGGACTCGTCCTCCTACATCGCCCACCTCGAACAGTCCGGCCTCGGGTTGCCCGACGAGTCGTACTACCGCGAGGAGGACTACGCGGAGCTGCGCGAGGCCTACGCCCGTCACCTCGCCACGATGAGCGCGCTCGTGGGAGAGGGTCTCGCCGCATCCGGTGGGTTCGACGCGGCGGAGGTCGTCGAGGTCGAGCGGCTCCTCGCCTCCGGGCACTGGGACCGGGTGCGTTGCCGCGATGCGGTGGCCACCTACACGAAGTTCTCGATCGAGGAGATCGAGAGGCACGCCCCGAACGTCCCCTGGCGGGTGTGGTTCGAGGCCCTCGGGGCGCCCATGGACCGGCTCACGCACGTCGTCGTGCGGCAGCCGAGCTACCTCGAGGCGTTGTCCGAGGCCTGCACGAGCGTGCCGCTGGAGCGGTGGAAGGAGTGGGCGGTGCGCCGCGTCATCGGGTCGATGGCGCCCTTCCTGTCCGCAGCGATCGTCGCCGAGAACTTCGAGTTCTACGGCCGCACCCTCACCGGAACCCCGGAGCAGCGGGACCGGTGGAAGCGTGGCGTCGACCTCGTGGGCGCCGTGCTGGGGGAGGCCGTCGGTCGCCTCTACGTGGACAAGCACTTCCCTCCCCGCGCCAAGGAGCGCATGGTCGAGCTCGTCGACAACCTCATCGAGGCCTACCGCATCGACATCGGCGACCTCGATTGGATGAGCGAGGAGACCAAGGCCAAGGCCCTCGACAAGCTCGGCACGTTCGTCCCCAAGATCGGCTACCCCGACGAGTGGCGCGACTACTCCGCGCTCGAGGTCGTCGAGGGTGACCTCGTCGGCAACGTCCGCCGTGCCCGCGCCTTCGAGATGGACCGGGACTGGCGCAAGCTCGGCTCGCCCGTCGACCGCGGGGAGTGGTTCATGCCGCCGCAGACGGTCAACGCCTACTACAACCCCGGCATGAACGAGATCGTCTTCCCCGCCGCGATCCTGCAGCCGCCGTTCTTCGACGTCGACGCCGACGACGACGCCGTCAACTACGGCGCGATCGGATCTGTCATCGGCCACGAGATCGGTCACGGCTTCGACGATCAGGGCTCCAAGTACGACGGTCTCGGAAACCTCGACGACTGGTGGACCGAGAAGGACCGGGCCGCCTTCGACGAGCTCACGAACAAGCTCATCGCCCAGTACGACGCCCTCGAACCGCGTGACCTGCCGGGCGAGAAGGTCAACGGCGCCCTCACCGTCGGGGAGAACATCGGCGACCTCGGCGGCGTCACCATCGCCCACCTCGCCTACCGCCTCAGCCTCGGCGACGGCGGCCTCGACTCCGCCCCGGTCATCGACGACCTCACCGGTGACCAGCGGTTGTTCGCGGGCTGGGCACAGGTCTGGCGTGGCAAGGCCCGCCCCGAGGAGGCCAAGCGACTCCTCTCGATCGACCCGCACTCGCCGTCCGATCTCCGGGCCACGATCGTCCGCAACCTCACCGAGTTCGTCGAGGCCTACGACGTCCGTCCCGGCGACGGCATGTGGCTCGACCCGGCCGAACGGGTCCGCATCTGGTGAGGCGGCGGGGGTGACGTGGTGCGGGTGACGCGGAGGGCGCGACCGCCTCACCTGCCCACGTCGCCGGCCCAGCTCACCCCACCGTCCCCGCCGCGCCCCCGCGTACGGTTGCCCGGACGCGGGCCGGACGCGGGCCCGGACGCCGCGCGTGCGGCTCGTTCAGGAGGGCCGGTGCGGCGGCGTGACCGGAGGTCGGGGGTCGTGGAGGCCGCTCACGTCGGTGACGTGACTGATCGGCCACGACGTGGGGCGGCGAGTGATGAGGTCGGTGGCTCCGACGCGGCCGTCGGCCACGTGCGTGACCCGAACGGCATGGGTGATGACCTGACCTCCGGCATGCACGACGCCGATCCGCATGGGAGTGCCCTCGGCCGCCGCCTGGCGCAGACGGGACAGCACGATCTCCGGGTCGGATCCGGAGGCGGGCGCGGTGCCGGCCCCCCTCCCCGCGTCGGCGTCGGACGGTGAGGAGCGCAGCGCGGCGACCACGGCCTCGACATCGGGCGGGGCCGGAGGGGTGTAGCGGAACGCGCGTGGCACGAGAGCGCGCGCGGGCGCACTCACGTCGGGGGCGACCGTCCCGTCCACCCCCTCGATCACCGCGTGCACGTCCACGCCGCGGAGCAACGTGCGCAGTTGTGACCCCGCGAGCGACGACACGAGCACGGTGGGCGCGAGCCGGCGAAGACGCGCGGGAGCGGCCTCCGGCCGGGCGAGGAGCGCGTCGAGGGCGGCGACGTCGTCACTGCGCAGGTAGCTCCGGCAGCTCCCGACGCGGGCCGCGCCGTATCCCCGGGCGGCGTCCCGCACGAGGAACTCCAACGGCTGCGGCACCCCCGACCGGCTGAGCCGGGTCAGCTCCTGGAGGACGTCGTCCACCTCCCACCCGGCGTCGAGGAGCCGACGCACGCTCGCCGAGGAGAAGCGGTAGGTCGCGCCCCCGCCACGGGACTCGAGGTCGGCCGCGAGACGAAGGAAGGTCGCCGTCCGGGTGTCGAGTCGCCCGGGGGCGATCGCGGTGAGGTCGGCCTGCAGGTAGAGGTGATCGACGGGGTCGGGGAGCTCGAGCGTGGCCCCGAGGGCTCGCACGTCGGCGTCATGGTCGCGCTCCGCGGTGGTGAGGAGGGCCCGACCGGGGGCGGCGATCGCCCGGCCGACGCTCACCCCCAGGACCTCGGCCTCGGCGAGGGTGTCGTGGACGACCTGCTCGGCCACACCATCCGGCAGGCGCGGAGACGCCCACCTCAGCCGGGCGAGGACGTCCTCCTCGCCGAGCCCCAGTCCCGGATCGAGGTCGGCGAGCACGCTGAGCACCCGCCGCCGCAGATCGACGAGGACGGCGCCGACGGTGACCTCGGGCGTGAACACCTTGATCGGTCCGGAGTCACCCCGGCCACCGACCCGCCCGGGAGCACGGGGCAGATCGCGCCAGGCCAGGGCGAGCACGGCCCATCGGTGGGCGTCGTCGGCGTCGAGCCACGTGTCGTACGCCTTGGTCGGGGCCCAGACGGGCTCGTTGCCGCCGTCGCGCCCGAGGAGTCCGGCCGCGTGGCCCACCTCGAGGATGAGAGCCGTGAGCGGCGTGTCGAGGCCGACGAGGCGGGTGGTGGCGGCGAGGTCGCGCACGGAGAGCCCGCCGCCACGCAGGGCGCGCGGTGGGTCCTCTCCCCACGCCGTCGCGATCTCCTCGACGAGCGTGAGGACGTCGCCGGCCTGCGCCCCGGCCGAGGCGTCGAGGTCGCGGACCGGTCGTGGCGTCGCGGGGGGCGGGGCGATCGGCGACTCCTGCCACAGGCGACCGCCCCGCAACGCGAGGGCGACGGGCCGGGGCAGGGTGACGGCTCCCGGGTCGGCCTCGTGGAGGCGCAACGATCCGTGCGCCACGAGGTGACGCACCGCCGGTCCGAGCGGCCCGTCGGGGTCGAACCGCCCTTCCGCCGGTCCCCAGGTGAGGCGCGCGAGGACCTCCCGGGCCCCGGCGGGGGAGCCGTCGGTGAGGGCGGCGAGAGCCGATTCCGACCTGGTGCCCCGTCCCGACTCGCCGCCGTGCGACGTCCTCACGTCCGAGGGCGACCGCGACCCTCGGGCGCCGGGGTCGGCGTCACCCGCGGCATCGGGCGCGACGGGCGAGACGGGCGCGACGGGGGCCACGGTGGCGTCGCGGCGCCGAGGATCGTCGGGGTCGTCGCGCGGAGGATCGACCGGGACGGTGCCTCCCGCCGCCTCGAGATCCACGTGCAGACGACGGCGGATCTCGGCATCGTCGGGGTGTGTCGGTGCGAGATCGGCGACGGGTCCGACGACCTCGAGCAGGGGTCCCGGCACCCCGACGCCCGTGCCGTCGAGGAGGATCAACGCCCGCGTGTGAAGGTCGGCGAGGAGGGCCTCCGCCGACGTCGGCGCACAGCCGAGGAGCGTGGCCACCTCCGTCGTCGTCACGGCCCCGTGGGCGCGGGCGGCCGGGGGCGCCCCGCGTCCCGCACCGGACCCCGATCCCGCACGACCCGTCACGACATCGGTCTCGGTACCCGGTGGGAGGTCCGCGGCGACGATCGCCGCCTCGAGCGCGGCGAGGTGGGCGCGGTCGAGCCCGTCGAGCGCTCGCCGCAGGCTGCCCGGGGACAGCGCCCGGGCAGCCAGGGCCTCGACCGTGCGGGGTGCGGGGTGGGCGAGGTCGGGCCGGTTCCGGAGGAGGGTGACGAGGTCGGCGTCCGAGCGCGACGACAGATCTCCCGCGATCACGGCGGCATCGGGTCTGCCCGCCCGGTGGGGCGATGCGGAGGCGGGTCTGCGGGCGGTCGGCACGGTGTCACGTTATGTCCGTCCCGGCGCAGGTGCGGACGGGGCGGCACGAGAGGTCGGCGGTCGCCACCCCCTCCGGCACGGCGCCCCCACGCGACCGTCCCGACCACCGACCCCACCACGCCGTCGGTACCGCCACTGCGTCCCCGCCGCCGTCCCGACCCCACGTCCCTCGGCAACCACGCAGTCACCACCTGCTCGCCACCAGCACGGTGTCCCGGACCGACGCCACCTGATGCCGCCCACCGCTCGGCGCGAATGACCGCCCGTTCGGCGGAGTCCCCGGTCAGGGCACCGCCCCCTCCACCGGCCGCGGCCAGGATGTCTCGTAGATCACATGAGAGCCGGAGGTCCGTGAATGTCGAACACCGAACTGTCCTACGACAAGGGCGAGTCCACCACGCCGCTTCTCGAGGAGACGATCGGCGCCAACCTCGAGAACACGGTCGCCGCCCACGGCGACCGTGACGCGCTGGTCGACGTCCCGAGCGGACGACGGTGGACGTACGCGGAGTTCGACGCCGACGTGAACCGGCTGGCCAAGGGGCTCATCGGTGTGGGCCTGGAGAAGGGCGACCGCATGGGGATGTGGTCGCCGAACTGTCCCGAGTGGACGCTCCTGCAGTACGCGACCGCGAAGGCCGGGGTCATCCTCGTCAACGTCAACCCCGCCTACCGCACGCACGAGTTCGACTACGTCGTCGAGCAGTCGGGGATGCGGATGATCGGTGCCGCGGTCGAGTACAAGTCGTCGCGCTACCGCGACATGGTCGAGCAGACCCGCGCGAAGCGACCGGCCCTGGAGAGGGCGTTCTACATCGGCGACGAGAGCTGGCAGGAGTTGCTCGCCGCGGGGGAGTCGGTCACCGACGCGCAGCTCCGCGAGCGCAGCGACTCCCTCGCCCCCGAGGACCCCATCAACATCCAGTACACGTCGGGCACCACGGGATTCCCCAAGGGCGCGACCCTCAGCCACCGCAACATCCTCAACAACGGCTTCTTCGTCGGCGAGATGATCCACTACAGCGAGCAGGACCGGGTCTGCATCCCGGTGCCCTTCTACCACTGCTTCGGCATGGTCATGGGCAACCTCGCGTGCACGAGCCACGGCGCCTGCATGGTGATTCCCTCGCCGACGTTCACGCCGCAGGAGGCACTGACGGCGGTCTCCCAGGAGAAGTGCACGTCGCTGTACGGCGTCCCGACGATGTTCATCGCCGAGCTCGGTCTCACGGACATCGGCGACGTCGACCTGTCGACGCTGCGCACCGGGATCATGGCCGGATCGCCGTGCCCGGTCGCGGTGATGAAGCAGGTCATCGACCGCATGAACATGAGCGAGGTCGCGATCAACTACGGCATGACCGAGACCTCGCCGGTGTCGACGTCGACCCGCACCGACGACGACCTGCGTCGCCGCACCGAGACGGTGGGTCGCGTGATGCCGCACGTCGAGATCCAGATCATCGACCCCGTCACCGGGGAGCGGGTGCCGCGTGGGGAGACCGGCGAGTTCTGCACCCGCGGCTACTCGGTGATGACGGGGTACTGGAACTCCCCGGACAAGACCGCCGAGGCCATCGACGAGGACGGGTGGATGCACACCGGCGACCTCGCGACGATGGACGAGGACGGCTACTGCGCGATCGTCGGGCGCATCAAGGACATGGTCATCCGCGGCGGGGAGAACATCTACCCGCGGGAGATCGAGGAGTTCCTCTACACGCACGAGGCGATCGCCGACGTCTCGGTCGTGGGGGTGCCGGACGAGAAGTTCGGCGAGGAGCTCATGGCGTGGATCATCACCGCGCCCGGCCACGACCCGCTCACGGTGCAGGACATCAAGGAGTTCGCGGACGGCAAGCTCGCCCACTACAAGGTGCCCCGGTACGTCCACTGCGTCGAGAGCTTCCCGATGACCGTCACCGGCAAGATCCGCAAGGTCGACATGCGCCAGGAGGCCATCGCCCTCCTGGGGCTGCAGCGCTGACGCGCCGGCCGGTGACGCGGCGGCCGGTGACGCGGCGGCCGGTGACGCGGCGGCCTGCGCCGGCGGGCCGCCGGCACGCCGGCCCCGATGCCCGGTGGAGGAGGCCCGTCTCCGAGCCCCCTCGCGCCGAAAGGCCGGACGGCACGGGACGGTAGCCTGGGAGTGCCCGTGGCGGACGCGCGGGTGGATCCGACGAAGAGGTGAACGGTGCCGACGGGGAAGGTCAAGTTCTACGACGCCGACAAGGGGTTCGGCTTCGTCTCCGGCGACGACGGCCAGGACGTGTTCCTGCCTGCCGCGGCGCTGCCGGAGGGGACGAGCACGCTCAAGGCCGGCACCCGTCTCGACTACAGCATCGCCTCGGGCCGTCGTGGCGCCCAGGCGATGCACGTCAGCGTCCTCGACCCGCTGCCGTCGGTCGCCCAGGCCACGCACGCCAAGCACCGTCGGCCCGCCGACGAGATGGCGGTCATCGTCGAGGACCTCATCAAGCTGCTCGACAAGACGTCGAACGATTTCCGCCGGGGCCGCTACCCCGAGCCGCGGGAGGCAGCCAGGGTCGCGTCCGTCCTCCGGGCGGTCGCCGCGCAACTGGACGGTGTGTGACATGGCGGTCAAGAAGGACCAGACCCTCGCCGAGGCGGTCGACCTCGCGCGCGAGGCGGCGGAGAGCATCGCCGAGCCGGGCGCGGTGGGCGACCACCTCGGCATGACGATGGACGACGAGCGTCTGGCGACGCACTCCTTCGCCTGCACGACGCCCGCCTATCGCGGGTGGCGGTGGGCCGTCGTCGTCACCCGCGTCGCCCGCAGCCGCAAGGTGACGATCTGCGAGACCAACCTGCTGCCGGGTCCCGACGCTCTCCTCGCGCCCGAGTGGGTGCCCTACGTCCAGCGCCTCCAGCCCGGCGACGTGGGCCCCGGCGACGTCCTGCCCTACACCGAGGACGACGAGAACCTCGAGCCCGGATTCGAGGCGACGGGCGAGGAGGACGTCGACCAGATGGCCCAGTGGGAGCTCGGCCTCGGTCGTGCGCGCGTCCTGTCGGCCGAGGGGCGCGACACGGCGGCGCAACGCTGGTACGACGGCGACCACGGCCCGCACGCCGAGGTCGCCGAGAAATCTCGTGAGATGTGCCTCACGTGCGGGTACTACCTCCCGCTCGCCGGCGCGTTGCGCGTGATGTTCGGAGTCTGCGCGAACGCGTGGTCACCCTCGGACGGCAAGGTCGTGAGCCGCGACCACGGGTGCGGCGCACACAGCGAATCCGACGTGCGACAGTCCGACCGCGCCTCGGTATCCGCGCCGGTGGTCGACGATCTCGCAGTCGACGTCCTCGGCTGACCGACCGGACCGGATCCGTCGTCGCCGACCGCTCCGGAACCCCTCGGGGCACCCGGGCGCGCCTTCCGTCCCGACACCGAGGTCGCGTGCCGTCCCGCACGACGAACACGCCCCCTCCCGGGCCGCCCGACGGCGTGTACGGAGGCGCTCGTTCCTGCGAATACTCTGTGACGCATGTCCAGCACTACGGAGACGGTCGCCCCCTCTGGTGGTCTCGATCGTTATTTCAAGATCACCGAGCGCGGGTCCACACTCACCCGTGAGATCCGGGGTGGTTTCGCCACCTTCTTCACGATGGCGTACATCGTCGTCCTCAACCCCCTCATCATCGGCACGGTCAAGGACGGCTCGGGCGCCTACCTCGGCGGCGGCAGCGAGCCCAACCTCGCGATGGTCGCGGCGGGCACGGCTCTGGTCGCCGGTCTCATGTCGATCTTCATGGGTGTGTACGCGAACTACCCGCTCGCGATCGCCGCGGGTCTCGGTCTCAACGCGTTCGTCGCCTACGGCATCGCGTCACTGCCGAGCATGACGTGGGCCGATGCGATGGGTCTCGTCGTCCTCGAGGGTGTCCTCATCCTCGTGCTCGTCCTCACCGGGTTCCGGCGCGCGGTGTTCCACGCGATCCCCGCCCAGCTCAAGACGGCGATCAGTGTCGGCATCGGCCTGTTCATCACGCTCATCGGCCTCTTCGACGCGGGCATCGTGCGCAAGGCCCCGGCGACGCCGGTGCAACTCGGGGTCGGTGGATTCCTCGCCGGCTGGCCGACGCTCGTCTTCGTCGTCGTGCTCCTCGCGATCATCGTCATGATGGTGCGCGGAGTCTCGGGCTCGATCCTCTACGGCATCATCGGCGGCACCGTGCTCGCCATCGCCGTCGAGGCCGTCGTGCAGGTCGGCAGCCAGACCGACGCAGGAGGCAAGGTCGTCAACCCCACCGGGTGGGGCCTCAACGTCCCGCGGCTGCCCACCCACGTCTTCGACACACCGGATCTCGGTCTCCTGGGCCACTTCAACCTTCTCGGCTCGTTCACGAACATCGGTGTCATCGCCGCCGGCCTGCTGATCTTCACGCTCATGCTCGCCGACTTCTTCGACACGATGGGCACGATGGTGGCCATCGGCGCCGAGGCGGGGCTGCTCGACGAGGAGGGCAACCCGCCGAACAGCCAGCGGATCCTCGTCGTCGACTCCCTCTCCGCCGTCGCGGGCGGGATGGGCAGCGTGTCGAGCAACACCGCCTACATCGAGTCCGCCTCGGGCGTCGGGGAAGGGGCGCGCACCGGCCTCGCGAGCGTCGTCACCGGCCTGCTGTTCCTCGTCGCGATGTTCCTGTCCCCGCTGGTCGCCGTCGTGCCGTACGAGGCCGCGACGCCGGCGTTGGTCATCGTCGGCTTCCTCATGATGCAGCAGGTGGTCGGCATCGACTGGCACGACATCGACATCGCCATCCCGGCGTTCCTCACGATCGTGCTCATGCCGTTCACGTACTCGATCACAGCGGGCATCGGCGCCGGGTTCGTCGCGTACGTCGCCATCAAGATCGCCCGCGGCCAGGCGCGCACGCTGCACCCGCTCATGTGGCTGATCTCGCTGCTGTTCGTGCTGTACTTCGCCATCGACCCGATCAAGACCCTCCTGCTCGGCCCCCACTGAGCAGTGACAGGCTTGCCCTCATGACTCCTCGTACCCGACGCCTCGTCGTGCTCGTCGCCCTCGTGGCGATGATCGTCGCGGTGGTGGTGGCACCGCTCTTCTGAGCTCCGCTCCCTGCCCGGCCGGCCCCTCGACGAGCCCGACCGACGCCGCCCGCCGGATCATCGCGATCCGGCGGGCGGCGTCGTGGGTGTCCGGGCCGGGGCGGCCGCGGCCTGTGGGTCGCAGGGCTGCAGAACCCCAGGGCCCAGAGACCCAGGGCGCGTGCTCGGGACGTGAGGTGAGCGCCTCGTCAGGAGAGGGCGACGACGACGTGGTCGATGCAGGCGGTGAGGGCCTCGACGTCGGCGGGGTCGACGGCGGGAAACATCCCGACGCGGAGCTGGTTGCGGCCGAGGCTCCGGTAGGGGTCGACGTCGACGATGCCGTTCGCCCGGAGCGCGGCGATGACGGCGGGGCCGTCGACGGCGTCGTCGAGGTCGATGGTGCCGACGACGTTCGAACGCCACGTGGGCTCCGCGACGAACGGCGTCGCGTAGGCCGAGCGCTCGGCCCAGCCGTAGAGCCGGGAGGCGCTGTCGGCGGTGCGTGCGCTCGACCACGCGAGTCCGCCCTGGGCGTTCATCCACCGGAGTTGGTCGGCCATCATGACGAGCGTCGCCAGGGCAGGGGTGTTGTACGTCTGGTCCTTGCGGGAGTTCGCCACGGCGGTCGACAGGTCGAGGAACGCGGGGACGTACCGGCCGGACGCGGCGATCTCGGCCGTGCGCTCGAGCGCCGCGGGGGACAACACGGCGAACCACAGCCCGCCGTCGGAGGCGAAGCCCTTCTGCGGAGCGAAGTAGTAGACGTCGGCCTGCGACAGGTCCACCGGCAGGCCACCCGCACCGGAGGTGCCGTCGATGACGACGAGCGCATCGTCGACCGCCCCGGGCACGCGCGCGACGGGGGCCATGACGCCTGTCGAGGTCTCGTTGTGCGGCCACGCGTACACGTCGACGTCGTCGGCGTGCGGCGTCGGCAGGGAGCCGGGCTCGGCCCGGACGACGGCGGGGTCGGCGAGGAAGGGCGCCGCGCTGGTCGCGGCGGCGAACTTGGCGGAGAACTCCCCGAACACGAGGTGTTGGGCGCGCTCCCGCACGAGGGAGAACGTCGCGACGTCCCAGAACGCCGTCGACCCGCCGCAGCCGAGGACGACCTCATACCCCTCCGGCAGCGAGAACAACGACGCGAGACCCTCGCGCACCTCCCCGACCAGGCGCCGTACGGGCGCCTGGCGATGCGACGTGCCGAGGACGGTGCGCTGGACCTCGACGAGGCGCTCGACCTGCGCGCCACGCACGCGGCTGGGGCCGCTGCCGAAGCGTCCGTCGGTGGGCAGCAGACCTGGCGGGATGGTGGGGATGTCGCTCACGGCGGTCCTTCGGACGTGGGGGGTGGGGGTCGATCCTCCCATCCTGCGACGTCGGTGACCGGACGTGGTGGGCGGCCCACGTACTGCGCGTAGGGCCGGATCACGATGCCGAGGCGCTTCTGCTCGAGGATGTGCGCCGACCATCCTGCCGAGCGTGCGCAGCCGAACAGCGAGCTGAACGCATTGGGCGGCACCTCGGCGAAGGAGAGGAGGACCGCCGCCCAGAAGTCGAGGTTGGTGTGCAGGTCGTGGCCCGGGTGGCGTTCGGTGAGGAGGGCCGTGGCGGTGCGGTCGACGGCGTCGGCGACCTCGAACAGCGGCGCGTCGAGGCGGCGGCAGACCTCTCGGATGACGTCGGCGCGCGGGTCGCGGGCGCGGTAGACGCTGTGCCCGAACCCCATGATCCTGCGCCCGGAGTCGAGTCTGGCGGTGAGGTAGGGCGTCGGGTCGTCGAGGTCGGCGACGGCCTCCAACAGCCGCAGCACGCGTGCCGGGGCGCCGCCGTGCAGCGGTCCGCTGATCGCGCTCATGCCGGCGGCGAGGCACGTCGCGACGTCGGCGCCCGTCGAGGCCACGAGCCGGGTCGTCGCCGTCGAGGCGTTGAACCCGTGTTCGGCGGCGGTGACGAAGTAGGCGTCGAGGGCCTCGACGTGACGCGGATCGGCCTCGCCGCGCCACCGCACGAGGAAGCGCTCCGCGACCGAGCCCGCGGTGTCGACGACACGTTGGGGGACGACGGGAAGGTCCGGTCCACGGGCGGATTGGGCGACGAACGACAACATCAGTACCGAGGCCCGCGCGAGGTGGTCGACCGCGGTCGCGTCGTCGATGTCGTGCAGCGGCCCGAAACCCCACACGGGCGAGACCGAGGCGAGCGCACTGACGACGTCCGCACTCATGTCGCCGGTGCGGGCCGGCAGCGGGAAGATGTCGGCGGGCGGGAGGCGATGGCGCAGGTCGTCGACGACGAGCAACCCCCAGACCCGGTCGAACGGGACGACCCCGACGAGCTCACGGATGTCGACGCCGCGGTACCGCAGCACCCCGCCGTCGGGATCGGCCTCCGCGATGGCGGTCGTCCGCGGCATGGTCCCGGTCAAGGGGGGCGGCTCACCCGGTGTGGTCATGGTGCTCAGTCTGCCGACGACGTGTCCGGCATCACGCGTCGGGCTGGTCGCTGATCGCGACCTGCTCGGGTCCCGGGGCCCGGCCGGCGCGGCGCGGCACCGGGAGGCGGCGTCGCCTGACGTGTGCCGGTCGAAGGCGTTTGGCCAGGTCGTAGTGGGCGAGAAGGTCCTCGACGGGCGTGGTGACGACGGGATGTGTCCCCACCGGGCGGTCGCCGCTGAAGACCACCCAGACGCGCAGGTCGCCGTCGTAGACCGGCAGCACCGATCCGTCGACCAGATGCGCCGCGTGCTCCATGGCGATGCCGCGCGCCGCGCGACGGCTCACCTGGCGTTCGGCGAAGGGGGTGGCCGGGCCACGGCCGCGCCTCAGCCCCTCGTACGCGAGCGGGGCGTACTTCACCCCGAAGGTGACGAGCGTGCGGACCGAGCTCTGACGGGCCATGCGGCGGAGCCTCCTGGAACGGACGTGCGATGTCGGCCCAGCGTAATGGGACCGGGTGTCGACGTGCGGAACGCCCCGCGGGCGGCCCGGGGTGCGCGCACACCCCGGGCGCGAGCGGGCGCGCAGCCACGGGGTGGTTCGGAACGCACCGTAGAAATGCCGACGGCGAGGCCGTCGGGGAACGACCTCGCCGTCTCCGCGACCGCCCGGGGGAAGCTGGCGCGGATCGCCGACCAGGGGGTGTCGGCGTCATGCATCGGCTGGACTCGTGACGATGCGGTCGGGGGTTCCGCACCGGCTGCCAGCCGACCTCGATCCTAGGCCGAGGAGCACCGCCTCACAAGACTTTCCTGACCACGGGCGCGCCGGGGACGACGGGGCCGGTCGAGGGCTCGGGATCGGCGCCCCGTCGGGACGCGGGGGGCGGGTGGCGCGTCGTCGGCGCGGGGCCACGGTGAGGGACTCCGCCGGGTGTCTGGGCCCCCGCGGGATGCGATGCTGGGGCCGTGACCGACCTGATCGACACCACCGAGATGTATCTCCGGACCGTCTTCGAGCTCGAAGAAGAGGGGATCCCGGTGCTGCGTGCCCGCATCGTCGACCGGTTGGGGCACTCCGGGCCCACCGTGTCGCAGACGGTCGCGAGGATGGAGCGTGACGGCCTGCTCACCGTCCGTCCCGATCGCAGCATCGAACTCTCGGAGAAGGGCCGTCTGCTCGCGACCCGGGTGATGCGCAAGCACCGGCTGGCCGAGCGGCTGCTCAGCGACGTCATCGGGTTGGAATACCCCTACGTCCACGACGAGGCGTGTCGCTGGGAGCACGTGATGAGCGAGCGGGTGGAGCGCAAGATCCTCCGCCTCCTCGGAGAGGTCGAGGTGAGCCCCTACGGCAATCCCGTGCCGGGTCTCGAGGAGTTGGGACTGTCCCCGTCCGCCGGCTCGGGTGACACGGTCTCGCTCACCGCCGGTCCGGTCGAGCAGTTCGTCCTCGAGCGCGTGGGGGAGCCGCTGCAGCTGGATCACGACCTCCTCGCCCGCATGACCGACACCGGGGTCATGCCCGGCGTGCAGGTCGGTGTCGCCTCCGACGGCGACGCCGTCACCCTCACCGGTCCCGACGGTGAGGTGACCCTCGACCGCGAACAGGCCGGGCACCTGTTCGGGCGGGTCCTCTGAGAGCCGAGCCGACCGGGGGAGCCCGGCGAACGGTCGCCTCGGATATGGGTCTGGTCCTCGTCCACAGGTGCTGACCTGCGGCGACAGGAGGTGCGCGTCGTCCTCCACAGGGCGGGATCGCGCCCGATGCCGGGCGCGGCGATCTCGGTACGTTTCCTGCGTCGCCGTCCCGGTGACTCCGTCACGGCCGTGCCCGTCCTGCCACCGTCGACGGCTCCCGTGTCACGCCGCGGCAGAGTGGGGGCCGAGCCTCCTCTCGACGGGCCGTGCGGGTTCGCAGCGGGGTCGACGACGGTCGCTTCGCCGCCCGCACGCACTCCGGCGTGGGGAGGTTCACATGTCGACGCCGTACTTCGGGCGCCATCGCCCTCCGCGCTCGCCCGGGCCGGGCGTGCGTGCCGTGCGGGCGGGCGCCGTGCTGCTGCTCACCGGCGGCCTTCTCGATGCGGTCGTCGCGCCGGCGCGCGCCGACCCCACCCCTCCGAGCGCGGGCGCACCGGGGCCGAGCACGCCGCCCCCGACCATGCCCGACGGCACCGCGTGGCCGTCCGGCGACGGAGTGGGGACATCCGGTCAGGCGCCGGCGGGGTCGTCGCCGGGAGGAGGCGTCGCGGACGCGGCGGCACCCGAGGTCGGGTGGGAGCCCGACCTCACCGAACCCCGCCCACTCGAGGAACCGGGGCCTGCCGAGGTCCTGCGACGCCCTGAGCGACCCGCCCCCACTCCGCCGACGCCGCCGACTCCTGACCAGGCGGATGACGCGGCGGCGACGCCCACCCGCGAGGAACCCCGTTCCGACCCCACGTCCCGTACGCCGGAGTCGCCCGATACGACGGAGGCGCGGCGCGAGCGGGAGGTGAGGCGCGAACGGGAGGCGGCGCGCGAACGGGAGGCGACGCGCGAGCGGGAGGTGAGGCGCGAGCGGGAGGCGAGGCGCGAACGGGAGGCGGCACGCGCGCGGACGAGCACACCTCGAACGAGCGCGCAGCCGAGGACGGCCGCGGCCGAGACGGTGGCGACGCCGGACGGTCGGACCGAGCGGACCACGCGGCGAACTGCACCGAGCGCCGAGCGGAGGTCGTCACGCCCACGCGCGCAGAAGCCTGGTGGGCATCGGATCCTGGACGCCGCAGCCTCGCTCACGGGGATCCCCTACGTGTGGGGTGGCACGTCGGTGCGGGGCTTCGACTGCTCCGGATACACCCGACACGTGTACGGCCGAGCCGGCGTCTCACTCCCGCGCACGGCGGCGCAGCAGCAGCGGGCGGTGAGGCGGGTGCGCTCACCGAAGCCGGGCGACCTCGTGTTCTTCGGCTCGCCGGCGCATCACGTGGGGATCTACGCGGGCCACGGGCGGATGTACGACGCTCCCCGCCGTGGGCGCACGACCGGGTTGCACCGCATCTGGTCCTCGAACGTCACCTACGGTCGACCGTGATCCGTCGGGCCTCGACACGCGTCGGGTGCCGAAACCGCAGGTCGCACGTGTTGTCGGTGGGTCCCTCTAGCCTGAGTGGTGCCGGGGCCACACGAGGCGAGAGGAGGTGGCGTCGATGGTGAGGTTCGTCCAGACGAGTGACTGGCAGCTGGGCATGACGCGCTATTTCCTCGAGGGCGAGGCCCAGGCTCGGTACACCGCAGCCCGCATCGACGCGGTGCGCGCGATCGGCGAGGTGGCCCGGGTGCAGCGGTGCGACTTCGTCCTCGTGGCCGGCGACGTGTTCGAGTCCAACCTCGTCTCCACCCGCACGGTGGCGCGGTCGCTGGAGGCGATGGGAAGCATCGGGTGCCCGGTCTACCTCCTGCCCGGCAACCACGATCCGCTCGACGCGGCCTCGGTCTACACCTCGGCGGCGTTCCGGCGCGCCTGCCCGCCCGGTGTCGTCGTCCTCGACCGGGCGGGTGTGCACCGTGTCGCCACGGGGGTCGAGATCGTCGCGGCACCGTGGTTCCACAAGCCCGCACTCACCGACCTCGCGGCGCAGGCGCTGCGCGAGGCCGGGGAGCCCGACCCGGGGGTCACGCGCCTCCTGCTCGCCCACGGACCCCTCGACGTCCTCAGCCCCGACGACGACGATCCCGCCCGTCTCTCCCTCGCCGCCCTCGAGTCTGAGATCGAGGCCGACCGGCTGCATCACGTCGCGCTCGGGGACCGGCACTCCCGGCTCTCGGTGGGGCGGACCGGTCGGGTGCACTACTCGGGCTCACCCGAGGTCACGGCGTTCCGTGACGAGGTGCCCGGCGACGTCCTCGTCGTCGACGCCGACGCGAGCAGCGGCGCCCATGCGGTGCGAGAGCACCACGTGGGCACGTGGAGATTCACCACGATGCGGCGCCACCTCGACACCGGCGAGGACCTCGACGCACTGGAGGAAGAGATCGCCGCACTCGACCCCAAGGACCGCACGGTGGTGCGCACTGCGTTCGTCGGCACGCTGTCGCTCGCGAACAAGGCCCGCCTCGACGACCTCCTCGAACGCTGGGACGACAGTCTCGCGGCCCGGTTCACGTGGGCGGGGCACGACGACGTCGCCGTTCGTGTCGAGGGCAGCGAACTCACCGACCTCGGGGTCGGCGGCTTCGTGAGCAGCGCGGTCGAGGAACTCCTCGCCCGGGCAGGCGGCGGGGAGGGGGAGCAGTCGGCCCGAGACGCGTTGGCGCTGCTGTACCGGCTGGGGGCGGCGCGATGAGGGTGCACCGCATGACCCTCAGCCACATCAAGGGCGTCGCCGACCGTCGGATCGACTTCCCCGACGAGGGCATCGTCGTCGTCGAAGGGCAGAACGAGGCGGGCAAGACCACGATGATCGAGGCCCTCGACCTCCTGCTGGACGAGAAGGACTCCTCCAAGAAGCGGCACGTGCTCGCGATGCGACCCGTGGGCCGCGACGTGTCCAGTGCCGTCGAGGCCGAGATCAGCAGTGGTCCTTATCGGTTCACCTACCGCAAACAGTGGTTCCGCAAGCCTTCCACGGTGCTCACGGTGCACGCCCCCCGCCTCGAGCAGCTCACCGGTTCCGCGGCACACGACCGGGTCCGAGAGATCCTCGCCGAGACCACCGACGCCAATCTGTGGAGCGCGTTGCGGCTCATGCAGGCCACGCCGCTCACCGCCACCGACCTCTCGGAGAGTGCGGCCCTGTCGACCGCGCTCGACGAGGCGGCGGGGCAGGCGGGTTCCGCCGGTGGTGAAGGGGACTCCCTCGTGGAGGCGGCCGAGGCGGTCTACCGCGAGTTCTTCACCGCCACGGGGCGGCCGACGGGTGCGTACCGCGAGGCCGAGATCCGCCTGGAGTCGGCCCGCACGAGTCGGCAGGAGGCCGCCGCCGCCGTCCACGAGGTCGCGGAGGACGTCGCGCGACACGCGAGCGCCGTCGGCGAGGTCGACCGGTTGGCTGCGCAGCTCGACTCCACCGACGTGGCCGCGGTTGAGCTGCGGGAGCAGTGGGAGGCCTCACAACAGGTGGTTCGCGAGGCCGAGAGCCTCGCGACGCGCACCGCCGTGGCCCGCCAGGCTTACGAGGCGGCCTCCGAGGCGGTGCGCCGACGGAGCGAGCTGGCCGATGAGGTCACGCGGTCGGCGGGAGCGCTCGCCGGCTCGGAGGAGGAGCTGGCGACGTGCCGCGCGGACGTGGATCCGCGGGAGTCGTCGCTCGCCGCGGCGCTCGCCGCCGCCGAGCAGGCACGCTCACGTCAGCGGGCGGCGCGGCGCGCGGCGTCGGGCGCAGAGTCGGATCTCGCCCTCGTCGGCGATCTCGCCGATCTCGTCGAGCTCGGCGCTCGTCTGCGGCGGCTCGAGGAGGCACTCGTCCGCCGTCGCGCGGCGCGGGACGCGGCCCGGGCGGCGCGCTTCGACGGGTCGCTGACGCGGTTGGAGGCGGCCGAGCGGGCGCTCGACATCGCGCGGGCCGAGTGGCGTGCGGGGAGTCCGACGTGGCGGATCGCTCCGGTGGCGGGTGTCGACGACACCGACGTCGAGGTGGTCGTCGACGGTCGACGCAACGAGGTGGGCGCCGGGCTCGACGGGGTCGTCGGAGGACCGGTGCGGATCGAGGTCCCCGGTCTCATCGAGGTGTCGATCGAGCCCGCCGTCGGAGCGGACGAGCGGGCCGAGGTCGTCGCCCGTGCCGAGCGTGTCCTCGCCGAGCTTCTCGCGGAGGCCGGGGTGCCCGATCTCGCCGCCGCGCGGGCCGCGGCCGGGCGGGCCGCCGAAGCCGAGGTGGCCTGCGCGGACGCCGAGGCCGAGGTGGCGGCGGTCCTCGGGGCGTCGACGGTCGACGCGTTGCGGGACCGAGGGGAGCGTCTGCACGCGCACGTCGTCGAGCTGGTCACGCGCCGCCGCGAGGCCCCGGTCGTGGCAGGCGGCCCCGGGAGCGGCGCGGGTGTGTCCGATGATCCCACCGACGCAGGCGACGCCACCTCCTCGACCCCGGCGACATCCCCGGTGGCCTCCGCGCACGAGGCGACCTCCTCCGCCACGAGCAGCGTCGTCCTGGTGAGGGAGCCGGGCATGTCGACCTCGCCCGCGTTCGACGTGCTGATCGCGTCGTCGCCGGCCGAGGTGACGGCCGAGTCCGCAGCCCGCATCACCGCGTGGATCCTCGCGACCGTCGGTGGCGACAGTGGTGCCGCCGGTCGCGCGCCGGTCGCTGCGCACGGCATGGCGCCGAGCGAGACCGTCGGTGCCCACGACCCGGGGGCCGGAGCCCGCGCGGGGGCTGACCGTCCGGCGTCCGCCCCGGTTCCCATGGCTGAGTCGGGGCCGGTGCTGCGAGCCGTCGCCGCGCAGGCCCGCGTGCGTGAGGCCGACGCGGAAGCGGCGATCGCCGCCGCCGACGCGGAGGTGGAGGCCGTGCGGGCAGGCGTCGAGGCGGCGCGACTGCGGGTGGCACGGGCGGAGGTCGCCGTCGAGTCCGCCCGATGCACGCTGGCGGCCGTCACCGAACGGCTGACCCGTGCGCGCGAGCACGAGGGTGACGATCTCCTCTCGGCCCGGGTCGTCGATGCCCGCGCCGCGCTCGAGGGCGCGCGAGCCCAGGAGGTCGAGGTCGCGGCGGAGGTCGCGAGGCTCGATCCGGACAGCCTGCGAGTGCGCCTCGAGGGTGCGCTGTCGGCGGCGTCGTCGATGCGGCGGCGGTTCTCGCAGGCTCGTGACGACAAGATCGAGATCGAGGCGCGTCTGCGGCACGCGGGGGAGCAGGGGCGCGCCGATCGTCTCGCCGAGGCGGAGTCGGACGTGGCCCGGGCCGAGCGGTCGCTCGCGGCACTGAGGCGGCGTGCCGAGGCGGCGCGCACCTTGTACGAGACCCTCACACGCCACCGTGATGAGGTCCGCAGCACGTACGTCGCGCCGTTCGGTCGGGCCGTGTCGCGCCTCGGCCGCGTCGTGTACGGGCCGGACTTCGACGTCGAGATCGGCCCGGGGCTCACCATCGACGCCCGCCTCCTCGGTGAGGAGCGCATCCCCTACGAGGCGCTGTCCTCGGGGGCCAAGGAGCAGATGTCGATCCTCGCCCGCCTCGCGTGTGCCTCGCTCGTGGATCCCCGGCAGGGTGCCCCGGTCATCCTCGACGACGCGATGGGGTACTCCGACCCCGAGCGACTGCAGCGGGTGTGCGCGGCGTTCTCGCTGGTCGGGGGAGGCGCACAGATCATCCTTCTCACCTGCACCCCCGGCCGCTACACGGCGATCCCCGACGCGCACGTCATCCAGGTCTGACCGGGGCCCCGGTCACCCGGCGCCGCGTCAGACCTGGCGTCCGGCGCGGCGATCGGGCCCACGGGTGACGCCGCCGCGGTCCGGTGGCATGTCGGCCCGCCGAGGGTGTGATCCGGGCTACAGTCGCCGACATGGTGACCACGGACCCGGGCCCGACCACGATCACGGCGCTGACGACCGACACGTGGCCGCTCTTCGAGGCGCTCGTGGATCGCCACAACGGCATCTTCGGCGGCTGCTGGTGCATCTGGTTCCACCCCGACTGTGCCGAGCGAGGTCAGAGTGCCGAGGGCAACCGGGCCCTGAAGAGACGTCTGGTCGAGGAGGGCGTCGCTCGTGCCGCACTCGTGGTGCGCGAGGGGGAGGACGGTGAGGAGGCCATCGCCTGGGCCGAGTTCGGGACGCCCGAGCAGCTGCCCACCATTCACCACCGCACCCAGTACCTCAAGGATCTCGCAGCCGCCGGAGAGGTCGAGCCCGACTACCGCATCACCTGCATCTTCGTCGACAAGCGCTACCGGCGGCACGGCCTCGTGACGACCGCCCTGCAGGGTGCGCTCGACATGATCGCCGCGGACGGCGGGGGCATCGTGGAGGGGTACCCCCACATCCCCCGAACCGACAAGCCGACCTCGTCGTCCTTCTTGTACAACGGCACCCGGTCGGTGTACGAGCGAGCCGGGTTCGACTTCATCCGCGCCAAGGGGCAGCGGAACACCGTCATGCGACGCACCCTCGCCCCGGTGTCCTCGGGGTGAGGCCCCTGCCCGGGTGGGTGTCGTCCCGGACCCGTTCCGCCGGGTCCCGAGCCCGGTGCGGTGACCGTCGGTGCCGCGCTCGTCAGTCCCGCGACTCCGCAGCCGTGGCGATGTCGTCCATGTGGGAGGTGAGAGACCGCTTGGCCCGCTGGTGCTCGACGGGTGCCATGACCTTCATCGCGACCTTGGCGAGGGTTCCGGCCTCGTCGCCCGGCTCGTCCTCGTGAGAGATCGTGAGACGGGTGCCGGGGTGCAGCGCTTCGAGCTTGTAGGTGGTCGCGGACCGCGTGGTGCCGTCGCTCTCCTCGACGCGGATGAGGCCGAGGGCCTGGAGCTCTGTGACGGTGCGCTCGTGGATTCCGTCCCGGCCCACCGCGGAGCGGGTCTCCCGCCACGAGGTGCCCAGGCGGAAGGGCCCGTCGTCGAGCCGCTCGATGCCGGAGACGCCGCTCATGATCTCGGGGACGCGCTCGAGGTCGGTGAGGACCGACCACACGCGGGCCGGTTCGGCCGCGATGTCGCGGGACAGGGACTGGGAGGGGTTCGCCATGACCCGAGAGTAGTAGTCCGGCGCCGATGTGTCCGGTCGAAGACGGGGCTGCCGCGCAGGCCGTGCCGGCGTCTGGTGCCGGGCCGTTCGAGGTGCCAGTCGGAGCCGGGCGGCGACTGCCGGAGTGGGGACGTGGGCTTCAGGCGCCGGTTCATGTGCACGGTCGGAGAGAACCGACCTGCGCTCTCACCGGGGGAGAGGCCGAGACCCCGTGGGGTGCAAGAGCCGCGCCTGGCCGATGGTGTGCTCCATGACGCCTGGCTGGTGTCTTGCAGAGGCGGTAGTCTTGTGGTATGCGTACTCACGTTGCGCTCGGGGCGAGTGCATTGCTGCTGGTGGGTGGGGCGTTCGGCATCGCGGGCCGGACGATGCCGGCAGAGGCGAACCCGTCTGCGGTGAAGGTGGTGCCCGAGGCGAGTGCGTCTCGACGTCTTCCCGAGGTGAGTCGACCGTTCGTGCCGGATTCCGTGGCCCAGATGTCGAAGGCGAGCGAGCTGATCGTGGTCGGCACCCCTGTCGAGGAGTCCAGGGTCGAAGTGATTCACGGAGTCCCTTTCACCCTTCGTGATGTGGTGGTGGAAACCAGGGTCAAGGGGCCTGAGGTTGCGCGCGTGACCGTGCGTGAGCTGGGCGACGGCAGCCTCGGCACCTCCCTTGTCCCGGGGCAGAAGGTGGTGCTGTTCTTGGTCCCCTTCGAGTTCGAGCGTGGGAAGGCGACGGGGCAATGGGCGATCACGGGGCTGTTCTCGGGCGTTTACCGTGTCGTGGACGGCACCGCCTACCGTATGGACCCGGAAGCGCCTGGTTTGCCGGCGCGAATCGCGGTGGGCGACCTCGTCCGCTCGGCCGAGTCGCAGCCCTGATCGTTTCTTGCGACTGCCGCTCTTCTGCCTGTCCCCGTGCCGCCGGTACTCATGGGCCACCCGGCGACGCCTGCGCATGGAAGAGCGGGGAAGATCTCGTGTCCGGCTCGACCGAGGGCGGTCCGCTGCGCCTCGACACCTGGCGGAGGCGTGTCTTCGAATCGGCATGTGCCGCGGCGGAGGTTCACGACGTCCGCGTTCACGACGTGCGCCACACGGCCGCCTCATCGGCGACCCAGACGGGCGTTGACGTCGAGGCCGGGCAGCGGATACTCGGCCACGCCTCGTCGGCGATGACGCTCGACGTGTCCGCTGGTCCCCGACGATCTCGACGCCGTGGGGCGCTCGCCCGGCGGCATGGGCCACAACGGGGCTCGCAGGCCCCATGAGGGGCGGATCGGTCATGCCGCCGCATGCGTCCTGACCAGCGGATCCACTGTGTGCCCCCGGCAGGATTCGAACCTGCGACACCCGCTTTAGGAGTGCCATCGGGCCGCCCGGTCAAGGCCGTGGAACGGGCTCTGACCTGCATGGATGCTTTTCGTTGCCTGACGCTGGATCGGGCTGATTCTCGACCTCGTGTGCCACGAATGTGCCACAACCGCGGGTTGCCTCTGAGGTGCACGCGGTTCAGTCCGGCGCGATTCGCCGACCTGTAGAAAGCGGCGAGACGCTGGACCGCCTGTCGGCGAATCGCGGCGGGTCGCGGGTCCGGGCTGCGAAGCCCGGGAACCTTGGAAGAGGGGCTACCAAACGCCTGGACTTCGTCGTACTCTAGGTGTTGTCGTTAGTTGAAGGCAGCCAGTGGTCCGGGTTCGAGTCCTTGGGTACTCAAGCAGGAGGCCTGTTGGCGGGTCTGATGCTCGCGGCGCTCGTCGTCCTCTTTGTCAGGAACCGTCTGAACAGTAGGTCCAACGGTAAGAGTCGAAAGGGGAAGCGTATGAGTGGTCGTCAGCTTAGGAACATCAAGAGGGTCAAAAGCAGTCGCGCAATCAGCTGGGAACGTGTTCTCGGGGGTTCTCTCTGGGACTATGTATCGCAGCAATCTTGGGCGGCGGGTGCTGGAGCAATTGGCAGCTCACTGGCTTCCTTGAGCTAACGAACGAAGGGGCCTCTCGTCATTTGATGAGTGGCCCCTTTGGTGTGTGCGGCCCGGGTGGGCGCGAGAACGGCCGCAGGCCGCAGCGCAGCGTCCGTCCGGGCCGCCGCGCCGCGTTAGCGGCGCCTTGAAACCCGTACAGAAAGTCCTCACGGGCGCCACCTCCCTGCAGTGCGAGGCATGTTGGTTTCTGGGGGCATCCGCCCCCTGGGCAGAATGGGCGCATGTCGACGACGGTGTACGGGGTGCTGGACGAGCTGCGCGAGATGGCGACGTCCGAGCGGGACAAGGGCAGCATGCTCGAGCGGCTGCTGCTGCAGTACCTGCGGTCTGATCCCCTGTGGGCCGAGCAGTTCGACGACGTCTGGCTGTGGAACGACTGGCCGGACTGGATCGCCCCGGGAAGGGTGGAGGGCTTGATCTCACCAGGAGGATGGAGACATGCCTGCACCAAAGAAGCATCCCGATGAGCGGTGTGAGCGAGCTGTCCGGCTGGTGCGTCAGCTGATCGACGAGCCCGGTCTGGCCGTCTCCCGCGCGAGTCGGCAGGTCGGCGAGCAGCTCGGGATCAACCCCGACACGCTGCGGAACTGGGTCAAGCGCGACCGGATCGATGAGGGCCAGATCCCCGGCATGACCACCACTGGCGCGCAACGGATCGCCGAACTGGAAAAAGAGAACCGCGAACTACGGCGTGCGAACACGATTCTTCGCCAGGCGAGTGCGTATTTCGCTCAGGCGGAGCTCGACCGCCGGCTGTAGACGTGGACACCTTGATCGACGAGCACCGTGACGAGCACGGGGTCGAGCCGATCTGCGAGACCTTGAAAGAGGCCGGAATTCGGATCGCCCCCAGCTCCTATTACGCCCGTAAGAGCCGTCCGCCATCACATCGCGCTGCCCGCGACTGTGTCATCGACGACCGCCTGGGGGTCTTGCATGAGGATCCTCCGAAGTGTGTAGGTCGCACATAATCGTGAACCCAGCTGCGGATGCCACGCAGAAGGCCTTCGTTATACACTGTCATCGGCTCCTTCTGCGCATAAGCCAAGAATAGACTCGCCTGCGCGTGAGTGAACGTTTTCGGCGCTTACACTCAGCGGCTTCTGGGATCCCTTCAGCGTCAAATGATTCCCCGCACCGCTTCAGAACATGAGCGTCCTGGTTCACAGTCCGCGTAGCTGGAGTGTCCTGTTCGCCTTGAGTCAGTCGCTGAAGGCTTTCGAATCGTGATATCCGGGTTCTTGCATCTCGAATTGCAGAATCAAAGCGAGCTGCATGGAGCATCTTCCAGTACTGTCCGAGAATCGGTGCAATGTTAGTTATGAATGGCACCGATAGGCATCCACCCAAGAAGAGGCCTATTAACCATGTAGTTTGCATTGCGATCCGAATGACTGAAATCGAGAGGAGTGAGATGGCGCATGCCCAAATCAAATAGATCGGAATTGCGATCCAGCGGTCGGTAAGCAGTGTTGTTGAAAGGTAGAGTCTTGCCCACGTTATAGAGAGGTCCCACGCGAGGCCCGTGCCGAGTGCTAGCGGGATGGCAATGCCAATTACGGGAGTCCAGTGCAAGTGCTGCCCGTGCTGCGCGGCTATTAGATGGAAGCTGCTTACCAGCCAGGCGGTTCTCAGCAAAGCATTTATGAACATGAGTTGCAGCCATGTCGTGATGCTTACCATTGCTTGCGCACTATGAGGGCGCCCCCTCTCCAGTCTGGTTAATGCGCGTCGTTCGTTCTCGATGGCCCTCTCCCAGTAGCGTGGAGATACAGGGACAAGGGTGCCAAGGCTTAGGGTCAGTAGGCCGCAGCCAAAAGAGACGCCAGCGCCGACAGTCGTATCTGTGCCGCCAAACGTGAGTAAGGCGCTGCAGACGACAAGAGCGCTTCCGGCGATTAAGCTCGTTGCGCTGGTAACAGTTTCAAGGAATTGGAGGCGAATCACCTCCGTGGGCATGAGGAGGCTGTCGGGCTTTCGGCTAAAGGCACATGCAAGCACTAAGGCCGTAGCAAGTGTGGCGGTCGAGATGGACGTGGAAACTGGGTCCACTCGTTCGAGCAGGAAGTTGGAGAGTCGTCCAGCACTGGCCAGCCATTCATCAATTAGTCGCAAGGGGCTCAAGGTGCGGCCTGGTTGCGTCCAGAATGTAGCTGCGCCGATGAAAATCAAGATGGCAACAAAACATGTGGAGCAACTGATGAGCGTTGTGAGAAAGCTCGCCCGAATGCGCTCGTGCTCCGTGCGTTCTGGCGTCTTGGGTTCGTTCCGCAGGGCAGTATCCTTAGGTTGGCGGCTGGCGAAGAGGCTCATGGGCGAGCAGTGTTGAGAGTGGTCGGTGCGCCGCGCGCGATTCTTGGACCTGAGGGCTCGGGTGGGCCACTGCAATGTCGGACAGTCTGTCCCTCTCTCTATGCCAGCCAAGCAAGGGTGAGTCGCTTGTTACGGTCTGGCGGCAATCGCCATGCGCACGACTCCATTCGTACTAGAGCTTGTTGAGAGTTTCCCAGCAGGCGTCAGAGCTGTTAACATACTACTCAAAGAGGCGTCCCGGTGATGTTCGCCGAGATTCAATGACAGGTGGGCGGGCAGTTGCGCACCGGGATGGGGACGTTCCCGGCGGATGATGACTCGCATCCGGTCGGGGTAGCCGTTCAGGTCCAGCAGGCCGGTGATGTGGGCGACGTCGGCGCCTTCACGCGCACGGCCCTGGGGGTCGTAGGCCGGGGTCCACGCCGCAGCCGAGATCTTCGCATACTGGGCGGGAATGTCCGCTGGCAGCACGAAGCCGATCGAGTACTGCAGGCCGCGGCGGGCCAGCCAGTCCATGAAGGCATGGGTGCCACCGCCGGAGTCGGTGCGGATCAACACCTTTCGTCCCGGCCGGGAGGCGTGGATCCCCGGCACGGCAGCCAGCGCCTGAGGGGTCAGGCTGATGTGATCGGCAGCGGTGTTCGACCCGGCGTTGCCCGGGCGCAACAGGACCGCCAACGCTTCTGCGGTACCGGCGGGTCCGTGATCGACGAAGGCGCACAACGGGTGGAGCCCGAACCCCCGCTTGTAGGTCGGCGCGGCCTGCTCCTTTTCGCTGTGCGCGCTCACCAACGTTGCGTCCAGATCGATGACCAGCGGCGCCCGCTCATCGATCTCATGGCTGGGAGCATCCGCCCGGGCAGCGGCCCACACGTGCGCGCGGGAGGCCTTGCGAGCGGCAGCGATCGCGGCCAGGGCGCGGTCGGCGTCGCGAGCCAAGCGGTGATCGTGCGCAAGATCGTGGGGTCCGAGGCGACCGGCCCGTAGACCCCCGGTTCGGCCCGAAACACCGCTGCATCACTGCACGCGTCCCCGCCCAGGGCCAGCGTGATCGCCAAATCGGTCAACACCTTGCCCGGACCATGACGCGCCCACGGCGAGCGAAACGGCTCCAACGCCGCACTCAACGCCCGATCCAAGCCACTGGCGGCCACCGTGCCGGTCAACAACACCCCACCGGCGGCACCTACCGCCGTCACCGGCGCCGTCCCAACCTTCACCATCGGGTAGAACCCGCTACGCTTCTTCACCTGAAGGGTGCCCTTCCGTCCTGCTTGATGGAGACTTCGACAATCACCATCCTCCCAGGTCAAGGGCACCTTTCTGCACTGTTCTACCACTCAAACCGACGCCGCGTGAAAGCGCGAGGTTAGGTGTTCATGGCGGGGGCGTTGGGGTGGCGCCACACGGCCGCGTCTCTGGCCATCGCAGCGGGCGCGAACGTCGAGGCCGGGCAGCGGATGCTCGGCCACGCCTCGTCGGCGATGACGCTCGACGTGTCCGCCGGTCCCCGACGATCTCGACGCCGTGGGGCGCTCGCCCGGCGGCATGGGCCACAGCGGGGCTCGCAGGCCCCATGAGGGGCGGATCGGTCATGCCGCCGCATGCGTCCTGACCAGCCGATCCACTGTGTGCCCCCGGCAGGATTCGAACCTGCGACACCCGCTTTAGGAGAGCGGTGCTCTATCCCCTGAGCTACGAGGGCTGGGCGGGCGGTGGTTGCGCCGCGCGGACCATCTTCTCACGAGCGGGGACAACGTCGGTCACGGTGCCGTCGGGGTGGCGGGTGCGAGGGGGAGTGCCGTCGTTCGATCAGGAGCCCGCACGTCAGGCTTCGCTGCCCGCCGGGGGACGAGAGTGGTCACGCACGGACAGCAGCCCTCGCACCGCCTCGACGCCTCGACGCCTCAACGCCCCGACGCCTCGAGGACGAGAGGCGCCGCGCCGTCGCCTCCGTCGCCCGGGTCACGCCCGCGCCGTAGTGTCGGAGGCGACCACACGTTCCTCGTCGAGGAGGCAGGACGCGATGACTCAGCGCACTCTCGTGGTCGGCGAGGCCCTCGTCGACATCGTCCATCGCACCGACGGGAGCGTGGAGGAGCACCCCGGCGGCAGCCCCCTCAACGTCGCGATCGGGCTCGCGCGGCTCGGGCACCCGGTGCACTTCGCGTCGCGGTTCGGCGACGACCTGCACGGCCACGCGATCCGCGCCCACCTCGAACGGGAACCCCACATCACCCTCACGCGCGGCACCGCCTCCGCGCCGTCGACGTCCACGGCCACGGCCACCCTCGACGAGGACGGCGCCGCGACCTACGAGTTCGACCTCGTCTGGGACGTCGCCGTCGCACTCGACAAGGACCCCATCGGGCACCTGCACACCGGCTCCATCGCCGCGACCCTCGGCCCGGGCGCCGACGCCGTCCTCGACACCGCCCGCCGTGCCCACGAGAGCGGCACCGTCTCCTACGACCCCAACGCCCGCCCCAGCCTCATGGGCGACCCGGCGCAGGCCCGCGCCCGCGTCGAGGCGCTCGTCGGGGTCGCCGACGTCGTCAAGGCCAGTGACGAGGACCTCGCCTGGTTGTACGACGCGCACACGACCCTCGACGCCGATGCGGTCATGCGACGGTTCGCCGCCCTGGGCGCCGCGCTCGTCGTCGTCACCCGTGGGGCCGACGGTGCCCGTGTCCACGTCCCGCGTGGCGACGAGTGGGCGGACGTCGCGCCGGTGGCCGACATCGTCGTCGCCGACACCGTGGGGGCGGGGGACGCGTTCATGTCGGGGCTGATCTCGGGGCTCCTCGACGCCGGGTTCCTCGGCAGCCGGGAGGCCGCCGCCTCCCTCCGCCGCGCCGATCTCGCCGCCGTCCTGCCCGCCGTCGAGCGTGCCACCCGCTGCGCGGCGATCACCGTGTCCCGTGACGGCGCCGACCCGCCCACCCGCTCTGAGCTCTGAGCTCTGAGCTTCAGCTCTGGGCTCTGGGTTCTGGGTTCGTCGACCGCCGCGGGTGCGACGTCGCGGCCGGCGGCCCTCGGCGCCATGCATGCAACCCGTGGGCGGAGGCCTGCGTGGCCGACCACCCACACCCCATCCTGCCCTCTACGGTGGAAGCGCCACCGGCGGGGAAAACCGGTGCGCCACATCGACCCCAGGGGGCACCCGCATGACCCGTCAGACTCCGCCCATCGCCGACGTCGACGCCACGGGCCGTCGCCTCGATGCCCACGGACGCGTGCCGTCCCGGTCGCGGGGCGTCGTCCCGGTGTCGATCGCCGCACTCGTGGCCGCCGGAATGCTCGTTCCGGTCGCCATGGCCGAGGCCGCACCCCGCCCCGCCGCCCGCACGGCGACGAAGGCGTCCCCGCGGCTGGACGTCGGCGATCCCGGGCTCCCCGAGACCCGACGCGTGACGAGGCTGGCACCAGGGGTCTCGGTGACGTCGATCGTCCGGGGTGACAAGCCCGCGACGAACGCCACCCGTGGCACGACCCAGCGGGGTCCGTGGCGGGTGCAGGTCGCGATGATCGCCCCGTCGGCCAAGGGCCAGCTGCGCACGGCCATCGGCACCGACATCGCCCGACGCGAGGGGGTCTCGACGCTGGGTCTCTGGAGCGGCTCGCTCGTCGCCGTCAACGGCAGCTACTTCTCGCAGGGGCGCGCGACCGCCCCGGGCGACATGGTCGGCCTCGCCGTGAACGGCGGCACGGTCATCTCCGAGCCGCAGCGCGTGGCCGGGCACATGGGCGTCCTCATGGATTCCCGCACCAAACAGCTGCGGATGGACGACTTCCGGTGGACCGGGAGGCTGTCGAGCCAGCAGGGAGAGCTGCGCATGGACGCGGTCAACACCCCGCTCGCCGCGCCGCCCGGGTGCGAGAACGTCGACCCCGCGCAGTGCGGGACTCCGGGCCGGTTCGTGCGCTTCACCCCGCACTACGCTGCCCGCACCCCGAGTGGGCCGGGCGCGGAGGTCGTCGTCGGGCGGGACGGGTGCGTCGTCTCCGCGCAGCCCCGGCGCGGCGTACGCATCACCCCGGCGCAGGTCTCCTATCAGGCCACCGGCACCAAGGCCGCCGAACTCCTGCGCGTCGCGGGCACCGGCTGCCCCACCTACCGCGAACAGCTCACCGCGAAGGACGGCTCGCCGGTCGCGCTGCGGTCGACGACGTTCGGTGTCGTCGGCCGCTACCGCCTCATCCGAGACGGCGAGATCGTCGCGCCCCAGTCCACGAGCGGCTTCTTCTCCCGACAGCCGCGGACCTTCATCGGACGCACCCCCGGTGGGTCCGTCGCCCTCGTCACCATCGACGGACGCTCCACCCGCAGCGTGGGCGTGACCCTCGCCGAGGAGGCCCGCATCGCCGCCTCGCTCGGCCTCGTCGATGCGGTGAACCTCGACGGAGGCGGGTCCACGGCGATGGCCATGCGCGGCCGACTCGCCAACACCCCCGCGGGAGGGCGTGAGCGCGCCGTCGGCGATGCCGTCGTCTTCATGCCCTGACCTGCGATGACGCTCTGAGGTAAGGGTTTTCCCACACCAGCTCCTTACCCGACGTTGACTCGGGAGGGGAAAGGGTTGTCAGCCCCCGCCGGTACCATCGCAGGCGTGAGTCGAAGCCCCTCCCTGCCCGAGCCGACCCCGGTCGGCCCGTCCCCTGCGCCGCCCTCCGCCACCGGCGCGCCGTCGCGAGCGCACACGCCCGCGCAGGCCGGGAACGCCGACGCCACCCCTGCGCACGGCGGCGACTCGAGTCCCGAGGTGGCGACCGCGTCCACGGGGTCCGCCTCCGCCACCCCGAGGTCGGCCGACGGCGGCGGCGCCCGCACGCCTGCCGGCGGATTCCGCGACGAGATCGTCGCGGACGTCGTCAAGGGGTGGCGACACGAACTCGCCGACCTCGGCGGCCCCAACACGCTGCTCTGGTACCGCGACCTGCCCGCAGGCACCCTCGACCTCACCACCGTGCACCCCGGCGGCGTCTCGATGCTCATGGCCGGCGGTTCCACGCGCCTCTCTCACCTCGTCCGAGAGCGCAGCGCCTTCGTCGAGGCCCGTCGTCGTGCACACGCCATCCGTGAGAAGAGCCTCGAGCTGCGACACGAACGCGGTCTCGTCACCTGCTTCATGGCGCTCGGCATGGCGACGTGGGACGTGCCCGGCCCGCGCGCCCCGCAGGCGCCGGTGTTGTTGCGCCGCTGCGAGATCCACCCCGTCGACGCCGCCGGTTCCGATTTCGACCTCGACCTCGGCACCGACGTCGAGGTCAACCCGGTGCTGCTCAACTACCTGAGCCACGAACAGGGCGTCGACCTCGACCCCGTCGCGCTCGCGTCCCTCGCCGCCGTGTCCACACGCTTCGACCCCATCCGGGTGTTCCGCGAGCTGTCCCGGGTGTGCTCGTTCATCCCCGGGTTCACGGTCCACGACCGCCGCGTCGTCTCGACGTTCTCCTACACCAAGCTGCCGATGGTCTCCGACCTCACCCAGCAGGGCATGGATCTCGGTGACCACCCGGTGCTCGCCGCGCTCGCCGCGGTGCCCGGCGCCTCCAGGCTCGACGGCCCCGCCGAGGACGGCCCCCTCGACCCCGGCGAGGAACTCCTCGCCCTCGACGCCGACTCCGTGCAGTCCCGCGCGGTCATCGACGCGCGGCGCGGACGCGACGTCGCGCTCGTCGGCGGTCCCGGCACGGGCAAGAGCCGCACGATCGCCAACATCGTCGCCGCGCTCGCGGCCGAGGGTCGCAGCGTGTTGTACGTCGCCTCCGCCCGCCGCTCGCTCGAGGCCGTCACCGCCCAGCTCGACGAGGCGGGTCTCGGTGGCCTCGTCCTCGACGCCCACGGTGACCTGCCCGACTCCCAGACCGTCGCCCGCGAGGTCGTCACGGCACTGGACCGACGTCGACCGGCTCGCGAACCCGACACCCGTGGCCTGCGCGAACAGCTCCGCGACGTCAGCGCCGAGGTCGAGAGCGCACTGTCCGCCGTGCACGCCGAGCGCGCTCCCTGGGGCGTCAGCGTGTTCCAGATCCGCGAGGCGCTCGCCGCGCAGAGCGAGTTGCCCGTCCGCCCCACCTCCGAGGTCGTGCTCGACCCGGCCACCCTCACGGGCCTCGACGCCGACCAGGTGCAGGTCGTCGGTGAGCTGCTCGCGTCGGTCGCCGCCGCCGACGGGTGGAGCGAGGACTGGCCGGCCGACCCGTGGTACCGCGCCTGGGTGGTGTCCGAGGAGGAGGCCGCCAAGGCCCGTCGCATCGTCGAGGACCTCGCCGGTGGCCGTCTCGCCGAGGCTCGCACCGCCCTCGACGCCACGCTCGTCGACGCCGGCCTCCCGCCCGCCGAGACCCCCGACCACTGGGACGGGGCGCTCGACCTCATGTTCGGGGTCCGCAAGACCCTCCAGGTCCTGCCCGAGGACGTGTATCTGCAGCCGCTCGACTACCTCCTCGGCGCCACCGCCGACCGGCAGTACCGTCAGGACAGAGGCCTGTTCATCAGCTGGCGCACCCGCCGTGACCTGCGCCGACGTGCTGAGTCGCTGCTCAACCCCGACACCCCCCTCGACGAGTTGCACGACCTGCTGAGCGCCGCGCACGAACAGCGCACCGCGTGGGTCGCGTGGAGCGGCACCGAGGACCCGCCCCGCGTCCCCGCCGGTCTCGACGCGTCGCGCACGCTGTGGGACGACCTCGAGGCCGACCTCCGGTGGCTCTCGGAGCGTCTGGAGACGACGTCCGCCGGGGGAGACCTGTTCACCCTCACCGTCGACGAACTCGTCGCACGCGTCGACGATCTCGCCGCCCACGCCGACCGCATCGCCGTGCTGCCGAGGGTCGCGCCGGCGCTCGACCGGGCCCTCGCGGCCGGGTTCGAGCCCGCCGTCGCCGATCTCGCCTCGCGCCACGTGCCCGCCGCCCAGATCCCCGCGGAGATCGAACGCATCTGGTGGCGGTCGCTCCTGTCGCAGATCGCCCTCGACGACCCGCGCGTCGGCGCCCACGACGGCGATCGGCTGCGCGCTCTCGTCGAGGAGTACGTACGCCTCGACCACGACCACGTGCGCGCCTCCCGCGACGAGGTGCGCGTCGCGGTCGCCCAGCGGCTGCACGACGCGGCCTCGGGGCACGAGCGAGCGCAGCAGATCGTGCGATACGCGGCCTCGGGTACCGGCACCGGGGTTCCGGCCCGTGAACTGTTCGCGCAGGCCTCCGACCTGCTGCTCGACGTCAAGCCGTGCTGGGCGATGAGTCCGCAGGTCGTGGCCTCGCTCGTGCCGCTCGGGCAATGGTTCGACGTCGTGATCGTCGACGACGCGGCCCAGATGCTCGTGTCCCACGCCGTCTCCGCGATCTCACGCGGGCGTCATGTCGTCGTCGTCGGCGACGATCGGCAGCCCGCGCCGATGCCGTACGCCACGGCGTCCGCGCAGCTCGGTGAGCAGGCCGACCCCGACGACGCCGTCCCCGTCGCCTCCGGCCCGACGCTGCTCGACGCCGCCACCGACGTGCTGGGCGTCCGACGTCTCACGACGGTGCACGCCGACGTCGACGAGTCTCTGCTCTCGTTCGCCAACCACGTCGTGTACGACAGTGCACTGCTCACGACCCCCGGCACCTCGCCCACCTCGCCGCTCACGCTCGTCGTCGCCGGCCGCGACGGCACCGACGACGGTGACGGGGGAGGTCTCACCGTCCCCGTCCGCGACGGTGACGTGATGCTCGACGCCCCCGCGCTCGAGAGCCCCGAGGCCACCACGGTCATCCGCCTCGTGCGCGAGCACCTGCGCGAACGTCACGAGGAGTCGCTGCTCGTCGTCACGCTCAGCAGCGCCCGGGCCGAGGCGCTGCGGGCGGCCATGGAGACGGCCGCCGAGCTCGACACCGAGCTGCGCGCCTGGCTCACGACGACGGGCTCGGACGCCGAACGCATCGTCCACGTCGACCGTGTCGTGGGGGAGCGCCGCGACGCGGTGATCCTCGCGCTCGGTTACGGTCCCGGGCCGGACGGATCGTTGCCGCGCCGGTTCGGTCGTCTCGACGCCGAGGGCGGCGACCGTGCCCTCGCCGCCGCGCTCGCCATCGCTCGCCGTCGCGCGACCGTCGTCAGCGAGATCTCGCCGACGGACTTCGGCGAGCGCCGACCCTCGACGCCCGGGGCTGCGCTGCTGCGGGACTTCCTCTCCCACATCGGGCTTCAGCATCACCAGGCCGAGGTCTCCGAGAAGCCCGGCAGCACCGACCCCACCGCGACCCCGGCATCGGAGCCCCCCGCGGCGAGCGAGACGGCCCTGCTCCTGCGGGGGCTGTCGGCCGCGATCACCGAGGACGGGCTCGTCGTGCACCCGCGGTTCGGCACCGGCCCGCGCCGCATCGATCTCGCCGTCGCCGAGCCCGAGGCGCCGCGCCCCGTCGTCGCGGTCCAGGTCGACGGGCGCGAGCACGCGGCCATCCGCGACATCCGCGACCGCGAGCGTGTGCGGGCCGAGCTGCTCGACCGGGCGGGTTGGGAGGTCGTCCGCGTCTGGAGCGCCGACCTGCTCACCGTCGCCGGCGCCGCCGTCCCGATGATCCGCGCCGGTATCCGCGCCGTCGACGCCCGCACCGTTCTGCGCCGTCGTCGGCAGGGGGCGGGGCGGGCATGAGTGAGGAGCCCGTCGTCGGCGCTGACGAGGAGCGGGGCGGCGACGATGCCGCCTCCGACAGCGACGGCACGTCGACGGGTCGGTCCTCCCGCCGCCCGCGCATGGCCACGCCCGAGCAGACCCGCGACGACACCGACGAGGGCTGGGGTGACTGGCGCGATCGGGAGGACCGCGACCGCTGGATCCTCGACCAGCGGCCTCCGCACTGGGACTGAGCACCCGGGAGACCGACCACCGGGGCTCGACACTGCCGGAGAGCGGGACCACCGGTGATGCGGTCGAGGAGCCCGGTGACCTCGCCGGACCGGCCACCAGGGTCGAGCCATCGACCCGCCCACGCCGAGCGCCGACACGGGTGAAGGCGCCCACCTGAGATCAGTGGGCGCCTTCGTCGCGCGTGGGGAGGGGCGTGCTCGCTCCTCGCGAACCTCAGCGTCGGTCGGTGCTCGTGCCGGTGCCGCGCTGCGACTCGAGCAGGTCGCGGATCTCGCGGAGGAGGGCGACATCCTCGGAGATGGGCTCGGCCTCGGGCTCCTCACCGCGGTTGCGGCGCTCGGCGAGCTTGTTCATCGGCAGGACGAAGACGAAGTAGACGACCGCGGCCGTGAGCAGGAAGACGATGAGCGCGTTGATGATCGCGGAGACGTCCATGTAGGTGGCCTGCGGCATGTCGGGCCGCAGGTGGAAGCCGAGGCCCTCGGTCTGCGGGTTGCCGGCGGCGTTGATGACCGGGGTGACGAGGTTGGTGACGACGGTGTCGACGACCTTCTGGAAGGCCGAGCCGATGACGACGGCGACAGCGAGTTCGATGACGTTGCCGCGGAGGATGAATTCCTTGAAGCCGGTGAGCACGGGCGGGCGATCCCTTCTGTATGGGTGGGTACGTGGGTGCCCCGCGAGCGTGGCGGGAGGTGGTGGTGCTGCCGGTCACCGAGCCGCGCCTGCGGCTCGGGCGTCGCGCAGCACCGGGGTGACGCCAGGGCCCTCGGCGCCCATCGCGGGCACGAGGCCCGAGATCCTGTCGTACGGAACGGCGATGACGATACCGTGCCCGCCCCTGTCGGTGGTGATGTCGTCGACCGACAAGATGCGCGCCGACGCCGCGACCACGCGTCCGGCCGCACCCTCGACGAGGTCGACGCGATCGCCGATGTGAAGCGTGGCGACGGCTCCCGGGTCGGCGATCGGCACGTGGACGGCGCGTTCGTTCGCGGCGAGGGCCGTGACGACGGTGAGGGCGGAAGCGGTGAGGATCTCGCGGGCGAGGACCGGACGGGCGAGGCGCCGACCCACCGCGGCCGTCACGTCCGACGGTGCATCTGCGGGTCGGAGGTCGTCGGTGACCCGCACCGGCATGAGATCTCCCGCGACGAGCGCGTGCCCGGCCGGCAGATCGCGAACGGGGGTGAGGACGACGTGCGGCGGCGGGTCGGGGGCGAGGAGACCGGCGAGCAGCCACGTGGCGAGGAACGCGCACACCGCCGCGGCGGCGAGTCGCACCTTGCGCACCGACAGGCGACGGCGCGGCGCCCCCACGCGGCGGGTCGCCGGGGGTGGGGCCGACGTGAGCCATGGAAGGGTCGGTGCGGACGGCATGACCGAAACGGTAGGAGGCCCCCCGTCCTCACGCCCGGATCCCGGCGACACCTGTGGATGACACCGCCCGCTCCCTCGGGATGGGGACGCCGACGCCGTCGAGGCGAGGAATCCGCTCGGCGCGGGTGAGCGGATCAGGAGGGTCACACGCCCCGGGGGCGACGGGCCACCCTCGGGCGCGGCCTGGGTGGCCCGCTCAGTCTGCGCTGCCCGGGGCCCGTCGGTCCGTCGGGATCGGACGAGGCGGGCGGATCGTCGCCGTGCGAGGGCGGCCGGGTCAGCTCGCTGCGGCCGAGGGTGCTGCCGCGGCGGTCTTCGTCGCGCCGGAGCTGTTGCCGGTCGAGTCGGACGAGCTCGAGGACGCGGCGTTTTTCGCGGAGCTCGAGGTGGTGGAGGAGCTGTCGCCCGCGGTCGTCGAGGTGCCGTTCGCGCCGTTGCTCCGCGAGTCGGTGCGATAGAACCCGGACCCCTTGAAGACGACACCGACCGAGTTGAAGACCTTGCGCAGACGTCCCTCGCACTCGGGGCACGTCGTGAGGGCGTCGTCGGTGAACGACTGCACGACGTCGAAACGGTGCGGGCAGGTGGTGCAGGCGTAGGCGTAGGTGGGCATGGCTCCTCTTCCGGTGGATCGCTCGTGCAGTGTAAGGGCGGCGGGGGCCCCCGCATTCCCACCCGTCGACCGACCGGGAGGCGGCTCGAGGTGTCACGCGCCCCCGAGCCGACGCCACCCCGCCACAGGGGTGACGACCGCGGGAACGGGTCGGTCATGGTCCCCGGAGGGCACGGACTCGAGCACCTCGTCGTCGAACAGCAGCACCGCGCGGCAGGTGTCGGGTCGCATCCGCGGCAGGGTGCGGTCGTAACAGCCGCCCCCCTGCCCGAGGCGGTGACCGCGCAGGTCGACGGCGATCCCCGGCAGGATCATCGCCGTGATGTCGGCCACCGCGTCGAGGCCGAGCGCCGGCCCCTCCTCGTCGGCGTCCTCGGCCGTCGGCAGCTCCGCCCGACCGTCGCCGTACCCGTCGCGCCCGTGCTCCGTCGCGTCATGGACGTCCTCGGTGACACGCCCCGACATGCGGCTCGCCGCGCTCCCCACGTCGACGGCGGTGTCTCCGATCTCGCCGCCCCTGTCATCCCGGGTCGCGCCTCCGGCCTCGCGGCTCCTCGTGTGGCCCGGCTCGTCGGCGGTGTCGCCTGCCGCCCCGGTCCGGGTGTCGCGGTCATCCTCCATGCGCGACGCATCGTCGCTGGTGACGGGCGTGCGGCGGTCGTTCCCGGTCCGGGCCGTCGGGGGGAGGAGCTCATGCCAATCGAGGCTGAGGTCCTCGCGGGTGCGGGGGACGAGGACCCGGACGCCGCGATCGTGGAGGGCGTCGATGAGCGCGGAGGTGTCGGGCTCGCTCGGTGTCGAGCGGAACACCGCGACCACCGCGCTCGGGCCCCCCCACCCGGCGGCCCGGGCCTGGGGACACGCGTCGAGGTGAGCGAGCACCGCCGCGGCGATCGCTGCGCGCTCCCGTTCGTCGGATCGGACCTCGCGTCGGCGCGCCACCCGCGCCGCCCGGATCCGCCGCCGCACCTCGGCCTTCGTCGGCACGGTGCCGGGCGCGGTGTGACCCCCCACGCGTCCTCCCGATGCGTCGCTCATGACGACAGTCTCCCCGACCCGGTCTCCGCGCGCCGCCACGACCCTGCCCGCCTCATGGGAGGTCCCGGCGCCGAGAACGCAGGGAAGGATGCGGTGAGGGGGCTGCCATCGCGACCACGTGGGCACAGCCTCAGCGGCATCCCTTCCCCCGTTCCTGCGCGCGGACCCGAGACCGGAGCTCGGGGTGCCGGGCGGTGAACGCGATCGAGGGCGAGGGCGCGTGCCGGTATCGTCTTCGCATGTGGTCGGTGAGGGATGGCGCGTCGGCCGCCCGGGCGCCCAGGGCGCACGTGAGGCGGGCGGCGACATGATCGCGGTCGAGGAGCACCTCGCTCGGATCCTCGCGACGGTGCGTCCCCTTCCCGCCACCCGGCGGGCTCTGGACGGCGCGCAGGGGTGCGTGCTCGCCGAGGATCTGCGCAGTCGCGTCTCGTTGCCGGGTTTCGACAACTCGGCGATGGACGGGTACGCCCTCCTCGCCTCCGACACCGAGGGTGCGTCCGAGTCCTCGCCCGTCCATCTGCCGGTCGACGGCGACATCGCGGCCGGTGACACGACCCGCCACCGACTCCGCGCCGGGCATTCCTTCCGCATCATGACCGGCGCCCCCGTGCCCGAGGGCGCCGACGCCGTCGTGCCCGTCGAGCAGTCGGACGGCGGTGTCGTGCGGGTGGCCATCCACCACGGCGCCGCGCACGGAGCACACATCCGCGCCCGGGGGGAGGACGTCGGCGAGGGACAGGTCGTGCTCCGGGCGGGCACACGCCTCGGACCTCGTCAGCTCGCCCTCGCCGCCGCCGTCGGACACGGGGACGCCCTCGTCGTCCCGCTGCCCCGGGTCGTCGTCGTGAGCACCGGCGACGAACTCATCCCGCCGGGGTCGGTGCCCGGGTTCGGGCAGGTCGTCGACAGCAACGGCCCGATGCTCGCCGCCGCGGCCCGGGACCTCGGCGTCGTCGCGAGTCGCGTCGGCGGGGTCGCCGACGAGCCCGACACCGTCGCTCGCGTCCTTCGTCAGCAACTCTCCCGCGCCGACGCGATCGTCACGACCGGCGGCGTGAGCATGGGCGCCTACGACGCGGTCAAGGCCGTGCTCTCCGAACTCGGCACGGTGCAGTTCGACCGCGTCGCGATGCAGCCGGGCAAGCCGCAGGGTTTCGGCGTCCTCGGGGCGGAGGCCGTCCCCGTGTTCACCCTGCCCGGCAACCCCGTGAGTTCCCTCGTGTCGTTCGAGGTGTTCGTCGCGCCCGCACTCCGCCGCATGGCCGGTCGAGCGCCGTTCGAGACGGCGCCGGTCATCGCCCGCGCCGACGAGGGGTTCCGGTCCCCTGCCGCCAAAACCCAGTTCGCGCGCGTCGTCGTCACCTCCCACGACTCCGAGCAGCTCCGGGTGCGGCTCGCCGGGGGACAGGGCTCCCACGTGCTCGGCAGCCTCGCCGACGCGCACGGACTCGCGGTCGTGCCCCCCGAAGTCACGCAGGTCGAGGCAGGGGACGAGATCCTCGTCCTCGGACTCGACGGCACCAACCCCGGTGACCACGTCCACGTCGCCACCGCCGGTGAGACCGCGGGCCGCCCCTGGTTCGGTGCCGCGGCGCTCACTGCGGCAGGATCTGCCGGGTGACTACCCCGATCACCCCGCCCGGCCCCCACGACGGCGTGGCTCTCGAGGCACGGGACCCGTCGTCCCCGACGCCGACCGCATCGACCGGGACGCCGGACGTGCAGACCGTTCCACCGGCCCCCGCGCCGCACGAGACACCGGCGCACAGTGGTACCCCCGACGTGTCCTCGCCGACGCGTGACCAGGCCTCGGCATCCGACACGGGCTCGACCGACGAGACGCGCGAGGCGTCCTCGGGGCGCGGCGCCGACGCTCCGGAGAGCAGCCCGCGGCTCACGCACGTGCGCGCCGACGGAACCGCGCACATGGTCGACGTGACCGCCAAGGCCGTGACCGCGCGGGAGGCGAGCGCGGCGGGTCGGGTCCTGGTGTCCGAGGTTGCGGTCGAGGCACTGCGCGGAGGCACCATCCCGAAGGGCGACGCCCTCGCCGTCGCGCGGATCGCCGGCATCCAGGCGGCCAAACGCACCCCCGACCTCGTGCCGCTCGCCCACCCGATCGCGGTGCACGCGGTCTCCGTCGACCTGGTGGTCGCCGACCACGGTGTCGACATCACCGCGACCGTCCGCACGGCCGACCGCACCGGGATCGAGATGGAGGCCCTCACCTGCGTGAGCGTGGCCGCCCTCGCGCTGGTCGACATGATCAAGGCGGTCGACCGGCACGCACGGATCACCGACATCCGGGTCACGGCGAAGTCCGGTGGGCGGTCGGGTGATTGGCGGGAATCATGAGCGACGTGAGTGCACAGCCCGCCGGCCGCGACGACTTCGCCCGCATCCCCGCCGAGGACGTCGACTCCGTCCGCCGGGCCGTCGTCGTCACCGCCTCGACGCGTGCGGCGGCGGGGCTCTACGAGGACCGGTCCGGCGCGATCGTCGTGGACCGGCTGCGGGCGTGGGGGTTCGAGACCCCCGACGCCGTCGTCGTCTCCGACGGCGAGGCCACCGGAGCGGCGATGAAGATCGCCCTTGCGGCGGAGCCCGACCTCCTCGTCACCACCGGCGGCACGGGCCTGCGCCCCGACGACCGCACCCCTGAGGTCACCCGCCCACTCCTCGAGGCGGAGGTACCGGGCATCGGGGAGGCCATCCGGGCGGCCGGGATCGCGAAAGGAGTTCCGACGGCGATGCTCTCCCGCGGCCTCGCCGGCGTGGTCGGTGGCACACTCGTCGTCAACCTCCCCGGTTCCACGGGGGGAGTGCGAGACGCGCTCGACGTCCTCGAGGACGTCGTGACACACGCCGTCGACCAGCTGCGAGGTGGCGACCACTGATGGCGGGACTCTGGCCGAGCATCCTCACGATCCGCACGCCCGGAGAGCCCGACCGCGTCATGCGCGCCCTCCGCACCCGCGACCGTGCCGAATGGGAACACCTGCGTATCCGCAACCGCACGTGGCTGTCGCCGTGGGAGGCGACCAACCCCGATCACCTCGGTCACGTCAAGTTCCGACATCTCGTGCGCCGCTACGACACCGAGGCGCAGGCCGGACGCATGCAGCCGTTCGTCATCGAGGTCGGCGGCCGGCTCGTCGGACAGATGCATCTGTTCAACATCGCGTGGGGATCCCTGCGCAGCGGCAGCGCCGGGTACTGGGTCTCGCAGGACATGGCCGGACGCGGCATCGCACCCGCCTGCCTTGCCGCCCTCGTCGACCACGCCTTCTACGGCCTCGGTCTCCATCGCGTCGAGGTCGACATCCGCCCCGAGAACACGCCGAGCCTGCGGGTGGTCGAGAAGCTCGGGTTCCGCGAGGAGGGCGTCCGCCGCCGCCTCCTGCACATCGACGGGGCCTGGCGCGACCACCGCTCGTTCGCCCTGACGACCGAGGACCTCGCGGGTGGATCCCTCGTCGCGGCCTGGAACGCGACCCGCCGTGAGACGCCGCCGACGCCCCCGACCCCCGAGGCGGCGCGAGGCGCCTGAGGCCCGCGTCGTCGCCCCGTCGCCGTGATGACGCCATGATCACCCTCCGACGCCACGGCCACCCGCTGAGACAGCGGGTGGCCGCGGCGACACGATCGGGTCGGTGCGCGACGTCAGCGGCCTCGCACCCGGCGCGAGCGGTGGTGGGTCAATACCCCTTGAACTCCGGCGCCCGCTTCGCCGCCCCGGCCGCGAGGACCTCCTTGAAGTCCGAGCTCAATGCTCCGAGGGCCAGGTAGTCGGCTTCGGCCTGGAAGTAGGTGTCGAGGGTGTAGTCGTGCAACCGGTTCGACAGCATCTTCGCGTGGCCGATGCCCAGCGGAGACTTCGACGCGATCGTCGCCGCCAACGCCCGCGCGGCGTCCATGGCCGTGCCGGCCTCGGCCACGTCATAGACCATCCCGAGGTCCTTGGCCCGCTCGGCGGACACGATCTCCCCCGTGAACGCGAGCACCTTCGCCTGCATCGGCCCGACGAGCCGCTGCAACGCCCACAGCCCGCCCGTGTCGGGGCTGAGCGCGTAGTCGCAGAACACCTCCTGGAAGCTCGCGCCCGCGCCGACGATCACGATGTCGCAGCTCAGCAGCAGGTTGGCGCCACCACCCATGCACGCGCCCTCGGCGACGCCGATGATCGGCTTGGGCATCGCGTACATCAGCTTCACCATGGCCCCGATCTCGGCCATCACCTGGCGGGCCTCGACGAGGTTCTTCGCCAGCTTGGTGCGGATCACCGAGAGATCGCCGGCCCCGAAGCTCACCGGGCCGGTGCCGGTCAAGACCACGGCGCGGACGTCCTGGTCCCACGCGGCCTGTTGCAACGCCGCGGTGAGCTCGTCGATGGTCTGTTCGCTGATGCGGTTCCAGTTCTCCGCGCAGTCGAGCGTGATCGTCGTGATGTGCTGCTCCGTCGTCGAGGTCACGACGTGGTCATAGGCCTTCTCGTAGGGATACATGGCTCACCGCCGCACCTTGCTCGGCCGGACGCCGTCGACGATGCCCTGGGTGCGGCCGACGATGGCGGGGTTGTAGGCGGGGTGCGTGAGGATGTAGAACGTCCCGTCGTCGACCCCCTGGATGATCGTGCGGACGGCCTCCTCGACCGGGATCCCCACCTGCTCCATGCTCATCGTCGCGGCCGCGAGTCGCTTCGTGAAGTCCGCGGAGCCGAAGTACGGGTCGTCGGGGTCCCAGGTGCCGGGGCGACGGTGCCGAGGGCAGTTCATCAGGTCGGTCTTGACGATGCCGGGGCAGATCGCGTGTGCCTTCACCGGCGAGCCCGCGTCCTGGAGCTGCAACTCGAGGACCTCGGTCAGGGACAGGGCGGCGAACTTGCTCGCGACGTAGCTCGGCGAGTTCTCCACGGTCAGCAGGCCGGCGATGGACGCCGTGGTGATGAAGTGCGATTCCTCGCCCTGCGCCGTCATCCGCGGGATGAAGGCGTGGATCATGTGCACGGTCCCCATGACGTTGGTGCCCCAGAGCCACTCCCAGTCCGGCAGCGGTTCCTCCCAGATGGCGCCGACCGAGATCACTCCCGCGTTGCTGAAGCAGTAGTCCACGCGGCCGAACGCCTCGTAGGTGGTCTCGGCGAACGCGGCGACCGCATCGGCGTCGGCGACATCCACGACCTCGCTGATCAGCCGCACCCCGTCGGCCGTCAGCTCCTGCGCCACTGCGGTCAGGTTCGGCTCGTCGATGTCCGCGAGCGCCAGCGTCGCGCCCTCGGCGGCGTAGTCGCGCGCCAGCTGGGCGCCGATCCCGTTCGCCGCGCCCGTGATGACGACGACCTTGTCCTTGTGCTCCATCGTGTCCTCCCTCGTGTGGGTTTCGACAGGCTCGAAGGCCCGAGTCAGTGGGCGCCGGCCGGGGCCTTGAGAAGCTGGGTGATCTCCTCCTGCATCGCCTCGACGGAGGCGCCGCCGATCGCGAGCACCTTCGCGTCGCGCCAGTACCGCTCCACGCCGGTCTCGACGATCGTGCCGAGGCCGCCGTACAGCTGGATGGCGTCGCGGGCGACCCGCTCGGAGATCTCGGAGCCGCGGATCTTGAGCATCCGGCCCTGGGCGAGCTGCAGGTCACCGGCGTCGCGCTCGGCGTGCACGCTGTAGACGAGGCCGCGGAGCTCCTCGATGTCCATCCACATGTGCGCGAGCTTGTGCCGGGTCACCTGGAAGCGGTCGTACATCGGCTGGCCGTGCTGGACCCGCTGCATGGAGTAGGTGAAGGCCATCTCGTAGGCGCCCTCGGCGATGCCCAGCCCGACCGGGCCGCAGGTGAGGAACTCGTCGGTCGCCGAGACGAACATCGCCTGCATGCAGCCGTCCTGCGGGCCGAGGATGGCGTCCTTGGGCAGGCGCATGTCTCGGAAGGAGATGCTGCCTGTCGCGGACCCGTGCCAGCCCAGCTTGTGCTCGGCCGAGCCGATCTCGAGGCCGGGGGTGTCGGCGGGGACGATGAACGCACTGAACCCGGTCTTGGTCACCGGGTCGACGTGGTCGGCGGTGATCGCCAAGACGATGTAGACATCCGCGACCCCGATGTTGCTGATGAGCACCTTGCCGCCGTTGATCACCCACTCGTCCCCGTCGAGGACGGCCCGGGTCGAGTGCTCCTCGTGGTCCGCACCCCCCGCCGACTCGGTGGAGCCGCAGGCGAGGATGATCTCGCCGGTGGCGGCCGGCACGAGGTAGCGCTGCTTCTGCTCCTCGGTGCCGAGCATCCGCAGCATCCCGCCCGCGAGCTGGCTGTGTGCGCCCATGGCCACGCAGAGCACCGGTGAGGCCTTGGCGATCTCCTCCATCACGATCGCGAGCGTGGTGTAGTCGCTGCCCAGGCCGCCGTACTGCTCGGGCACCGTGATCCCGAGCAGTCCCAGCTCGCCGGCCCGCTTGAACAGCTCCATCGGGAACCGGTCGGCGCGATCGATCTCCAGAGCCTTGGGGCGCACCTCCTGATCGACGAAGTCGCGCGTCGCGTCGCGCATCAGGGTGCGTTCATCGTTGAGGTACCACATCGGACCCGTCCTAGCGTCGAGAAGTGGGCGGAGCACCGACGACCCGTGCCGTCGAACCGTAGTCCGCTCATTTTGGACTGTATTCCGGACGGAGCGTGCTCCGCAAGGGTCCCCGGCCCTTCGGTGCGTAGACTTCCCCGGCGTGAGCACCTCTTCTCCAGGGCCGGCACTCGGGCGGCGCGATCGCAACAAGGCCGACAAGCAGCGCCGCATCCTCGACGCGGTCGTCGACCTCTTCCATGCCTCCGACTTCGACGACGTGACCACCCAGCAGGTGGCCGACCGCGCCGACGTGTCGGTGGGCACCCTCTTCCGCTATGCCCAGAGCAAGGAGGAGCTGCTGCTCATGGCGGGCAACGACATGATCGGTCGGCGGGTCAAGGAGATCCTGGCCGAGGGGAGGGGGCTGACCGACGGTCGCCTGTCGGTGATCGACCAGATCTGCCAGCTCCTGGAACCCTTCATCGACGTGGCCGTTCGTCATCCTGCGAACTTCACGCACTACTACCAGGGCATCTTCTTCGGCGCCGACGGACCCTACCGGCGGGAGGCCATGGCCACGCTCGCCTCGTTCGAGGAACAGCTCGGCGCGATCCTCGCCACGGCCCCCGATCGACCACTGCGGTTCGGCATCACGCCCCGGGAGGCGGGCCGCCTGTTGTGGTCGTCACTCTCCCTGGAGATCGCCGGGATGACGCTCGGCGCCCAGTGTCGACGCGATGTCCACACGGCCCTGCGTCAGCACGTCGACCTCGTGCTCAACGGGTTGCTCGGCCAGCCCGGCGGCGGATCCCGGCCCTCCGCCGCCGGCGGCTAGGGCCGCGAGAACCGCGAGACCTCAGGGGATTGCGGGGGTCGAATAACGGAGTACGCTTCAAACCGAGCGCACTCCAGAATGGATGCTCTCCCCGCTCGAAGGAGACCCCCCCATGACCTACTACGACCGGTTCCGCCCGCTCGCCCCCGAGGACGTCGACACGCGCAAGGTGTACCTCGTCGGCGGCGGCCTCGCCGCCCTCGCCGCCGCCTTCGTCGCCATCCGCGACGCCAAGATGCCGGGCGAGAACATCACGATCCTGGAGATGAACCAGGTCGCCGGCGGCGGTATCGACGGTGCGGGCAACGCCGAGACGGGCTATGTCCTGCGCGGCGGCCGGAAGATGGAGACCGACTACAACTGCTTCTGGGACCTGTTCCAGGACGTCCCCGCCTTCGAGATGGGCGAGGGCTACTCGGTGCTCGACGAGTTCCACCACATCGATGACATCGACCCCAACTACTCGAACTGCCGCCTCATGCACAACCAGGGCGAGCCGCAGGACAACTCCTCGTTCGGGCTGGACCGCGCCCAACAGATGGAGATCATCAAGCTGTTCATGGCCGACGAGAACGCCTTGCAGGGCCTCGCCATCGACCAGTACTTCAGCCCCGGCTTCCTCCAGAGCAACTTCTGGATGTTCTGGCGCACGATGTTCGCCTTCCACGACTGGGAGAGCCTCATCGAGGTCAAGCGCTACATGCACCGGTTCGTGCACTGCTTCCCGGGCTTCAAGGACATGTCGGTCGTGAAGTTCTGCAAGTACAACCAGTACGACGCGTTCATCAAGCCGCTGCGCGACCTGCTGCTGAGCAAGGGCGTCCGGTTCGAGTACGGCGCCAACGTCCTCGACCTCGACATGGACATCACGCCGCAGCGCAAGGTCGTCACCGCCATCCGGCTCGAGCAGAACGGCGAGCCGCGCACCATCGAGGTCGACGAGCGCGACCTGGTCCTCGTCACCAACGGCTCGCTCACCGAGTCGACGGGCTACGGCGACATGGCCACGGTGCCCCCGACCATCACCGAGGAGCACGGTGGATGCTGGAACCTGTGGCGCACCCTGGCCGCGAAGGACCCCTCGTTCGGACGCCCGGACGTGTTCTGCTCCGACGTGGCGAAGACGTCGTGGGAGTCGTTCACGATCACCGCCAGGAAGTCGGCCCTGACCGACAAGATCGAGCAGCTGAGCGGCCGCGACCCGTTCGCGCGCAAGACCACGACCGGCGGCATCATCACCGTCACCGACTCGTCCTGGCTGCTCAGCTTCACGGTGAACCGCCAGCCGCAGTTCCCCGACCAGCCCGAGGACGTCGTCGTCATCTGGGGTTACGGGCTGCTCATGGACACGGTCGGCGACCACGTCGAGAAGACGATGCCGGAGTGCACCGGCGAGGAGATCCTGCGGGAGCTGTGCTACCACCTCGGCATCCTCGACAGCTGGGACGACGTGCTGGCGAACAGCATCAACATCCCGACGATGCTCCCGTACATCACGTCGTTCTTCCAGGTCCGCCGCAACGGCGACCGGCCCGAGGCCGTGCCCGAGGGCAGCGTCAACCTCGCCTTCATGGGTGAGTTCGTCGAGACGGCCCAGGACTGCTCGTTCACCCTCGACAGCGCCATCCGCACGGGTGAGGAGGGCATCTACCAGCTGCTCGGCCTGCCCAAGAAGGCACCGGAGTTCGTCACCAAGCAGTACGACATCCGCTACCTGGCCGCCGCCGCCCGGGCGCTGAACGACGACAAGCCGCTGCCGCTGGAGCCCGTGGTGGCTCGAGTCGCCCAGCACTCGTACTACGCCGACCTGTTCCCGCAGGCGGCGACGGACGGCGCCGCGCCGCGGCAGCTGGCCGGCCAGGCACGCTGACGAAGGAGGACGCCATGCGAATCGTGGTGGCCTACAAGTGGGCGGCCAACCCGGCCGATGCGACCGTCACCCCCGACGGCGTCATCGACTGGTCGCGCGCGAAGGCCGGACTGTCGGAATACGACCCGGTCGCCATCGAGGTCGGTCGCGGCCTCGCCGACGCGACCGGGAGCGAACTCGTCGGGCTCACCGTCGGGACGCCGTGCGCCGGGTCCACCCTGGCTCGCAAGGCGGCTCTCTCCCGCGGGCTCGACCGCCTCGTGGTGGTGACCGGAGAGGACATCGACCTGCTCGACGTGTCGCGGACGGCGGCGCTGCTCGCCGCCGCCGTCCGCCGGATGGGCGGGGTCGACCTCGTGGTGACCGGCGGCTCGTCGGTCGACGTGGCCGCCAACATCGTCCCGGCACTGCTGGGCGGACGGCTCGGTTGGCCCGTGCTCAACGACGTCGGGCAGGTGCGGACGGACGGCGCCGCCGTCCTCGTCACGCGGTCTCTGCCCACCGGTGAGCAGGAGCTGCGGTGCGCGACCCCGGCCGTCCTCTCCGTCGCGACGGACGCCGCGACGGCCCGCGTGCCCGGCATGAAGGACATCCTCGCCGCCGGCAAGCGGCCGGTCGACGATCTCGGCGTGGAATCGCTGGACGTCGCCGCCGCCCACCCCGAGGTGATCGGCCGCAGCAGGCCCCACCTGACCGCCCGCAAGGGTCGACGCATCGATGCCGCCGACCCGGATGCCGCCGCCCGACAGCTCGTCGACGCACTCCGTGCCGACGGCGTGCTGTGAGCGGGGGATGGAGGAGAACGACATGAGCCACACCGTTGTGGTGGTTGCCGCCGATCACGCGCAGCTCGCGCACGCCTGTGAGCTGGCCGTCTCGGCGGGAGGCCCGCCCGTCATCGTGCTCGCCGGCACCCGTGACACCCTCGCCGAGATCGGTGGGGCGCCGGCCGAGCGGATCGTCTTCGTCGAGCGCGCGTCCGACGTCCCGGTCGAGGCCCTCGCCGGAGACGTGGCCGCGGCGGTCGCCGATCTGCACCCCGCGCTCGTCCTGGCCCCCGACCGCAGCGCCGACCGGATCCTCCTCGGCGCCTGCGCCGCCGCGCTGGACGCGCCGATGATCACCGGCGTCGACACCATCGCCGTCGCCGACGGCCACCCGGTGATCACCCGCGTCCTGTGCGGGGGCATCGCCACCGAGGATCTCACCGGCGACGGTGCGCTCGCACTGTTGGTCGACGGCGGCGCCGCGCTGCCCCCGGGCGAGGGCGTCCCCGTGCAGGAGGTCCCCGCGAACCCGCTGGGACTGACGCTGTCGAGCGAGTCCCCGGCCCCGCACGATCACGTCGAGCTGGGCTCGGCCGCGAAGGTCGTCGCGATCGGCCGTGGGCTTCGCAGTGGCGCGGACATGGCCCTCGTCGAGGACCTGGCCGGTGCTCTCGGCGCCGAGGTCGCATGTTCGCGTCCGCTCGCCGAGGGTCTCGACTGGCTGCCGCGGGACCGGTACATCGGGGTGTCCGGGCAGGACGTCGCCCCCGGGCTGTATCTGGCCCTCGGCATCTCGGGGCAGCTGCAGCACACCTGCGGCATGCGTGGATCGGACACGGTCGTCGTCGTCAACACCGACGAATCGGCCCCCTTCTTCGCCGAGTGCGACTACGGCATCGTCGGTGACCTCTACGCCGTCGTCCCCGCCCTCACCAGGGCCTTGACCGGGGCGACGACATGAGCGACGTCGACTTCGAGGTCATCGTCGTCGGCGCCGGGATCGCCGGCTCCGTCACGGCCTACCGCCTCGCCGCCCTCGGCCACGAGGTCCTGCTCGTCGAGCGCGGCGCCGAGCCGGGCGCCAAGAACCTCTCCGGTGGGGTCCTCTACAGCCGCGTGATGGAGCAGGTCTACCCGGCCTTCCTCGAGGAGGCACCGCTCGAGCGGCGGGTGACCCGCAACTGCCTGAGCTTCCTCACGCCGACGTCGCACGTCAACGTCGACTACCACGACGACCGGCTCGCCGACCCCACCAACGCGGTGACGGTGCTGCGCGCCAAGCTCGACCCGTGGCTCGTCGCCCAGGCGGAGGAGCGGGGCGTCACGGTCATGCCCGGCATCCGGGTGGACGCCCTGCTGCGGGACGGCGCTCGAGTCGTCGGCATCCGCGCCGGCGAGGACGAGTTGCGGGCCCGGGTCGTCGTCGCGGCCGACGGGGTCAACTCGTTCCTGTGCCGGGAGGCCGGCATCGCCACCGCCCCGCCGCAGCACCACCTCGCTGTCGGGGTGAAGTCGGTGATCGGTCTCCCGCGCACGACGATCGAGGAGCGGTTCGGGCTCACGGGAGACGAGGGTGCCGCCTACGCCGTGGTCGGCGACGCGACCCGCGGCGTCGGCGGCGGCGGGTTCCTCTACACCAACCTCGACTCGCTCTCCGTCGGCGTGGTCCTCCGCCTGGACGACCTGACCCGGTCGGGGCTCGGCTCCTCGCAGGTGCACGACGCGTTCCTGGAACACCCCATGATCGCGCGGTTCCTGCGCGACGGGGAGCTGCAGGAATACGGCTGCCACCTCATCGCGGAGGGCGGCCTGCACGGCATGTCCGACCTGGTGCGACCCGGCCTGGTCGTCGTCGGGGATGCCGCGGGTCTCACCCTCAACACCGGGTTCACGGTGCGGGGCATGGATCTGGCCGCGGGTTCCGGTATCGCGGCGGCCACCGCCATCGACGAGGCACTGCGTCGCGGGGACGTCTCCGCGGCGGGTCTGGCCGGGTATCCGGCACGGCTCGGGAAGTCGTTCGTGGGCCGCGACATGCGCACCTACGCGAAGGCCCCGGCCTTCTTCGAGAACCCGCGGCTCTACCACGACTACGGGTCGCTGCTCAGCGACGTCCTGTACGGCGTCTACGACCTCGACACGACGCCGCGACGGCACCTGCTGCCGACGGCGTCGACAGCCCTGACCCACTCGGCGGTGACGAAGCGGATGATCATCAAGGATGGCCTGGCGGCCGTGAGGGCGCTGTGAACGGCGAGACGTGGGGAGGGGTGCCGCAACGGCTCGCCCGCGACCACTTCGACGTCGACGACGAGCAGGGTCACATCGTCGTCGACCAGGAGGTCGCTCGCGCGACCGGGACCGGTCGGCTGCTCGTGCGCGTCTGTCCCGCGCACGTCTACACGGAGGAGGCCGACGGCACCATCGGCGTGGAGTACGCCGCGTGCCTGGAATGCGGCACCTGCCTGGCCGTCGCGGCGCCCGGGGCGCTGCGGTGGCACTACCCGCGCGGAGGCTTCGGAGTCGCCTACCGCGAGGGATGAGGTCGCCGGGACGCCGTCCGTCCCGGTGCCGAACGAACGTCGAGGAACGGAGTCAACGATGACCAGCATGACCGCGAACGGCATGACGGCGGTGCGCGCCGATCTGAGCGCGCACACCGTCACTGTCGAGCACGTCCCGATCCCGGAACCCGGTGAGGGTGAGATCCGCATCGCCGTCAAGGCCGCCGGGGTGTGCCTGTCCGACGTCCACCTCGTCGACGGTTCGATCGCGCCGCAGTTCCTCGAGGGGTCCGTCGTCACCCTCGGCCACGAGGTCGCCGGGATCGTCGATTCGCTCGGGCCGGGCGTGACCGGCCCGGAGGTCGGGACCCGCGTCTTGCTCCAGGCCGGACACCAGACCCCCGAGGGTCGGATCCTCACGCGTGGCGTCGACTACGACGGCGGCTACGCGCAGTACACGGTCGCCCGTGCCGAGACGGTCGTCCCCATCCCGGACTCCCTGCCGTTCGAGCAGGCGGCCATCATCCCCGACGCCGTGTCCACGCCCTGGGCCGCGGTGAGCACGACCGCCCACATCCACGCGGGCGAGAGCGCCGGTGTCTGGGGACTGGGTGGACTCGGAGCGCACGCCGTCCAGCTGTTGCGGATGAGCGGCGCCGCCCCGATCATCGCCATCGACCCGCTGCCCGCCGCGCGCGACCGCGCGCTCGCCCTCGGCGCCGACGCCGTCGCCTCGCCCGACGAGGCCTTGGACGTCATCGCCACGCTCTCCCCCGGGGGACTGGACGCGGCGTTCGACTTCGCCGGCGTCGGTCCGGTGCGCACCCAGGCGCTGCGGGCCCTCGGCGTCCACGGGCGTCTCGTCGTCGTCGGTCTGGCCGGTCAGGGCTTCGAGATCGAGTCCGACACCACGTTCGCGTTCAAGGGCCAGGCAGTGCTCGGGAACTACGGCAGCGAGGGGACCCACGTGCGGGAGCTGGTCCACCTGCTCGAGTACCACCGCGTCGACTTCTCGACGAGCGTCAGCGGCACGTTCCCGCTCACCGAGGCGCCCGCCGTCATCGAGCGGCTGGCCCGCAAGGAGAGCAACCCCATCCGGTTCGTCCTCCTCCCCTGAGGCGGGCCTCGGTGGGCCCACACCCGGGCGGCGTGCAAGCCTCGGCGTCGATCGGGGCTCATGCGTCGGCGATACCCCCGGGGCCGCTGCGCGCTCGGGCCGTCCTCACCGGGGCGCCCTCACTCCGCAGCCGCCATGGGCGTTCCGGGGGGCAGCACCTCACCGAGCCCGGGACGAGGTCCTCGTCCGGCCCTGATCCTGAGCTCCGCGGTCGCCGGAGGCCTGGGCGAGCGTGCGGACGCGCTCAGAACCCGGCCGGGAGGCGTGGGGTGTAGGCCTCTTCGAGTCGGGCGATCTCGGACTCGTCGAGGTGCAGGTCGAGGGCCGCGACGGCGTCGGTGAGGTGGTGCGGTCTCGTCGCCCCGACGATCGGTGCCGTGACGACGGGCCTGCTCAGTAGCCAGGACAGGGCGATCTGGGCCATGGGTACCCCGCGCTCGGCGGCCACCGCGGCGACGGCCCGCACGATCGCCGCGTCGGAGTCGAGGTAGATACGCGAGCCGAACGTGTCGGTCTCGCTGCGGGTGGTGCTCTCGCCCCACGGGCGCGTGAGGCGACCCCGCGCGAGTGGGCTCCACGGCAGCACACCGATGCCCGTGGCCTCGCAGTACGGGTGCATCTCGCGCTCCTCCTCACGGGCGAGGAGGTTGTACTGGTCCTGCATCGAGACGAACCGGGTCCACCCGCCGAGATCGGCCGCCGCCTGCATCGAGACGAACTGCCACGCCCACATCGACGACGCCCCGATGTACCGCGCCTTGCCGGCACGGACGACGTCGTGAAGGGCCTCCATCGTCTCCTCGATCGGGGTGTCCGGGTCGAAACGGTGGATCTGGTAGAGGTCGACGTAATCGGTGTCCAGGCGGCGCAGGGAGGCGTCGATCTGCTCCATGATCGCCGCGCGGGACAACCCCGAGCCGCCGGGCCCGTCGTGCATGCGGCCGTGGACCTTCGTCGCGAGCACGATCTCCTCGCGGCGGGCGAAGCGCCGGAGCGCCCGGCCGACGAACTCCTCGGAGGTGCCACCGGAGTAGACGTTCGCGGTGTCCCAGAACGTGATGCCGAGGTCGACCGCCTGTCGGAAGAACGGTTGGGCGGCGTCCTCGTCGAGGGCCCAGGGGTGGAAACCGCGTGAGCCGTCGGCGTAGCTCATGCAGCCCAGGGCGAGGCGGCTCACGCGGAGCCCGGAGTCACCGAGGCGGGTCTGTTCCATGGGGTCACCCTAGAGCGGCGACACGTCGTGCCGTCGAGGTCGGAGAGACGCGGGGCAGGCCGCCACGAGGTGGGGGACGAGTCCGCCGCGCACGCCCGCCGGGGCTCTGCCGGGGCGGCTCACGGGAGTCGCCGAGCGGGGCGCAGGGCGGTCTCGACGGCCCGCCGAGGACCTGTCCGAGGGACGAGATCACCGGGGGTCGATCCGGGGGGCCCAGACCGCTGGGACGGGGTGCCCCGGGGGGAGGGTGGCGGCCGTGTCAGGCGCATGACCAGGACGAACGTTCGACCCCGACCCTCGGCGTCAGGACTTACATCGTTGTGATTTTCTGCGTGACACGCCCGTTCCAGCCTCCCCGATCCGGGCGATCGAACCTAAGGTTGGGGTGTGTCGCCAAGCAGCCTGATCTTCGTCGCCGTCGTCGCCGTCTGGGCTGCCTATCTCGTCGTCGATACGAGCCGCCGACGCGAATACCTCGCCACCGCAAGGACGGTCGAGCGTTTCTCCTCCTCCATGCGGGTGCTGCAGCGCCGTGCCGTCCGTCGCGAGAGCGCGGAGGCCTTCGAGGCCAGTACCGCTCCCATGCGCAGCACCTCCTCGGTCCGGCTCCACCGCGGCGCGCAGCCCACCCGCGCCGCCATCGAAGCCCGCGCGGCGCGGGCGGGAGCCGGCATCATCGCCCGTACCGGTGGGGGAGCCGCCGCCCTCGCCGAGCGCGAGCGGGAGCGCGCCGCCGCCTACCGTCGCCGGGCGCGCCTGGGCGCGGCGGTCACGCTGGCCGTCGCCCTCACCACCCTCGTCGCCGCGGTGTTCGCGGCCCTCGGGCACCTCACGTGGTCCGCGCCGGCCATGGGTCTCGCGACCACCGGGCTCCTGCTCGTGCTCCTGCGGCGGCACGCCCTCGCAGGTCGGCGCGTCGTCTCGTCGGCTCGTCCGGGCGATGCCCCGGCGACCCGCCGTCGTCGTTCCAGTGCGGCGCCCGTCGCCGCCACCGTCACACCGGGGGCGACGACCGAGGTCGCGGAGACCTCCGTCGCGACCGGGGCGCCGGCATCCGAGCCGGTGGAGGTCGTCGTCGGCGAGCCCGCACCGTTCGACTACGCCCGCGAGGTCGAGCCGTCGGTCGTCGCCGAGCAGGCCTACGCCCAGCGCGTCGCGGCCCGCGCGGAGGACTCGGACCCGCTGCTCGCCGACAGCGGCTGGGCGCCCGTGTTCGTCCCGCCGCCCACCTACACCCTCAAGGCCCGCGCCGAGCGTCCGTTGCCCCCGCCGATCGAGATCGAGGACGTCCCGGTGCCGGTGGAGGTCGAATGGGAGGACCTCGACGCACTGGCCTACGGGCGGGCCTCGGGGCAGTGACGCGCCCGTGAATCGCGCGTCGTCAGGGGCCTGAATCCGCTGTCGCCGAGGCGATTCGGAGCATCGCGAGCCGGGTGCTATCGTGATGTCTCGCATCAGGGGCTGTGGCGCAGTTGGTAGCGCGTCTCGTTCGCAATGAGAAGGTCAGGGGTTCGAATCC
>NZ_DAMBGD010000020.1:0-74098 GCF_032060985.1 Mobilicoccus sp.
ACGCGATCCTCGAAACCCTCGCCAGCTACTGCAAACGAATCAACGACTCACGACACTAGAGGTTTCCTGGCCGCCGTAACTCTTTTCGCGTCAGCGGTGGCGCCGGTGGTGAATGCTCCCGCAGCACAAGCAGCACCCTCTGGTGTGTCACCAGCATCAGCTTTGGCGCGACAGTCTGGAATGACATTAGCTACAGCTTATGTCTCACCTAGTGTTTGCGATGGACGCGCCTACACGTACGTTGCAAAAAACTACTACCGGGGAGTTCAGGTCCTACCGCTTCGATGTGGGACTTCGACTTGGGGTCTTCGCCACCTCGTGGAACGGGGGCGTTGGGATTCAACCTTTGATTCAAAGGTGGCTGAAGCCGTATCTAGGGGTGATGACGGCGGCGTGTATGGATACCGCCTATGGAAAAATCAGTGCCCCAGGACTGTTGACTTCCGGGTCATTTACAACTGGGGGGCCTATAACGGTGATGGTGTTAGACCGCAAGGGGTCGTGACTGCCTACTGGGTGTCCACAGCGGCGACACAGTCCGCCCCAGCTGACGACTCACGGGCCGAGGTCCAGACCTGCTGATTGCCGGGTAGGTTGCTGAGGGGTTGTGACTTGTCGCCACCCTCAGTCGGGAAGGGCCCTTCCGCTATGGCTAGAGGAAAAGCCCTCTCACTATATGAGACTCGCCTTGAAAAGAGGAGTCGTAGTAGATCGGGTAGTGGTGTGGATTATTTCGAGGAGAAGGCTCAGCTTGTCACGGATTCCCTATCGCGCTTTGTGCTTCCACGGGGTCCCCGAGGAGGCGGGGGGAGGATTGAGGTAGTTGCAGTTCGTCAGGATTCCCCCGAAGATGATCTTGGAAACAATGCGATAGTTCTATTTAAAATTGTGGACCCAAAGGGGGTCTTGGGTGGCATGGGATGGGAAAAAGGGTTTAGAATGCCAGGGGGTGAAATTGATGAGGGTAAAATGTCGGCAGTGTCGCAGGGGCTGTTCTGGAGTCTACTGGAATGGTGGGAAGTGACGTACGAAAATATTGATTTCGAGGAGGGGCGACCCCCACTCGTCAAGATTCCGTATAAGAATCGTTGACTCATCACCTGCTTCTAGGTCGGCGCCTCGTGTTCTCGGGTCCGGGGCGGGGCCTGAGGGCCCGCACCGTCGCCGATGTCGCCGCCATGCTGCAGTCCCCGGGGCGGGTACGACCGACTCGACCCCGCGACCTGCGACGTTCCTGTTCCCGACTACTCCGCGCACCTGGGCGCCTCGCCGACGCCGGAGCCGAGATCGTCGACGTCACCATCCCTCGACCGGAGGTCTACATGCCGGTCGAGTACGCGTACTTCCTCGCGGAGGCCAGCGCCTATCACCAGCAGCGCATCCGGGAGCAGGCCGAGGACTTCGAGGAGGACGTGCGGGTTCTGCTCGAGGTCGGGGAGCTGCTGCCGGCGACCGACTACATCCGGGCGATGCGGGTACGCACGCTTCTCCAACAGGATTGGCGCGACATGTTCGCCACCGGCCTCGATGTCGTGCTGGCCTCGACCGTTCCGAACGTCGCCGCGCGGGTCGGTCAGACCACCTTCGACGAGCACGGCGTCTCCGAGGGGATCATCGACTCCTACGTGCGCACCAGCGCCCCCGGCAACCTCACCGGCCTGCCTGCCCTGTCCGTGCCCTGCGGTTTCAAGGGCGGACTGCCCATCGGTGCCCAGATCATCGGGCGGCCGTTCGACGAGATCACCGTCCTGCGCGCCGGGGCCGTCGCCGAGGCGACATACGAGCACGCGGGAGCGATGCCTGAGCTGTCCTCGGCGTGAGCCCCGGTCAGGGTCATCGCCCGCCCACCGCGCCACCGCGGCAGGGGAGTGCGACCCTTGACCCGCATCTCTGCCGTGTGAACAGCTCACCGACCATCCCCCTTCCAGGGTCACCGAACGAACACCCGCTCCGTATCCGGGTCCTGGCCGGAATCGTTGTCGCGTGTCGGAGGTCCTCACCGGCAGCCCGGCCGCTTTTCGCACCTGAGATATGACGCCCGTGCAGTCGTCATCCGCCGCCCAGACGGAAAGGTTGTCGGGGCGTATCCGCCCCGCTACGGCGAACCGCATCGTCGTGTCACCAGCGGGGTGGTCACGAGCCCCGACCCGGGCCCGCGGGCGACGGGCGCAGGATGGCACCCCGTCCCCCGGGTCGAGGGGGGATTTACTCGCAGCCTTCACCACCGCGGGCGCCGAGGCCGGGGCTGTCTTCGACGACCCGCCTTGTCCCTCGGACGCCTCGTCGAGGGTGGCCTGGCGGACGGCGCGGCGACGTCGATATGTCGTCGAGGGGGTGTCAGGCCCTGAAGGAGGGCTGAGTACCTACCCAGGGGTAGTGGGCGGCGAGGTCTTGACGTGATGCGGGATGGTCCCTTTACTCGGCTGATCCGCTGGACCGATCGCAAAGGAGCGAACCATGAGCGGGAACCGCGTCGTCGTCTACAAGGGCCCGGGCCGCGTGGCCGTCGAGACCATCGACTATCCCACGTTGGAGATCCCGGAGGAGGTCGCCAGCGCCTTCGGCATCAAGCGGGCGGCCCCGCACGCGGCGATCCTCAAGCTCGTCACCACCAACATCTGTGCTCCGACCAGCACATGGTCCGCGGTCGCACCACCGCCCCGGAGGGGCAGACCCTCGGACACGAGATCACCGGTGAGGTCGTCGAGGTCGGCGAGGACGTCCTCTTCGTCAAGGAGGGCGACATCTGCTCGGTGCCGTTCGACATCGCCTGCGGGCGGTGCCGCATCTGCAACGAGGGCAAGACGGGAATCTGCCTCAACGTCAACCCGGCCCGCGCCGGCGCTGCGTACGGGTACGTCGACATGGGCGGGTGGATCGGCGGTCAGGCGGAGTACGTGATGATCCCGTTCGCCGACTTCAACCTGCTCCCGTTCCCCGACCGCGACCAGGCCCTGGACAAGATCCTCGATCTCACGATGCTCTCGGACATCTTCCCCACCGGTTATCACGGGGCCTACACCGCCGGCGTGCGCACCGGCTCGACCGTCTACGTCGCAGGGGCCGGACCGGTCGGGCTGGCCGCCGCGTACTCCGCGCAGCTGCTCGGGGCGGCCACGGTCATCGTCGGTGACATGGTGGCCGACCGGTTGGCGCAGGCCCGCAGCTTCGGCTGCGAGACCGTCGACCTCTCGACCGACGGGTCGCTCGAGGAGAAGATCGAGCAGATCCTCGGGGAGCCGCTCGTCGACGCCGCCGTCGACGCGGTGGGCTTTGAGGCACGCGGCCACGGCAAGGACGCCGGCGAGGCCCCGGCCACGGTGCTCAACGACATCATGACGATCGCGCGCGCCGGCGCCGGCCTCGGCATCCCAGGCCTGTACGTCACCGGCGACCCGGGGCCGTCGACGAGGCCGCCAAGCATGGTCGACTCGGGGTCGACCTCGGCCTGGGCTGGGCCAAGTCGCATCGCTTCGCCACCGGCCAGTGCCCGGTTAAGCAGTACAACCGCCGGTTGATGAACATGATCCTCGCCGACAAGGCGCACATCGCGAAGGCCGTCAACGCGGTCACCATCTCCCTCGATGACGCCCCTCGCGGGTATGAGGAGTTCGACGGCGGCGCGGCGAAGAAGGACGTCATCGACCCGCACGGCATGGTGGCCGCGTGAGTGGCTGAGGTTCGGTCGGTCGAACCCGACCTGGCCCGGATGACGTGGGCCGGGTCGGGTCGGGTCGGTCCGGACGGGCGTCGAGCCGGGTCGACCGCGTGATTCGGGGCGCCCGAGCGCGCCGCCGCACCCGCCTGGAGTGCGCTCCACATGTCGGTGGATCTGTTTCTGATCGGGCAACATCCTTTACTCAGGGGCAAACAGGGCGAAGTACACGGGGGAGTCTGGGGTCCACGAACCACGGGGCTCAGGACTCTCCTTCACGACTTCGACCACGACCCGGAGGTCTTCGTTGCCACAGCACCGTCCTCGCCTGTCCATTCGTCACCGGCTGTTCGTCCTCGGGTTGGTGCCCCTCCTCGCCCTGCTCACCATCGGGGGGATGAACCTGGGTGAGCGACTGACGGATCGACAGTCCGCCCGGCAACTCGTCGGACTCGTGGACCTCGCGACACGCGTCACCGACGTCGCCCACGCCCTGCAGATCGAACGAGGCATGACCGGCACGTAGGTCACGTCCAAGGGCGCCAAGATGGCCGACACGCTCCCGAAGGCCCGCGCCGACACCGACACCGCGGTGACGGCGTTGCAGGCCCACCTCGCGGGTGATCGGCAGTTCCCATCGGAGGTCCAGGCGGCGATCGGCGAGGCGACGACGGCCGCGCGGGCCCTGCCCGACCAGCGCGGCAGCGTCGACCGTCTGGAGAAGCCCGCCCCCGAGTACGTGACGGCGTACACGACCATCGTCCGCGAACTGCTCGAGGTCCTCGTGCCGACCGCGGCCGCCGCCACGGACGCCGAGACGACCCGTGAACTGGCCGCGGTGTCCGCGTTGGCACAGGCCAAGGAGGCCTCGGGCATCATCCGGGCACGGCTCGCGACGGCCTTCACCACGGACACCTTCGCGCCGGGGCAGAAGGAGCTCGTCGTCGGCTCGATCAATTGTCGTCAGGCCTTCTTCGACGTCTACCGAGGCCTGGCGAGGAGCGAGAACACGGCCGCGCTCGAGACCCTCCTCGCCGACGATGTCGCCACCAAGGTCACCGACATCGAAACGAAGGCGGTCGCCACGACGGGCAGGTTCGGCCAGGAGCCTGCCGCCTGGTTCGCGACGGCGACCGCGTTCATGACGCCGAGCGCGACCTGGAACGGCAGGGGCTGGCCGCGGTCCAGCAGGACGCGCGCGACCTCGCCGCCGCGTCGACGCGGGCCGTGATCCTCACCCTCGCGCTCGTCCTCTTCGTCGGCGCCCTCACCATCGGTCTGCTCGTGTGGACCGTCCGGACGATCATGGGGTCACTGGCGCGCATCGAGGTCGTGCTCCACGGGCTGCACGACGGACACCTCGACGAGCGCGTCGAACTGCACGGCGACGATGAGATCACCGCGATGGGTGCCTCCCTCAACACGGCCCTGGATGCGGTGGAACCCGCGATGACGCAGGTCAGGGTGGTGGCGCTGCGCCTGGAGGAGTCCTCGGCCGAACTCGATCGGGTCGCCTCGTCACTGCGCGACGCCGCCGGTGACTCCTCGACGCGGGCGCAGGACCCGTCGACCTCGGCCGACGACGTCTCGCATGGCGTCGACTCGCTGGCCACGGCCGGCAACGAGCTGAGGGTGGCGATCCGCGAGATCTCCACCTTGGCGACCAGCGCCCAGAGCATCGTGCAGGACGCCGTCGACAGCGCCCACGCCGCGGCGGGGACGGTATCCGAGCTGGAACGCTCCAATGAGCGCATCGGTGAGGTGTTGAAGTCCGTGGCGGCCATCTCGGAGCAGACCAACCTCCTCGCCCTCAACGCCACCATCGAGGCGGCACGGGCGGGGGAGGCCGGCAAGGGGTTCGCCGTCGTCGCCGGCGAGGTCAAGGAGCTTGCGCGGGAGACGACGCAGGCCACCGAGGACATCGCCCACCGCATCGACCGACTCCGCGAGGACACTCGCACGGCCACCGCCCGCGTCGACGACATCGCCGTTCGAGTGGCCGAGATGAGCGCGGTGCAGAGCGCCATCGCGTCGGCCGTCGAGGAGCAGACCGCCACGACGGCGGAGATCGGGGATCACGTGAGCCGGGCTGCGAGCAGCACCCACACGATCGCCGAACGGATCTCCGGGGTGGCGTCCTCCGCCCAGCGCACCGACGAGGCCGCGACCCGGACCCAGGCCTTCGCCCACGACCTGGCCGAGGTCTCCCGGGAGCTCACGGCCACCGTCGGACGGTTCCGCGTTCGCGCCTGAGGGCGGAGGCGCCCCCGAGCATGACAGTGGGCCGCACACCATCGGGTGCGCGGCCCACTGTGGGGTCAGGCCTCAGAGCCTGACGAGATGGCGATCGATCAGCCGATGACGGTGATGTTCGACGCCTGCGGGCCCTTCTGGCCCTGCGTGGTCTCGAACTCGACCTTGGCGCCCTCGTCGAGGGAGCGGTAGCCGGAGGAGTTGATCGCGGAGAAGTGCGCGAAGACGTCGGCGGAGCCGTCGTCGGGGGCGATGAAGCCGAAGCCCTTTTCGGCGTTGAACCACTTCACGGTGCCAGTAGCCATGGGAATCTCACTTTCTGAAGGTGATGGCCGCCCGGTCGGACGGCCACGAAATGCTGAAGATGCGTGCACGGCTCAGAAGAGGAGATCAACCAATACAGGTCACTACCGACAAGCTTTGCGCTACCACGTTCAACAACGTGACCCACACTACGTGAGATCCGCACCACCGCACACCACGGGGGTGCCCCAGACGAGAGGAGACGACGGTCTCCCTCTACTCGCAGGCCTCTGACCTGCGGACATGGTGCACACGGAATCGTCTGCCGGAGTCGTCTCGGTCCCCGGACGCCGGGGCGTGCGGACGGCCTGGACCCCACCCGCCCCGGACGGAGGCCGGTCGTCAGGCGATCTCGTACGTCAGGGCGGCAGGGTTGACGAGGGTGTCGTGCACGGGGCACGTGCGCTCGATGAACTCGACGAACGCCGCGATCTCCTCGGGGGTGTTGTCGGCGTCGATGTGATAGCGGGTCGAGATGCGGGAGAAGCCGATCTTGGCGTCGGGATTGCGGCCGAGGAAGCCGTCGGGGTCGAGGACGCCGTCGATCTCGACGCGGATCCCCTTGAGGTCGATGTTCTTCACCCGCGCGAACGCCGACGCGACGATGCACTGACAGGCGCCGAGGGAGGACAGGATGCCCTCGACCGGGTTCATCCCCGTGTTCGTGCCACCGAGCTCCGGGGGCTCGTCGAAGGTGACGCTCATCCCCCGCACCGTCGCCTGCATCTGCAACCCCGTCACCCGCGTCACCGTCGCCGAGAACGTCGTGTCGGCCATCTTCGCTGCTCCTCTCACCGCGGGAGTCCTGTCGACGGACTCCTCGTCTCGACCGTGGTCCGCACGTCGGCGTCGGTGAGGAGGTTCCGGGCAGGCGCGACGCAGAGCACAGCGAAGCGCCTGCGGACGGCACGCCGTCGTCGGCGACCGCCGAGACGTGAGGGCGGGGCCGGGCCCCGGGTCCCGCCGCGAAACCCGGTGGCGCGATGGTGCGCCACGCGGGCGGCGGTCGACCGGGACTCGTCAGAGGCGGACGAGGCGCACGGGGGTGGACTCGGGGCGCTGGACGGAGAACACGAAGACCGACCCGGGCTCGGCGGCGGCCGTGGAGATCTCGCGCTCGTTCTCCGTGGGCCCGCCGTAGCGGCGGAACGTCGAGGTGAAGACGTTGTTGCCGGCGATCGCGAACGCCGAGAGCGCCTCTGCCTGGCTGGTCGCCGCGACGACGAGGCGGGCGCGGGTGGACTCGGACTCGCCGAGCGCGTCGGCGACGGACGGGTGCACCTTGGCGGTGACGGCGTAGACGGACGTGGCGGTCATGGCGATTCCTTCGATCGGGGGGTGCGGGGTCGAGCGCGGCCCGTTGCCGCCCCCACTCATCGACAGCACCACCGTGACAGGCAAGCCCTTCGCCGTGCAGGATTCGCGCAACGTGGGGGCGCCGGGCCCCGCCCGTCGACGACGCGGGCGAATCGAGGTCCGTCCGCGGTCGGCACCTTCGAGGCGCACCCCGGCCGACCGGCCGTCGCGGCACCCAGAACGCAACGCTCGGGGTGGCTAGCTCGATCTTGCTGATCTGCTAGAGAAGGCGAGAGGCGACGATCGACTCGGCGTGAGGGGGTGTCGGTGGGGCTCGATACCCTCGCCGGCATGCGCGTCGCGAGCTTCAACGTCAACGGGATTCGGGCCACCCGGAAACGGGGTTTCGAGCGGTGGCTCGCCGACCGCGACTGCGACGTCGTCGCTCTTCAGGAGGTGCGCTGTCCCGCGGCGATGCTGCCGGAGGGCGTGTTCGGTGACTACCACCTCGCCTACGACCAGGGGTCGGTCGCCGGTCGCAACGGTGTCGCGATCCTCACCCGGCGCGCGCCGGCGGCGGTCCGCGGGTGGGGTGCGGGGGTCCTCGTCCGGGCTCCGGGGGAGACGCATCTCGATCCCAGGGACAACGACGTCGCCTGGCCCCTGGCCCGCGACCTGCGGCACTACGCCAGCGAGGGTCGGTACGTCGAGGTCGACCTCGCGGAGGCGCCGGTGCGTGTCGCCTCCCTCTACCTGCCCAAGGGCGGCCTGCCGGCCGAGCTCCAGAAGCCGGGTGGCCGTGAGGAACCGGACGGCGGCGCCAAGTACGCCCGCAAGATGCGGTTCCTCGCCGGGCTGTCCCGGCATATCCGCACGGCCCGTCGGTCGGCCGCGGCGGCCGGGCGTGACTACCTGCTCCTCGGCGACCTCAACGTCGCCCACACCCGCCAGGACGTGCGCAACTGGCGCAGCAACCTGAACTCCGAGGGGTTCCTCCCCGAGGAGCGGGAGTGGTTCTCCTCGATCCTGTCGCCCCGCTCGTTCGTCGACGTCGTCAGGCAGCTGCACCCCGACGCCGACGGCCCGTACTCGTGGTGGAGCTGGCGCGGGCAGGCGTTCACCAAGGACACCGGATGGCGCATCGACTACCACCTCGCCACCCCGACCCTCGCCCGCGCCGCGGTCCACGCGAGCGTCGATCGGGAGGAGACCTACGAGGCGCGGCTCTCCGACCACGCCCCGGTCGTCGTCGACTACGACCTGCCCCCGGCGCCCGACGGCGCTCCGGAGCCCTGCGAGAGGATGACGCCATGACCGTCATCAAGATCAACGCCATCACCGTGCCGGCCGACTCCGGCGACGAACTCGCCCACCGCTTCGCCGCCCGCGCCGGAGCCGTCGACGGGCAGCCCGGCTTCGAGGGCTTCGAACTCCTCAAGCCCACCGACGCGGACAGGCACGTCTGGCTCGTCGTCACCCGGTGGAAGGACGAGGAGTCCTTCCAGGCGTGGGTGAACTCCGACAACTTCGCCGAGGGCCACGCCCGCACCGCCGGCGCCGCGCAGGGTGGCCAGGGCCAGGGCCAGGGCCAGGGCCAGGGCCAGGGCCAGGGCCAGGGCCAGGGCCACGGCCACAGCCACGACGCCGCGGGCGCTCAGGCCGACGCGCACGGTGGGGCCGGTGGCGAGGCACGCCGCAAGCCCGTGGGTCTCAGCGCCGAACTCTGGAACTACGAGGTCGCCGGGGGCAGCGCGGGCCGGGGCGCCTGAGGGTCCCGCGCGCCACGTCGGTCCCGCGGTGCAAGCGCGAGCGCCCGCGCACGGCCGCGACGGCGGACGCCCGTGAGAGTCGACGCAGCGACCTCGCGTCACCCGCCGTCACGGTCGGTGGTCACGCCGAGCCACCGGGACGCCACGGCGATCGGTCGGAGTCGGTCGCGTCCACCATGAGGACGGCGTGGTCGCGGGCGGCCTCGACCGCGGCGGCCCGACCCCGCCCAACAGACGTTGCCCGTGGTGCAGAGCATCTTCCAGACCCAGTTCAGCAACAATTACAACGTCGCCTTCGGGTCCTACCTCATGGCCATGGCGCCCGCGATCATCGTCTACCTCTTCACCCAACGCTGGGTCATGGAGGGCGTCACGCAGGGCGCCGTCAAGGGGTGAGTCCTCCCATCACAACGAAAGGTCTTGCGTGAGCTCCGTCGAACACGTCACGCCCGCAGTCACCGAGGACGCCCCCTGGTGGCGGCAGGCGGTGGTGTACCAGGTCTACCCGCGCGCGTTCGCCGACTCGAACGGGGACGGGATCGGTGACCTGCGCGGCGTCACCTCGAGGATCGAGCATCTCGCCCGTCTCGGGGTGGACGCCGTGTGGCTGAGCCCCTTCTATCCCTCGCCCTTGGAGGACGGCGGTTACGACGTCGCCGACTACCGGGACGTCGACCCGCGCCTCGGCACCCTCACCGACTTCGACGAGATGGTGGGTGCGCTGCACGCTCACGGGATCAAGGTCGTCGTCGACATCGTGCCGAACCACACGTCGGCCGCCCACCCGTGGTTCGTCGAGGCGCTCGCCGCCGGACGCGGCAGCGCCGCGCGCGAGCGGTACATCTTCCGCGAGGGGAGTGGGGTCGACGGGTCGCAACCACCGACCGACTGGGAGTCCCACTTCGGCGGCTCCGCGTGGGAGCGCGTCGCGGACGGCCAGTGGTACCTCCACAACTTCGCCGTCGGGCAGCCCGACCTCAACTGGCACAGCGAGGAGGTCCGCGCCGACTTCATCGAGACGATCCGGTTCTGGTCCGACCGGGGCGCCGACGGGTTCCGCGTCGACGTCGCCCACTACCTCACGAAGGACCTCGGTGAGGTCCTGCCGAGCAAGGCCGAGCTCGAGGCCCTGCCCTGGGACGGTACGCACCCGCTCGCCGACCGTGATGACGTCCATGAGGTCTACGCGACCTGGCGGGCCGTGTTCGACGAGTACGACCCGCCCCGCACGGCCGTCGCCGAGGCCTGGGTGGACGCCGATCGGCTGCCGCTCTACGCGAGCGCCGAGGGGCTCGGGCAGGCGTTCAACTTCGACCTCCTCGAGGCCGATTTCGACGCGACTCAGTTCCGGGACGTCGTCACCCACAACCTCGACCTCGCCGCCCGGTCCGGCTCGTCGAGCACGTGGGTGTTGTCCAACCACGACGTCGTCCGGCATCCCACGAGATACGGTCTCGCCGTCCCCGGCCGCACCGACGACGGTCGTCCCCTGGTCAAGCACGGGGCGACCTGGCTGCTCAGCGGCGGCACCGAGCCGCTGGACCGGGAGGGGGGTGCCCGTCGCGCCCGCGCCGCGACCCTCTTCGCGCTCGCCCTGCCGGGATCGATGTACCTCTACCAGGGCGAGGAGCTCGGGCTTCACGAGGTCGTCGAGATCCCCGACGACCGGCGCGAGGACCCCACCTTCTTCCGCAACCCCGGCGTGGACGTGGGTCGTGACGGCTGCCGGGTGCCGCTGCCGTGGACGCCGGACGGGTCCTCGTTGGGGTTCGGATCCGGGCCCGCCGGGCTGCCGCAGCCGGGCTGGATGGCCGACTACGCGGTGTCCCGACTCGAGGAGGACCCCACCTCGATCCTCCACCTGTACCAGGACGCGATCGCGCTGCGCCGCCGATTGCTCCGTGGGGAAGAGCTGACCTGGCGGGCCACCGGCCGCGACGACGTCGTGCGCTTCGCCCGGCACGAGGGATGGGAGGTCGTCACGACCTTCGGCCGTGAGGGGTACGACCTCGACGGCGCCGAGGTGCTCCTGTCCTCCATGCCGGTGCCCGACGGTGTGCTGCCCGGTGAGGCGACGGCCTGGGTGCGCCCGAGCTGACCTCACCCGAGGGTGTCCGAGGGGCCTCGGCGCCACGAGCATGCGGGGCGGTGACGCGGTGCGCCGGGAATCGCCCTCGGACACCCCGGACCCCGCCCGTGCTCCTCCTCTCGGGGGTGCACCGGGCGCCTTTGCGGTGCGCCATCGCAGAAGGGGGGCACCGGCACCGGCGTCGGTGCCCTCGCGCGACCCTCGACGACGAAGCTCGTAGCGTAGAGGGGAGCGCGATCGCCGATCGCCGCGACGACACCCGCACCGACCCAGGAGGAACGCATGCCGCTCGACATGACCGACCACGGCCCCCAGCCCTACGTCATCGACATCGAAGAGGCGACCCTGTCCAACGACACCTACCGCACGACGCTGTGGACGGGGAAGAACCTGCAGCTCACGGTCATGGCGATCGCGCCCGGTGACGACATCGGCCTCGAGGTCCACGAGGACCACGACCAGTTCCTCCGCGTCGAGGAGGGCCGCGGCAAGGTGCAGATGGGTCCCGCGGAGGACGACCTCAGCTTCGAGCAGATCGCCGAGGACGACGACGCGATCTTCATCCCCGCCGGCTCCTGGCACAACGTCACCAACGTGGGCGACGAGCCGCTCAAGCTCTACTCGATCTACGCACCGCCGGAGCACGAGCACGGCACCGTCCACCCCACCAAGGCCGACGACCCCGAGCACGGCGCCTGACCCCCTCGATCGACCTCTCTCGGCCCGTCTAGCCATTCGGCAAGACGGGCCGAGACGTCACGAGGGAAGCCTTTGCAGGCTCGACGCCGGCATTCTCTCAACGTCTCTAGCATCCTCACGAGACGGCGGGAGAAAGCTCACGACAGCAGGGCGCGAAGGTCGTCGGCGGTGAGGGCCGAGCCGAACGCCTCGCCCTCGTCGACGACCTTGGCGAAGAGGTCACGCTTGCGTTGCTGCAGGTCGCGCACCTTCTCCTCGATGGAGTCGGCGGCGACGAGGCGGTAGACCATGACGGGCTTGTCCTGCCCGATGCGGTGGGTGCGGTCGATGGCCTGGGCCTCCGCGGCAGGGTTCCACCACGGGTCGAGGACGTAGACGTAGTCCGCCTCGGTGAGGGTGATCCCGAAACCGCCCGCCTTGAGCGAGATGCAGAATGCCGTGGCGTCGCCGGAGCGGAAACGTTGCAGTCGTTCCTGCCGATCGCGGGTGCTGCCGTCGAGGTACTCGCTGGCGATGCCCGCCCGCTCGAGGGCCTCGCGCACCTGCTTGAGGTAGCGGGTGAACTGGCTGAAGATCAGCGCCCGGTGACCCTCGCTCGCGAGCTCGGTGAGGTGCTCGACGACGAGTTCGACCTTGCTCGGCTCGATGCGGGTGTACTCCTCGGAGAGCATCGCGGGGGAGAGGGCCATCTGCCGCAGGGTCGTCAGCGCGGAGAGCACCGCGACCTGGTTGTTGGGCAGATCCTCGAGCAGCCCCATCACGCGCAGGCGCTCGCGCTGCAGATGCCGGTCGTACACCCGCCGGTGCGCCGGGTTCATCGGGACGACGAGCGTCTGTTCCTGCTTGGGCGGCAGGTCGGAGGCCACGGCCTCCTTGGTGCGCCGCAGGACGAACGGGGTGATCGCGCGCCGCAGGCTCGCGAGCCGCACCCGGTCGCCGCCGACCTCGATGGGCGTGCGGTAGTCGACCGAGAAGTCCTGCGGCAGCGGGTAGAGCATCGGCGCGGTGAGCGAGAGCAGCGACCACAGGTCCATGAGCGAGTTCTCGAGCGGCGTGCCCGTCATCGCGAGGGTGAAGTCCCGGTCCATGCGCCGCACGACCTGGTACGTCTTCGCCCGGTGGTTCTTGACGAACTGTGCCTCGTCGAGGATGAGCGCCCGCCACGCGATGTCGGTGTAGGACTCCTCCCCGAGGCGTAGGAGGGTGTAACTCGTGAGCACGACGTCGGCGTCGCCGACGATCGAGCGCAGCGAGTCGCCGCCCGCGCGCAGACGTCGGGACTCCGTCTCGTTGATCGTCGTGACCCGCAGCTGCGGGGCGAACTGCTCGAGCTGCTCCGCCCACGCCCCGACGACGCTCGTCGGCGCGACGACGAGGACCGGCCCGGTGAGGTCGCCCTGCTGCCGCGCGCGTTCGAGGAGCGCGAGGACCTGCACCGTCTTGCCCAGACCCATGTCGTCGGCGAGGATCCCGCCGAGCCCGGCATCCCACAACGTCGCCGCCCACCGCAACCCTTCGGCCTGGTAGGGCCGCAGCTCGGCCCGGAGTCCGGAGGGCACGACCGCCGCGGCGGCGACCGCGTCGGGGGTGAGGGCTGCCCGCAGGGCGTCGACCCGTTCGGCGAACCGCGCGGCCTGGCGCTCGACGACGCCGAGCGCGGCGAGCTGGTCGAAGAGGCCGACGTGGTAGATCGAGACGCGCATCTTGCCGGTCTCGCGGTCGACGAGCGCGCGGGACTCCTCGACGAGTTCACGCAGCTGGTCCAGCGCCGGAGTCGTCAACGAGAAGTACGTGCCCGACGCAAGCAGCAGCCGCTCGTCACCGCGGGCGAGACCCCGCACGACCTCCGAGACCGGCACGTTCTCCCCGTCGACGGTGATCGTCACGTCGAGGTCGAACCAATCGCGTTCCTCGGCACGCTCGTCGACCGCGAGGTGGACGATGGGGTCCCCGATCGCGGGCCCGTACTCGGGGATCTCGCCGTGGACGACGACGTCGACGTCCTCGCAGTGCTCCAGCCAGGGCAGCGCATGTTCGGTGAAGGTCGCCGCGCCCATGCCGACGAGGGAGACGGGTGAGGCGAGCCGCGGCCGTCCCGCGATCGTCGGCAGGAGGCCCGGACGCTCCCCGAGCGGCCCGCGGGCGAGGCGGTCGAGGACGCGCTGCTCGGCCTCGAGCTGCCGGAACCCCGGGATGCCGTGATCGGCGAGCGGGACGACGCGCACCTGGTCGCCCGCGGGGTAGAGCCACGACCAGTCGATCCACGTCGTGTGACCCTCGCGGTAGGTCGCCACCATCCGCAGGCGCGGCGGCTCGACCTCTGGAACGACGACCGCCTCGGAGGTACGCACCGGCATCGTGCGGCGCAGCGCCGGCAGGTGGGTGGTGAAGAACCGGATGCGGTCCGCGTCGGGGATGCGCACCGGTCGTGGGTCGAGCAGCAGTTGCCGCGCTCCGGAAGACAGTTCGCTGACGAGTGGACCCATCGTCACGACGCCGGAATCGGAGATCGTCACGCCGTGCGCCGGGTCGCCGACCGGCCGCACGATGCCCGGAACGGCCACCTCGACGTCCTCGTCCGCGGCGCCGAGGCGGTACCCGGCCGGACGGAGCACGAGCGAGGAACCCTCGGCGAGGTCGAGGTGCATGGCCGCGACGAGCTCGTCGGCGAGGACGAGGTCGCGTCCGTCGGCCATGAGCAGCACGACGCCGCTCGCGACGAGGCGCCGCAGCAGCGACCACACCTCGACGCCCATGGACTCCAGCGGCAGGCTGGCCTGTGGCGTGTCGAACCGGGACAGGCGGATCGGGTTGGCCTTGTCGAGGGCGACGAGCGCCAGTCGTTGCGGCTCCGAGAGGCGGCGGTGCGGCTCGCGCAGGTCGGTCCACGTGGCGCCTTGACCGGTCCAGATGCCGTCGGGTGTCCGGCGCCGCGGGCGCATCGTCACCGGCGCGCCGGAGCGGGCGGTGAACTCCAGGGCCAGGGCGTCCTTGACGCCGTGGTGCTCGGTGACGGGGGCGGTGTCGCCCTCCCCCGCGTCCGACGGGGCGACCGCCGCCGTCACGGGAGCGAGACGTCGCTCCCACTCCGGTGAGCCGTCGTCGGGCTCCTCCTCGGGCAGACCCCGCAGCATCTCCCGGGCGCCGAGCAGGACGCCGACGGCGTGCGCGCAGTGGAGGCGTACCCGGCACGTGCACTCCGAGGCCCAGGACGGTTCCCCGGAGCCGTCCGCCGCGGGACTCACGGTCGTCGTGAACTCACGCACGTCGGAGGTCGTGTGGTCGACGATGCGGAGGTGGCCGCGCAGCGAGTCGTCGTCCAGCCATTCGATGCGATCCACGTGGCCGCGGCGGTGGTGCTGCATCCCACGGGTGAACGTCGGCCCCCCGGCGACGCGCTCGATCTGGTCCTCGGGTAGGCGACTCACCCAGTGCGATGTCCTCGGTCCACCCATCCGACCATCGTAGGACGGCCCTCGGGGGGCCCGTCACACCGCGGGGACACGGGCGCCGTGCGAGCGGGCTCGGCCCTGGCTCGCGGAGATCGCCGCGCACCGGGCCCGGTGGCCTCGATCGAGTCGTCTCAGCCTCTCTAGCGAATAGACGAGACTCATGGATACATTGCAGACGACCGCGCCGGGGAGGCCTGGGCGGATGGCGTGTGGGGGCGCACGGATGCCGTCACCGGGGCCAGGCCGCGCCGTCGAGGTCGGCGAGTTCGGCACGGATGTGCACGGCATCGATGACCTCGGCGTCGGCGTCGAGTGCCTGGATGAGGGCGCCGTTGAGCGGGGTGAGCAGGCCCTGCCGGATGTTCGTCGAGGGTGCGTAGTACTCGAAGAGCAGGTCGAGGGCCTCGTCGGTGAGGACCTGCCGGAGGTCGAGGCCCTCCTCGGCGACCTCGAGACCCATGGCGACACGCCTCGTGACGAGGCGACGGGCCGCGTCGACGTCGGGCAGCGTGGGCAGCTCGATGACGCGCTCGAGGAATCCGCGGGCGGACTGGAAGGCCTCGTCGTCGACGTAGCTCGGGTGGACGGCGAGGAGGATCGTCGCGTCGATCTGCTCGGCGAGCAGGCGCAGGATGCGCGTGAAGAACTGACCCCGCAGCTGAGCGTTCTGCGGCGCGAGGGGGGTGGGTACCCACTTGTCCGTGTCGTCGAGCACGATGACCGGGACGACGCCGTGGTCCTCGATGATCGCGAGGAGCTCACCGACCGCCTCCACGGCCCGCGTCTGAGTCGCGACCTGCTCCTCCAGCGCCTGCTTGACCGCGTACGACAGGCCGCCCTTGAGGCCGGCGAACCCGGCCTCGGCCGAATAGGTGCGCGTGGTCTCGCGCCCCGGGGAGGGGAGGGCCTTGTCGACGACGGGGCGGCTGTCCGGTCGCGCGTCGAGCACCTCCTCCCGGACGTGACGCAACAGGTGGGCGAGGAAGGCCTCGGGCTCGACGGCGACCTCGGGCTCCTCGAGGGACACCGGCACCCGCAACCCGAGGATCTCCTCGCCGGCCTCGGCGAGCACGTGACCGATGACCGAGGACTTGCCCGACCCCGTCGCCCCCATGAGCGCGACCCGGCGGTGGTGGGTGAGTGCGACGCGCGCGGCATGCTCGACGGTGCGCTCGCCGGTGAGGCTGTCGAAGGGGACGAAGACGGTGTGCAGCTCGTGCAGGCGCGGCGCCGGGTTGAAGGCGCGCCCCAGGTCGAGCCGTCGTAGCTGCGTGAAGCTCATCGGCGGTCCCCCTTCATGCCGGTCGTGGTCGCCTCGCCATCGTCGCCGTCGCCGACGACAGGCGTTGCCCACCGGTATCGGCGTCGCGGACGTCCGGGCCCCCCGCCGCGGACGTCCTCGTAGGTGACGAGGTTCTCATCGTACATCTGTGCGAGCACTTGCGACAGTCGGGCCGCACTGACCCCCAGGCGATCTCGCGCCTCAGCGTCGGCGGCGCTCACGCTGCCGACGTCGTCGAGGAGGCGCGCGACCTCGAGCGCCGAGGTCCCCAGGGCGGCGGCCTCGTCGAGGCGGCGTAGGCGTTCGGCATCGGCGGAGGCGGGGTCCTCGGGGTCGCGACGCGCGGCGTCGAGCAACGCCCGCGGCGTCGGCGGCGGGTCGGGCATCTCGACCTTCCGGCCGAGGCGACGTGCCAGGATCTCCTCCGCCTCGGAGCGCGTGGGCGGAGGCACGACGACGCGCGCCTCGAAGAACGCATCCGCGGGCGGGGCCAGCACGATCGGGAGGTCCTCGTCGAGCGCGGAGACGACGAAGGTCGCGGCGACCTCCCAGAGGTCGTCGCGACCGATCCCGAAGAGTCGATGCGCGAGGTGCGCGTCGAGGTTGTCGACGAGGAACGTGGCGCGGGCGGGCGCACATAGCTCGGCGAGGGCGGCCAGCTCGCTCGACACCGAACGCGGCGTGCCGGAGGGGAGCGCCTCGAGGGTCGGCCCGTCGGGCGAGTGGTCGGGGACCCGCGTGCCGAGCACGTCGAGCAGCGCCTCCCGGCACAGGCGGAGCGTCTCGCTCGGGGTGCGCGCGCGGGAGGCCTGGACGAACGCGGTGGGCGCCCCGTCGTGTCGGCGGCGATGCCGGAGCAGCGCGCGCAGGAGCGTGGTGCGGCCCGACCCACGCGCGCCGTGGACGAGCACCGTGTACCCCCGGTCCGTCGCCGAGGCGAGTTCGTCGAACGAGTGGCCGAGGGGCACGAACAGCGAGGCGTCGGTCTCGCTGTCGAGCAGCGGGCGAGCGGAGAGCCGGAAACGTGTCACCCTCTTACGATACTTTCAGAAAGTTTCGTAAGGAAGGCCTCGTGCCGCGGTGCCGCGGTGCCGCGGTTCGGTCAGCCGAAGCCGACGATGAGGTAGTCCTTGGGGTGGGTGACGGCGTCGGCGTCGGGGTCCGTCACGCCGTCCTGCGTGGGGTCGCCGGCCCGTGCGTCGCGCGCGGCGTCGTGGTGTCGCGGCAGGAACTGCGAGCCGTTCTCCCGGATGTAGGCGAGGTCGTCGGTCAGGTCGAGGTCTTCGAGCGTGAACATCTTCCCAGTGTGACCCAGCTCACTTCATGAGGGAACCCTTACCTCCCGGTAGTCCTGTCTCCCCCTGGCTCCCAGCGCCTCCCATCCATGCCCACCGGCGCCCGGCTGTCGACGGATCGAGGACGGGCGCCCACTCCCGCAGGAGCCGGGCCTTTCGGCGGACGCCTCGTCCGTCGTTCCGCATAGGGTGCCAGCAGCAGACGAAAGGAGTACGGGTGTCCAGTTCTGCAGGAGGACCTCCGTCGAGCGCGGGTCCGCACGAGACCGAGGGGCCCGTCACCGTCACGGGCCGGTACCGTCGGCGCCCCGGCGGGTGGCTCATCCCCGCCGCGCTTCTCATCCCGCTGCTCCTCGCCCTCGTCGGTCTCTATCTGGGTGGGTCGCGCGATTCCGCGCGCTCCCAGGCCCGGCCCGCGCCGACGGCGACCTCGACCCCGACCCCGGTGGGCTCGCCGATCGTCGTCACCACCGCCGACGGCCGCCGCACGGTCGAGGCCACCGTGCGTGACGACGCGAGCAAGCGCGCGCTGCTCGACGGCGTCCGCGCCGGCTCCGACGGTCTCAGGGTGGTCGACAAGGTCTCCGTGGACGAGAACGCCGACGCGCCCGCCGTCGCCGGGATCGGCACGATCCTCGCCGCCAGCCGTGGCATCACCGACCTCGGGGTCGTCGTCGACCGTGCCTCCCTCTCCCTCAGCGGCCAGGCCCCCGACCAGGGATCGGTCACCGAGGCCGTGTTCGCCGCCGGGCAGTCCTACCCGGGCGTGCAGCTCGTCGACCGTCTGTCGATGCCGGGTGGGCGACCGGCCGCGGGCGGTCCGCTCAGCCCCGAGTGCGAACAGGTGCGCCTCGAGGTGGCAGGCGAACTCAAGGCCACGCCCATCAAATTCTCGGTGGGTGGCGCCAAGGTCGACCCGAGCTCGGTGCAACAGCTCACGCCCATCGCCGAGAAGCTCGGGCGGTGTCCGTTCTCGCAGATCGAGGTCGCCGGGCACACCGACAACACGGGCACGGAGGCCGTCAACGTCCCGCTGTCGCAGCGCCGGGCCGACGTCGTCAAGACCCTGCTCGTGCAGGCGGGCCTCTCCGGCGACGTCGTCACGTCCAAGGGTTACGGGTCCGCCCAGCCGGTCGCCGACAACAGCACCCCCGAGGGGCGTGCCATCAACCGCCGCGTCGACATCAACGCCTCCTAAGGAGAACCTGACGTGGATTTCTTCGCGTTCCTCAGTACCTGGTTCTGGTACGTGATGGCCTTCGCCGCGGGCGCGCTCGTGGCCTGGCTGATCGCACGCCAGTTCATCCGCGCCGAGTCCCCGCAGGAGGCGATCGAGGACGCCGTCGACGAGCTTCTCGGCAACGGCAACGGCAACGGCGACGGCGACGGCGACGGCGACGGCGGCGAGGATGGCGTCCGCGGTGAGCGACACCGCCACCGACCGTCGCGTGTCGCTCGTGATGAGGACGAGCGCGTCGAGAGTGACGAGTGGGTCGACGAGGAGGAGCCTCGCGGGGCGCGTGTCGCGCCGTCGGTGGGCAGCCGGTTCGCCGCCTGGCGTCGCGGGGCCACGAGCCTGGGAGGACGGCGATGATCGGCTGGTTCATGGTGCTGTCGTTCGTGCTCGGCTTCGGCCTCACCTGGGTGTACGTGGTGAGATCGGTGAGCCGCACGGTCGATCCCGTCGACGCCCGCCGCGTCGCAGGCACGGCCGGACGTCCGCTCGTCCGTCAGCGCCGGGTGAGTGCGGCGCGCGACTCCGACCTCGACTCAGACCTCGACTCAGACAGCGACTCCGACATCGACCCCGACGACGAGGTCGTCGACGGTGAGGGCTCGCGCACCGCGGGTTCCGCCGTGCGCCGCCGTTCCCCGGTCGTCCCCAGGGTCGTGGAGTTCGAGGACGACACGGAGACGTTCTACGAGCGCGAGCGCTGACCGCGCCCGGGCCGATCGCGGCGCGTCGGGTGAGCGTCCGGTGAGCCCTCCTCGAGCAGAGGTCGAGTGCGGTAGGGGATGACCCGCCGAAGGTAGACGCTCGTGCGGGTGCGCACGATGCCCGGGCAGAGGCGGATCTCCTCGCTCACCCGGTACAGATCCTCGGGGTCTCGCGCGACGACACGGCACAGCAGGTCGGTCTCGCCCGCCGGGGCGAAGCACTCGAGCACCTCGGGGATCCGGGCCAGGGCGTCGCACGCCTCGTCGATGTGGTGCTGATCGAGTTCTGCCGCGACCATCGCACTGAGCGGTCGTCCGAGGGCGGCGGGGTCGATGCGCGTGCTGTGGGCCCGCAGCGTCCCGTCGTGCTGGTAGCGCTCGAGACGTGACTGCACCGTGCCGCGCGCCAGCCCCGCCCGATCCGCGAGGGCGAGCACCGTCGCCCGCGGATCGTCGTCGAGGGCCGCGAGCAGGCGTCGGTCGATCTCGTCGACGAGCGGCCCCGGCGTGGTGGTGTTCTCGGGCATCGCGCCCTCCGTTCGTCACATCGCTCGTCGCGGTCGTCGCTCCCGGCCAGGGAGTGGTCGATCTGACCATCGTATCGGGTGGCGTTTGCACACACGAGCAGACAGTGCTTGTCTGTTGATCAGAACGACGGGGAGGACGCTCACGAGGTGTTCGAACCGGTGCTCACCGTGGACGTCCCACGAGGACGGGGCGGGAGGAGGCGACGACACCCTCGGGCGCCGCGCACGACGACATGACACGGGCCCGTACGCACTGCGCGTACGGGCCCGAGTCGTCCGGCGACCGAGGCGACGTCACGTCGACCGGGATCGCCGAGATCACCCATGGAATACCCCAGGGGGGTACGGTGTTGAGTGGCAGCGGCGAGTCCGCGCGGCTCGTTCCCCCCACGACTTCACCCCAGCGCGACCCCTCAAGGAGTTCTCATGGCCACCACCACCTACACCGTCACCGGAATGACCTGCGGCCACTGCGTCGCCTCGGTCAAGGAGGAGGTCGGTGAGATCCCCGGCGTGACCGGTGTGGACGTCGACCTCGACTCCGGGCGCCTCGAGGTGACGAGTGAGGGGGCCCTCGACCGCGGCACCGTCGAGGCCGCCGTCACCGAAGCGGGCTACCAGCTCGCCTGATCGACAGGCGCCACGGCAAGCAGCTCGGACACCGAACCACGACGAGGACCGTTGCCATGACCACGGACAGCGCGCCGGCACCACGCACCGATGAGGTGCGCCCCGACCTGCAGGACATCGAGCTGGCGGTCACGGGCATGACGTGTGCCTCGTGTGCCAACCGCATCCAACGCAAACTCGGCAAGCTCGACGGCGTGACCGCGAGCGTCAACTACGCCACCGAGAAGGCCAGAGTGAGCTACCCGGCCGGAGCGGTGACGCCCGAGCAGCTCGTCGAGACCATCGAGGCGGCCGGCTACGGCGCGACCCTGCCCCCACCGCCCGCGGCCGAGAACAGCCCGGCGACCGGCGACCCGGCCACGGATTCGGCCGCCCCGGAGAACGCCCACCTCGCCTCCCTGCGGCAGCGCCTGATCGTCTCGGCGGTCCTCTCGGTCCCCGTCATCGTGCTCGCGATGGTGCCGCCGTGGCAGTTCACGTACTGGCAGTGGCTGTCGCTCACGCTCGCCGCGCCGGTGATCGTGTGGGGCGGATGGCCGTTCCACCGGGCCGCATGGACCAACCTGCGCCACGGGGCGACGACGATGGACACGCTCGTGTCCATCGGCACCCTCGCGGCGTTCGGCTGGTCGCTGTGGGCCCTGTTCCTCGGCGACGCCGGGGTGCCGGGGATGACCCACGGATTCGAGATGACCGTGCACCCCGGCCACGGCGGCGCCTCGAACATCTACCTCGAGGCCGGGGTCGGCGTCACGACGTTCCTGCTCGCCGGGCGGTACTTCGAGGCGAGGTCCCGACGCACGGCGGGAGCCGCACTGCGGGCCCTCTTCGACATGGGCGCGAAGGAGGCCGTCGTCCTCCGCGACGGGCGCGAGGACCGGATTCCCGTGAGCGCCCTGGTCGTCGGGGACCGGTTCGTCGTGCGGCCCGGCGAGACGATCGCGACCGACGGGGTCGTCGAGTCCGGTGTCTCGGCGGTCGACGCCTCGATGCTCACGGGGGAGTCGGTGCCCCTCGACGTCACCGAGGGTGACGCGGTGACCGGGGCGACGGTCAACGTCGGCGGCCGACTCGTCGTCGAGGCCACCCGCGTCGGCGCCGACACCCAGCTCGCGCGGATGGCGCGGATGGTCGAGGACGCCCAGTCCGGCAAGGCCGACGTCCAGCGCCTCGCCGACCGCATCTCCGGCGTGTTCGTGCCGATCGTCCTCGTCCTCGCGCTCGGCACGCTCCTCACCTGGCTCGCGATCGGCGGCGGTGCGACGGCGGCTTTCACGGCCGCGGTCGCCGTCCTCATCATCGCCTGCCCGTGCGCGCTCGGTCTCGCGACGCCGATGGCCCTGCTCATCGGCACCGGTCGCGGCGCCCAGCTCGGCATCCTCATCAAGGGGCCGGAGGTCCTCGAATCCACGCGGCGCGTCGACACCGTCGTCCTCGACAAGACCGGCACCGTGACGACCGGTCGGATGAGCCTCGCGAGGGTCTTCCCCGTCGCGAGCGAGGACGCCGACCATGTCCTGCGCGTCGCCGGCAGTCTCGAGCACGCCTCGGAACACCCCATCGCCCGTGCGATCGCCGAGGCCGCGCTCGAGGCGGGGTCCACCGGATCCGCCGGCCCCGGCACCGCGGAAGGCGACGGACTCCTTCCGGTCACGGCGTTCGAGAACGTCCCCGGCCAGGGCGTGCGCGGCACCGTCACGGTCGACGGTGAGCGCCTCGAGGTGCTCGCCGGCCGACCCGAGCTGCTCATGGAGGCGCGCTGCGTCCTCCCCGATGACGTCGACGCGGCCCTGCTGCGGGCCCGTCACGACGGGTCGACGGCGATCGCGGTCGGGTGGAAGGGCCGCGCCCGCGGGGTGCTGTGCGTGACCGACACGGTCAAGGACACGAGCGCCGAGGCGATCTCGATGATCCGCGACCTCGGTCTCACCCCCGTCCTCCTCACCGGCGACAACGCGACCGTCGCTCGCGCCGTCGCGGCCGAGGTCGGCATCGAGCAGGTGATCGCCGGAGTCCTGCCCGAGGGCAAGGTCGAAGCGGTCGCGGAGCTGCAGGGGCAGGGCAAGGTCGTCGCGATGGTCGGCGACGGCGTCAACGACGCCGCCGCCCTCGCGCAGTCCGACCTCGGCCTTGCGATGGGCACCGGCACCGACGCGGCGATCGAGGCCTCCGACCTCACCCTCGTCCGTGGCGACCTGCGGCTCGTCGCCGACGCGATCCGTCTGTCCCGCGCGACGCTGCGCACCATCAAGACCAATCTGTTCTGGGCGTTCGCCTACAACGTGCTCGCGTTGCCGCTGGCCGCGTTCGGGCTACTCAACCCGATGATCGCCGGCGGCGCCATGGCGCTCAGCTCGGTGTTCGTGGTCGCGAACAGCCTGCGGTTGCGGTCGTTCACGCCGCTCACGCCCTCGGCCGACGGCGGCCTCGGTGAACAGTCCACCGGCCACTCCACCGCCGGCCGCGAGCAGTCCAGGGAAGGGGTCTCTGCGTGACCGGTTCGACGGAGTCCATGGTGGGTCTCGACGTGGTGGGTCCCGACGTGGTGGGTGCCGACGTGGCCGAGGTGCTCGACGTCCCGCAGCCGCCGGCGGGACCGCGGGGGTACGACGACGACAAGGCCGCCCACCTCGCCCGGCTCAAGCGCATCGAGGGTCAGGTGCGGGGCATCGCCAAGATGATCGACGAGGACCGGTACTGCATTGACGTCCTCACCCAGGTGTCCGCCGCGACCAGTGCCCTGCAGTCCGTGGCGCTGGGCCTGCTCGACGATCACATGGCCCACTGCGTCGTCGCCGCTGCGCGCGAGGGCGGCGAGGAGCAGGAGACGAAGTTGCAGGAGGTCTCCGACGCGATCGCGCGCCTCGTGCGGTCGGGACGGTGACGTTCGGCGTGACGGACGGCTCCCGAGGGCGACGTTCCTGCGGGACGGCCCGGTGGTGACGTCCCGGGTGTGACGGGTCGGTGCGGGTCGGCGTGACGCGCGGTGGGCCTGAAGTCGAGTCGAGGGTCCGGCTGCCACAGTGGCCTTCATGTCGCAGCAGGTGAGCCCCAGCCGTCGCGAGAACTGGGAGCGCCGGGCGGGTCCGGCGCTCACCGCTCTCGCGTTGCTGTTCCTCCTCGCCTACGCCTGGCCCATCCTCGATCCGGCGTTACCCCCGGCCACACAGCGGGCCGCGGCGGCTGTCGGCACGGCCACCTGGGTGGCGTTCGCGGTGGACTACGTCGTCCGGGTGCTGCTCTCCCGGCACCGGCTGAGGTTCGTGCTCCGGCATCCGTTCGACCTCGTCGTCGTTCTCCTACCGATGCTGCGACCCCTTCGCCTGCTGCGGCTCGTCACGGCGCTCGCGGTCGTCCAGCGCACCTCGGCGAACATCCTGCGAGGTCAGGTCGTCGTCTACATCGTCGGGGGCGCAACGTTCAGCGCGCTCATCGGCGCGCTCGCCGTGCTGGACGCCGAACGCGCCTCCCCCGACGCCACCATCGCGACCATCGGCGACGCGCTGTGGTGGGCCCTCACGACGATGACCACCGTCGGATACGGCGACACCTACCCGGCGACGACCCAGGGTCGGCTCGTCGCCGCCGGACTCATGATCGCGGGGGTCACGCTCCTCGGCTCGGTCACCGCCTCCCTCGCGACCTGGCTCACCGACCGCATCCGCGAGGCCGACGAGGCGAGTCAGGCCGCCACGCGCCACGACCTCCGTGTCCTCGCCGCCGAGGTCGCCGCTCTCGGCGCCCACGTCGAGGAGCTCGCCCGACACCTCGACGCGCGCGACGCCCGTGACGTCGCCCCGGATGCACGCGACGACCCGTCCGGTCCGGCCGGCGGTCGCGACGACCGGGACACGGCGCCACGGTGAGTCGGGTGAACCGCGCGAGGTCCGCGGCCGTCAGTCCGGCAGGGCGCGGCGCAGGCGGCGGGCGGCGGCCTCGGGGTCGTCGGCCTCGGTGAGGTCGCGGACGACGACGACCCGGGTGGCGCCGGCGTCGAGCACCTCGCCGATGGTCGTGTGGGAGATCCCACCGATGGCGAACCACGGTGTCGTCGTGCCGGACTCCGCAGCGGCGCGGACGAGGTCGAGACCGACGCCAGGTCGGCCGGGCTTGGTCGGGGTCGCCCACACGGGTCCGACGCAGACGTAGTCGAGGTCGGGCTCGGCGAGCGCCCCGGCGAGCTGATCGCGGGAGTGCGTCGAGAGGCCGATCGCGACCTCGGGGGAGAACCGCCGCACCTGGGCAGGCGTGAGATCGTCCTGCCCGACGTGCAGGACGTCGACCTCGGCCAGCGCCGCGATGTCGGCCCGGTCGTTCGCGGCGACGAGCCCCCCTGCGGCGCGGGCCTCCTCGGCCACCACGGCCAGCGCCGCGAGCTCGTCGGAGGCCTCGATGCCCTTCTCGCGGATCTGGACGATGTCGACCCCGCCCGCGAACACGGCGCGGACGAACTCACGGAGGTCGCCACGCTCGGCGCGCGTGTCGGTGCACAGGTAGATGCGGGCGGTGGCCACGCGGTCACGGGTGGCCTGCGATGTCGTCGGCATGGCTGGTTACGCTAGTCGGGTTCCGCGGGAGCCTCACGCCGAGGCTGAGAGGACGAGACCTCGTCGACCGCTCGAACCTGATGCGGCTCACACCGTCGAAGGGAGGGACGATGCGCGCCATCGTCGCCGGCGCCGGCATGGTCGGGCTCGCCACCGCGTGGCGCCTCCATCGCGAGGGGCACGACGTCACGCTGCTCGATCCCGCCCCGGCCACCGGTGCGACGCGGGCCGCGGGCGGCATGCTCACCCCCGTCGGCGAGGCCTTCCACGGGGAGGACGACCTCACCGCCCTCCTCACCGAGTCCTCCCGGCGCTACCCCGCGTTCGTCGACGAGGTCGCCGCACACCTGCCGCCCGGCGCCCCCACGGGCTACGTGACCTCCGGAACCCTCATCGTCGGCGCCGACTCCGCCGATCGCGGTCACCTCGCCGACCTCCATGCGCTGAGCCTGCGGCTCGGGCTCGGGAGCGAGGCCGTCACCACCCGCGAGGCCCGCCGACTCGAACCCCTGCTCTCACCCCACCTCACCTGCGCGTTCCTCGCCCCCGAGGACCACCAGGTCGATCCCCGACTCCTCGCCGCCGCCCTGCTGGCCGCGCTGCGTGCCGAGGGGGTCGAGATCGTCGAGGAGCCCGTCGCCGGAATCCGCGCGGGGGAGCGGCCGCGGATCGAGCTCGCCCCGGGCTCGTCGAGGGATGCTCTCGAGGCGGACGTCGTCGTCGTGGCCGCCGGTCTCGGCGCCGCCGACCTCACCCGCGACCTCGGGGACGGGCACGGGCTCGACCTCGATCACGTCCTGCGGCCGGTGCACGGCGAGGTCGTCCGGCTCACCGCCCCACCGCACCTCGCACCGCTCATGACGCGCACGATCCGCGGGCTCGTCGAGGGCCGCCCCGTCTACCTCATCCCCCGCGGCGACGGGCGGGTCCTCCTCGGGGCGACGAGCCGGGAGGACGACGAGCGCGGCGTCCTCGCCGGGGGAGTGCACGACCTCCTCGTCGACGCCGTGCGTCTCGTGCCCGCGGTGCGGGAGTTCGCCGTCGAGGAGGTCCTCGCCCGAGCGCGCCCCGGCACCCCCGACAACGCACCCGTCATCGGGCCGGTCGCGCCCGGCGTCGTCGTCGCGACGGGCCTGTTCCGGCACGGCATCCTCCTCGCGCCGCTCACCGCCGACCTCGTGGCCGCGCACGTCCGTCGTCTCGGAGGCTCGGCGCACGAGGGCGACGACGACCTCCTCGCCCTCGCCGGCTGCGCCGACCCCCAGCGGTTCGCGCGTGCCGCCGGGCCCTCCGGCTCCTCCGAGCCCTCCCGCCCCACCGTCGACTCCACCGTCGCAAAGGACACACCATGACCGACATCGGCGAGGTCTCCCTCACCGTCAACGACACCCCGCGAACCCTCCCGGTCGGGGCCACGTGCCGCGACCTCGTCTCGCTCGAGACCGGCAGGGAGATCGGCGACGACGGCCGCGCCCCCACCGGTCAGGGGTTGGGCGTCGCGCTCGCCCGTGCCGGCGTCGTCGTGCCGCGCGGGGCCTGGGCGTACACCGAGATCCTCGACGGGGACACCTTCGAACTGGTCACGGCGGTGCAGGGGGGATGACGGACTCCGACGCCCGTGAGCCCCACGTCGCCCCGCTGGTCGTCGACGGGGTGAGCCTGCCCTCGCGGCTCATCATGGGCACCGGCGGGCTCTCCAGCCTGGAACGGCTCGAGGAGGCGCTCATCACCTCGTGCACCGCGCTCACCACCGTGGCGCTACGGCGGTACAGCCCCTCGACGCAGGGGTCGCTGTTCGAGATGCTCCGCCGCCTCGACATCGCGCTCCTGCCCAACACCGCGGGCTGCTACACCGCGCGGGAGGCGGTCCTCACCGCCGAACTGGGTCGCGAGGCGCTGGAGACGAACTGGGTGAAGGTCGAGGTCATCGCCGACGACCGCACCCTGCTGCCGGACGTCGTCGAACTTCTCGACGCCACCGAGCAACTCGTGGCCAAGGGCTTCACCGTGTTCGCGTACACCAACGACGACCCGGTCACGGCACGGCGGCTCGAGGAGGTCGGGGCGGCGGCGGTCATGCCGCTCGGCGCCCCCATCGGCACCGGTCTCGGCATCCTCAACCCGCACAACATCGAGCTCATCGTCGCCCGCGCCGGGGTGCCGATCGTCCTCGACGCCGGCATCGGGACCGCGTCCGAGGCTGCGCTCGCGATGGAGCTCGGATGCGATGCCGTGCTCCTCGCGAGTGCCGTGACGCGTGCGCAGGACCCCGCGATGATGGCGGCCGCGTTCGCCCGCTCCGTGGAGGCCGGGTACCTCGCCCGCCGGGCCGGGCGCATCCCCCGCCGGGAACACGCGCTCGCCTCGTCCCCGATGACCGATCGGGCCGACCTGTGAGCCCCTCCGCCGAGTCTGCCGCCACGCCTGGTGCCGGGTCCGCCGGGTCCACCGGGTCCGCCGATCAGCCCACCGTCATGCGCGATGCCGGGTCCGGTGCCGCGGCGTCGCGCCCGATCCCACCCCTCGTCGAGCCGGCCCCGGCGCTCACCACGGCGGAGAAGCGGCGGTACGCCCGTCACCTCCTCCTCCCGCAGATCGGCGAAGAGGGGCAGCGGAGACTCAAGAACGCTCGCGTGCTCGTGATCGGCGCGGGCGGCCTGGGGTCGCCGACGCTCCTGTACCTCGCGGCGGCCGGGGTCGGGACGATCGGGGTGATCGACGACGACGTCGTCGAGGAGTCCAACCTCCAACGGCAGGTCGTCCACGGGACGGGTGACGTCGGCCGCGCGAAGGTCGACTCGGCCAGGGACGCCGTCGAGCGGGTGAACCCGCTGGTCACGGTCGTTCCGCATCGGATGCGCCTCACGCCCGGGAACGCCCTGGCGATCTTCGCGGAGTACGACCTCGTCCTCGACGGCGCCGACAACTTCGCCACGCGCTACCTCGTCGCCGACGCGTGCGAGATCCTCCGGATGCCGTCCGTGTGGGGATCGATCCTGCGCTTCGACGGCCAGGTGTCGGTGTTCTGGGCCGGAGTCGGGCCCGTCTACCGCGACGTGTTCCCCGAGCCCCCGGACCCGCGTCTCGTGCCGTCGTGTGCCGAGGCCGGGGTCATGGGCGTGCTCTGCGCGGCGATCGGGTCGGCGATGGGGGCCGAGGCGATCAAGCTCATCACCGGCCGGGGCCGCACCCTCGTGGGGCGGCTGCTCGTCCACGACGCCCTCGCGGCGACGTGGCGCGAGCTGACGATCCGCCCCGACCCCGCACGCGTCCCCGTCACCGACCTGCAGATTCACGCGCGCGACTACTCCGCCTCGTGCGGACTCCCGACCACACCGGAGGACACCACCATGGAGCCCACCATCGCCGAGGTCAGCGCCCGCGACCTCGCCGGCCGCCTCGCCGCCCGCGCCGCTGGTGACGGGGAGGAGGACCTGCTCGTCGTCGATGTCCGGGAACCCGCCGAGCACGCGATCGTCGCCGTCGACGGCGCCGAACTCGTCCCGCTCGGGACGCTGCTCTCCGGCGAGGCCCACCTCCCGCGCGACCGCGACATCGTCCTGTTCTGCAAGGCGGGGGTCCGATCGCAGCGCGCCGCCCACGCCCTCCTCGGCGCGGGCTACGAACGTGTCGCCCACATCCCGGGAGGCATCCTCGAGTGGGTTCACGACGTCGACCCCGACGCCCCCACCTACTGACCCCCCGGCCGAGGGCCCCGACGGCCAATGAGGGCCCCCGACGGCGGATGACGTCATCGACGACGTCATCGGATCCAGGGCGATGACCCCCGAATCGATGACCTCACCGATGACGCCGTCGCGGGGTCCGGGTCAGCCGTCCCAGCGCTGGATGGTGGTGACGTCGCCCTTCTTCGTCGCCGCCCAGACCCTCGTGGTGCGGGGCTCGACGGTCATCGCGAGGGTCGCGTCCCCCGGGTCGCCGCCCACGTACTTCTCCACACCCGCCTTCGTGCGGATCCCGAACGTGCCCTCGACGGGGGCCTGACCCGCGCGCCGGACGTCGTCACCGCCGAGGACGATGTTGCCGTTCGGCAGCACGGCCGCTGCCCCGACGGCCCACGTGGTGCGGCACGGCTGCGTGGTGCCGTGGGCCTTCGTCCACCGGATGCAGGAGCCCGACGCGGCGGACGGATCGTCGGAGGAGTAACGCCACGTCGTGAAGACGAGCTGGTCGTCGCGGGTGGGGACGAGCCACGCGCCCAGCCGCACGTAGGAGCCGCTCCCGTACATGTAGGTCTGGTAGAGCGGCTTCCAGGTGCCGTTCTCGTAGGCGGCAGCCATCTCCCACCGGGCCGCGCTCTTGGGGCGGGCCAGCCACGTGGCGAACCACCGCCCGTCGGTGCGGGTGAGATCGGTGGGTGTGTACGACGGGCCGTACGGAGTGTCGGTGTCGCTGTCGGCCGGGCGTCCGAGGGAGGTCCACCGGCCACGCTCCAGTCGGTAGATGCCGGTCGTGCGCAGGTCACCGCTCAGCCCGACGTAGACGCTCGGGCCGGGCACGTCGTGGACCGTGGTGGCCCTGGCGCCGGCCGGGAGCCCGACCCGCGACCAGCGGCGTCCGTCGAACCGCCACAGCTGACCCCCCGCGGTGACCCACACGTCGTTCGCGGCCGACCCGTGGAGGTCCGGCTTCTGGTAGTCGGTGTGCGTCACCGGGAGACGCGTCGTCGACCAGCGCCCGTCGTCGTTGCGCTGCAGGATGATGCGGCCGCTCGCGTCGCGTTCGAGGAACCACACCTGCCCCCGGGCAGGAGAGTGCGTCGCGACGACCGGCGCCGCCGTGGTGCGCACCGCACGGAACCCGGCCGCCGGCCGCTTCGCCGCCGGGCGCTTGGCGGGAGGCTTGCGCTGACGTCCCTCCGTGCGGGTGGCCGCCTGGACCACGGCCGTGCCGGATGTCGACGGCTGCGCCGCGCTCCGTGCCGCCGTCGAGGTCTGCGCGGCGGCCACGGACGGTGCCGCGGCGCACATCGTGGCCGTGCAGGCGGTGGCGAGGGCGAGGCCCCCGGCACGACGGCGTGCTGTCGTTGTGGACATGTGAATCCCCGTTCCCCTTGTTCCCCGATGCCGCCGACCGACGGCGGCACCTCGCATTCTCGCGCAGCGAGGCCCCCGCGGGACCCGAACGGGACAGGCGTCCTGAACCGTCGTCCCGTCCATGGGGCTCGGCCGGGCGGGCCGGGCCGTCTCTCGCGCCGCGGCCTCCACCGCTTTTCGCCCAGCCATCGCCGACCGACGGCGGATGCCGAGGGCGGATGCCGACGGCGGATGACGTCATCGCGGGGTCCAGGGACGGCCGTTCCCGCGCTGGACGGTGGTGGCGGTGCGCTCCTCCGGGTGCGTGCGGCGGTCGTCGATGGAAGGGTGGCGAGCACGGCACCCACCGATGCGGAAGGCGAGACGATGACCGATCGGCCCACCCCCACCTCCCTGCCCCGCCAGTGGACGGCACCCGAGAGCCCGCTCACGCCCGCGGTCCTCGCGCTCGAGGACGCCACGGCCCTCGACGCCGCGACCCGTCTCGGTGACGGGATCTCCGGCACGATCACCGCGAACGACGGGGTCACGGGCCTGCTCACCGGACGGTGGCTCGGCCACGCGCTGCACCCCCTCGTCGTCGACCTGCCGATGGGCTCGTGGATGAGCGCGGTCGCCCTCGACGTCCTCGCCGGCGACGACTCCCGCGACGCGGCCCGGCTCCTCACCGGTCTCGGCGTGGTCACGGCCGTCCCCTCCGCGCTCAGCGGGTGGGCCGAGTACGCGGACCTCCCGCCGCGCGACAAGCGCGTCGGCGTCGTCCACGCCGCGGCGAACGGAGGCGCCGTCGTGTTCCAGATCGCCTCCTGGCTGGCCCGCCGGGCCGGGCGGGACGGTCTCGGGCGTGTCCTCGGCCTCGGCGGAGTCGCCCTCGTCGGCGCCGGCGGGTTCCTCGGCGGGCACCTCACCGTCGCCCGCAAGGTCGGCAGCCGCGACGCCGCGTTCACCGACACCCCGGCCTGAGACGGCACGACCCCCGGGGGCCGCTCGACGGCGGTCCCCGGGGGTCGTGCCCGTCGGTGGCTGTAGGGCTGCGCGCCTCGCGCGCCTCGCCTCATTCGGCGCCTGACGTCACCGAGCGCCTGCAGCCGTCCCGTCCGGGGAGGCGGAGGGGATCTCGCACCCGTCGGGCCCGCAGACGGCGCCCTCCGGCACGGCACCCTCGTGAGGCTCGTCGTGTGGCGCGGTGTCGGTCGACGTCTCGTCGCCGGTGACCATGCGGAACGGCGCGGGGCGCGACTCCTCCCACGCGGTGCTCAGCGCGCGCACGAACACCTCGACCGGCTGGGCACCGGAGACGGCGTACTTCTCGTCAAACACGAAGAAGGGCACGCCGGTGATGCCGAGGCGCCGGGCGGCCTCTTCGTCGGCGCGGACCTCCGCGGCGAACTCGTCGGACTCCAGCACCCGCCGGACGTCGGCCTCCGCGAGGCCGACCTCGACGGCGAGCTCACGGATGACGGCGGGGTCCTCGACGAGGAGGCCGTCGGTGAAGTAGGCCTTCATGAGCCGGAGCTCGTAGGCGTCGGCGATGTCCCGACCGGCCCGGGCGGCGAGGTGGCCGACACGGTGGGCGTCGAAGGTGTTGCCGTAGCGCGCCTGCTCCCAACGGAAGTCGAGGCCCACCGCGGCCGCCTGGGCGTGCATCGCCTCGTGCTGGCGTGCGGCCTGCTCCGGCGTCACCCCGTACTTCTTCGCGACGAGCTCGACGAGGGGCGTCGCGTTGCCCTTGGCGTAGGTCGGGTCGAGTTCGAAGGAGTGCCACACGATCTGCAGGTCGCGTCGCAGGTCCTCCCCGTGCTCGAACGCCTCGATCGCCTTCTCGAGGTGCGTGCGACCGATGTAGCAGAACGGGCAGACGATGTCGGACCAGATGTCGATCTTCATGTGGGGGTCAACCGAAGGGCCGTCACCGGTGTTCCGGCCGTCCTGCACCCCCGGTGGGGTCCGCGGGCGTGCCGGTCAGGGGCGCAGCGCGGGGGCGAGGTCGTAGGCGGCGACCATGCGCGCCTCGACGAGATCGGAGAGCCAGCTCTGCACGGCGGCGACGGCGTCGTCCTCGAGGCCGCCAATGGCGTCGAGGTACCGGGTCCCCGTGGACGCGGCGTCGGAGAAGACCTGCGACAGCGCCGGATCCGGCGCCGGCGCCTCGGCGCCGAAGGCCCCGACGAGGTCACTCATCACGGCGGCGAGGGCGGCGGGGGTCTCCTCGGTCGAGGGCAGCTTGGCGGCGAGTTTGAGGAGCCGGCCGCCGCGCTCACCCCGCGCCGAGGCGATCATCGCGACGGCGCCCTCGAGCATGAACGGGCCGAACTCCTGCGCCTCGAAGAACGGGCGCCGGGCGTGGCGGTACCACGCCTCGAGGGCGTCGAGCTGGGCCAGGTAGTGGAGGTTCTTGCGGACCATCGGGACGAGGGAGCGGTAGCTCTCGCCCTGGTAGGGGCGGCGCAGGGGGCGCGGGGCGCCGTCGAGGACGAGGTGTCCCTCCTCGGGCACGTCACCGCGCAGCACGGACCCGGCGCCGACGACGCTGCCGTAGCCGACCTGGACGGGGCCGACCGACCCGCCCTGACCGCCGAGGAAGACCGGCTTCTCCCGCAACGTCACGCCGCGGGGCACGTCGCCGAACATCGACGGGGTCGTCTTGTCACCGGTGGGGGTGAAGTTGAAATGGATGTAGGACGAGCCGATCTCGCTGTGGTGGGAGCGACTCGTGCCCCCCGCCATGAACGCGTCGCAGAAGTTGACGAGGCTCCCGATCGTCACGAAGGGGAAGAGGATCGTCTGCTTGAGGCCGACGGTGTGGGCGCCGCCCGACTGCTCCTCGAGCAGACACCCCTCGCGCACGTGGTGGCCGAGACCGAGGTTCGCGCCGTCGAGGAACACGGCCTTGCTCGCATACCCGCCCTTGAGGGCGACGCCCTCGCCGAGGCGGCAGTCCTCGATCGTCACCGGACCCTCCCGGCCGAGTTCGACCCCCGCCGAGATCACGGTGCGCGCGCCGCGGATCCGGCACCCGGGGTGGATCGTCACCCCGTCACCGCTGATGCGGTCCAGGGGGACGTCGTCGTCGATGGTCACCGTCCACGGGTTGGGGACGTCGACGCCCTTCTCCACGAGCGTCTCGACCTTGTCCAGGCCGCGGGGTGTGAGCGTCATGGCCTCCCTTTCGTCACCGTCATCGTCGCGCATCCGCGGCGCCGCGCACGACCCGGCGGGCCTCGCCGACCGGTCCGGCGACGTGCGCCCGCACCACGGCGGCCCCGCTGTCCTACCCTGGCCGAGGTGCCGCGGCGGCGCCACGGAAGGGGACACATGAGTGACGAGGACCGCACCACCTATCTCCTCATCGACGGGGAGAACCTCGACGCCACCCTCGGGGTCGGCATCCTCGAGCGCCGCCCCCGCCCCGAGGAGCGCCCTCGGTGGGAGCGCGTCCTGTCGTTCGCGCGGGCGGAATGGGACCAGCCGGTCAAGGGACTGTTCTTCCTCGCCGCCCGGCACGACCTGCCGATGTCGTTCGTCCAGGCCCTCATGAGCATCGGGTTCCGTCCCGTCCCCCTCACCGGCCGACCCGACGAGAAGATCGTCGACATCGCGATCTCCCGCACCCTGCAGGCCCTCAAGGACCGTCCCGCCGACGTCATGCTCGCGAGCCACGACGGCGACTTCCTCCCCGACCTCGCCGAGCTGTGCGACGGCCGCCGCACCGGCGTCATCGCCTTCCAGGAGTTCCGCAGCTCCGGCTACCGCGAACTCGTCGACCGCGGCCTGGAGTTCTTCGACCTCGAGTACGACGTCGAGGCCTTCGACACCCGCCTCCCCCGTATCCGGATCATCCCCATCGAGGAGTTCGACCCGCTCGAGTTCCTGTGAGCATGGAGGGGATCCCCACCGCGCTCGCGCTCTCGCTCGTCGCCGGTCTCGCCACGGCCATCGGCGGGGCGGTCGTGTTCGTCCGACGCCGCCCGTCGCCGATGTTCCTCGCATCGGCCCTCGGGTTCTCGGCGGGCGTGATGATCTACGTGTCGTTCGTCGAGCTCCTCGGGATCGCGCAGGACACCCTCACCGAGGAGGTCGGGGGAGCGGCCCCGTGGCTGACGATGGCGGGCTTCTTCGGGGGCATCGCCCTCATCGCGGTCATCGACCGGCTCGTGCCCGCCTCCATCAATCCCCATGAGCACGGGGAGGACGACGAGCGCGGCGAACGGGTCCGCGCCCGGATGATGCGGACCGGGATGCTCACCGCCGGCGCGATCGCCCTGCACAACTTCCCCGAGGGCTTCGCCGTGTTCCTCGCCGCGACGCAGGCGCCGGAGATCGCGGTGCCCGTCGTCGTTGCCGTCGCGGTCCACAACGTGCCCGAGGGCATCGCCGTCGCCGTGCCGGTGGCCTACGCGACGCGTTCGGCGTGGACGGGCTTCCGGTACTCCGTCCTCGCCGGACTCGCCGAACCCGTGGGCGCCCTCGTGGGTCTGCTCGTGCTCAGCGCGTTCCTCGGGCCCGTCACGATGGCGCTCGCGTTCGCCGCGGTCGCGGGGATCATGGTGTTCGTCTCCCTCGACGAACTCCTCCCCGCCGCGCACGACTTCGGTCACCACCACGCGACGGTCTACAGCCTCATCGGCGGCATGGGCGTGATGGCGGGGTCCCTCGCGCTGTTGTGAGGTCAGTCCTCCTGCACCCCGGGCACGCTCGACAACCCCAGCCCGGAGATGTCGGGCACCGTGCCCAGGCCGCGGCGGAGCTCGGGTGGCCGGCGCTGGGAGAGCCCGTAGGTGAGTCGCGGGCCCTGCCCGTCGAGCGGGACGACGAGAGGCTCCCCGGGGCGCGCGACGTGGGGGGTGCCGCGGACCTCGAGTTCGCGTTCCGGCCCGTCGAGCACCTCGAAGGTGATCGATTCCTGTTGCACCGTGACCCGCAGGTGGGTGCCGCGCACGGTGAGCCGGAACCGCAGCTGTGGCCAGCTGTCGGGCAGGCGGGGGTCGAAGGTGAGCCGACCGCCGAAGTCGCGCATGCCCGCGAAACCGTCGACGAGGGCGTTCCACACCCCGCCGGCCGAGGCGATGTGGATGCCGTCACGGGTGTTGCCGTGCAGGTCGGCGAGGTCGACGTACAGGCCCTCGCGGAAGTACTTGAGCGCCGCCTGCTTGTGCCCGACCTCGGCGGCGATGATCGACTGGACGACCGCCGACAGCGAGGAGTCCCCGGTGGTGATCGGGTCGTAGTACTCGAAGTTCGCGAGTTTCTCCTCCGCGGTGAAGCGGTCGCCCTGGAGGAACAGCGCGAGCACGACGTCGGCCTGTTTGAGCACCTGGAACCGGTAGATGACGAGCGGGTGGTAGTGCAGCAGGAGGGGGAAGTTCTCGGGCGGGGTGTTCTCGAGGTCCCACATCTCGCGCTCGAGGAAGTGCTCGTCCTGGGGGTGGATGCCGAGCTCGGTGTCGAACGGGATGGCCATGCCCGCGGCGCACCGCTCCCACTCCTCGACCTCCCCCTCCTCGAGATGCAGTCGCGAGCGCAGGCGCGCATAGGTCTCGGGGTCGCTCTCGGCGAACCCCCGCACCACCGAGGCCGCCCGTTCGAGGTTGAACCGGGCCATGACGTTGGTGAAGAGGTTGTTGTTGACGACGGTCGTGTACTCGTCGGGGCCGGTGACGCCGTGGATGTTGAACTTCTCGCGACCGTTGACGTGCCAGAACCCGAGGTCGGCCCACAGGCGGGCGGTCTCGACGAGGATCTCGACGCCGTCGCGGGCGAGGAAGGGCTCGTCACCGGTGGCGTCGACGTACTTGGCGACGGCGAAGGCCACGTCGGCGTCGATGTGGTACTGCGCGGTGCCCGCCGCGTAGTAGGCCGAGGCCTCCTCGCCGTTGATCGTGCGCCAGGGGAACAGGGCGCCCTTCTGGGCGAGGACGCGGGCGCGCTCCCGGGCGGCCTCGAGAAGATTGACGCGGAAGCGCAGCACGTTGCGGGCCGTGACCGGCGAGGTGTAGGCGAGGAACGGGACGATGTAGACCTCGGAGTCCCAGAAGTAGTGGCCCTCGTAGCCGGCGCCGGTGACGCCCTTGGCGGGCACGCCGAGCTGGTCGGTGCGCGCGGTGGCCTGGGCCAGCTGGAAGAGGTTCCAGCGCACCGCCTGCTGTATGTCGCCGTGTCCCTCGATCTCGACGTCGCACCGATCCCAGTACTCGGCGAGCCAGCGCGCCTGCTCCTCGTGGTAGTGCTGCACACCGTCCTGGCGGACGCGGTCGAGCGTGCGCCGCACCCGGTCGAAGAGTTCGCGGACGGCCACCCCGCGGGAGGTGTGGTAGGCGACGGCCTTGGTGATGAAGATCGGCTTGCCCTGCTTGGCGTCGATGCGGAACACCTTCTTGCCCAGGTCGGGCTGGGTGTCGATCAACGTCTCGTAGTCGTTGTCGGTGAAGATCGCGTGGTCGGCGCCGACGGCGAGGGTCATCCCGGAGGACGCGCACCGGTACCCGAGGATCATGCGTCGCTCGGAGTTCCAGTGCCCCTGGGGGTCGAGGACGCGGTCGGTGAACGTCATCGTGCGCCGCGGGTCGAAGCCCTCCCCCATCGCCTCGCCCGGGGAGTTGTACTCGTCGAAGCCGTCCTGTCGGTTGAGGATCTGGCTGGAGATGACGACGGGCGCGTCGCCGTCGAGCATCGTCACGTTGATCGTGAAGACCGCGAGGTGGCGCTGGGTGAACGAGACCATCCGGGAGGTCTGCACGCGGACGCGCTTGCCCGCGGGGGTGCGCCAGATCACGTCGCGGCGGAGGACGCCCTCACGGAAGTCGAGGGAGCGTTCGTACTCCTCGAGGTCGTCGATCGCGAGCAGCAGCGGCTCGTCGTCGACGTAGAGCTTCATCACCTTGCTGTCGGGGACGTTGACGATCGTCTGGCCTGTGGTGGCGAACCCGTACGCCTGCTCCGCGTGGTGGATGGGCCACGTCTCGTGGAACCCGTTGACGTACGTGCCGTGGGTGTGGGCCTCGCGGCCCTCGGGCGGGTTGGAACGCATCCCGAGGTAGCCGTTGCCGACGGCGAAGAGGGTCTCGGTCGTCCCGAGGTCGGAGGTCTTGGGGAAGCGCTCGACGAGACGCCAGGGGTCGATGGGGAAACGGTTGCGGTCGAGGGGATCGACGCCGCCGTAGGTCGTCTTCACGGGAGGAGGTCCTGCAGGTCCCCGACGACGACGTCGGCACCCGCCGCGGTGAGGGCGTCGACCCCGGCGCCGCGGTCGACGCCGACGACGAGGCCGAAGTCCCCGGCCCGGCCCGCGGCGACGCCGGAGGTCGCGTCCTCGAGGACGACGGCGCGTTCACGGGAGGCACCGACACGCTCGGCGGCGGCGAGGAAGGTGTCGGGGGCGGGCTTGCCGGGCAGGCCCTCCTGCGTGGCGACCCGGCCGTCGACGACGACGGGGAAGAACCGGTCGATGCCCGCCGCGGCGAGGACCGCGGGGGCGTTCTTGCTGGAGGACACGACCGCCATGCGCACGCCGCGCTCGGCGAGTGCCTCGATCAGCGCGAGCGACCCCGGGTAGGGCTCCACGCCGTCACGGTCGAGGACGGCGTTGAAGGCGTCGTTCTTGCGGTTGCCGAGTCCGCAGACGGTGTCGGCGTCGCTCGGGTCCTCCGGTGTGCCCTCGGGGAGGGTGAGTCCGCGTGAGGCGAGGAGGTCGCGCACGCCGTCGTAGCGGGGCTTGCCGTCGACGTGGTCGAAGTAGTCCTGGGAGGTGTAGGCGGCCGCCCCCCGGGTCGCGAGGAACGCGGTGAACATCTCCTCCCACGCCGCCATGTGCACGGTGGCGGTGGGCGTGAGGACACCGTCGAGGTCGAAGAGCGCTGCGTCGTACTGGGTCCAGTCCACCCGCCCATGCTAGGGGGCGGAGCGCGTGGGCCGAACCCCCGCTCCGCCCGCCGGAGACGAGGATCGCCCACCGGTGGGGTGGGCGATCCTCGTGACGCGCTGCCGCGCGGGGCGTGGGGGCGCGGTGCCCGATCGGGGCACTCTCACACCGTCATCGTCGGTCGCGGTCGACGGAGTGGGACCCGCCGGTCTGTGCGTCCTTCGTCTCGGAGGTCGTCCGGGGGCTCGTCTCGGAGTCCGCCGCGGTGGGGAGGTCGTTCTCGACGGGCTGGGGGTCGGCCCCGGGCATGGGTCCGTCACCGAGTTGGGGGAAGGGGTCGTCGCCGGTGAGGTACCGCATCGTCGAGTTGACGACCGCGAGCACCGGCACGGCGAACAGGGCGCCCACGATGCCGAGCAGGAACGAACCGACCGCGACGGCGAGGATGACGGCGAGCGGGTGCAGCGCGACCGCCTTGCCCATGAGGAACGGTTGGAGGACGTGCGACTCGAGCTGCTGGACGAGCAGCACGATGCCGAGCATGGCGAGCGCGATCATCGGGCCCTTGACGACGAACGCGATGAGCACGGCGACGATGCCCGACACGATCGCGCCGACGACGGGCACGAACGAGGCGATGAACACGAGCAGGAACAGCGGGACGACGAACGGGAGCCCGAGCAGGAGCGCACCGAGCGCGATGCCGAGCGCGTCGACGGCCGCGACGATGACCTGGGTGCGGGCGTAGGCGCCGAGGCTCATCCAGCCGCGACGCAGCCCCTGGTAGGTGGGGCCCTGTGCGGCCTTGGGCAGCAGGGAGAGGACGAAGCGGTAGATCTTCTCGCCCTGGTAGAGGAAGAAGAACGTCGCGAACAGGGCGATGAGCATCCCGGCGAAGAAGTCGACGGCCGACGAACTCGCCGCGAGCGCGCCGGAGGTGAGCGCCGAGGAGTTGTTCTGGAGGGCGTCACGGGCCTGGTCGACGTAGTTCTCCAGCTGTGTCGTGGTGAGCTGCAGCGGCCCGTCGGAGAGCCAGGCGAGCAGGCTGTCGATGCCCTGCGAGACGCTGTCGCGCATGTCGGCCGCGCCGGTCGCGATCTGCGTGCCGGCGAGGCTCACCGATCCCGTGACGAGCACGATGAGGAGGATGAGCGACAGTCCGGCGGAGAGGCCGGCGGGGACGCGCGCGCGCCGCTGCAGGAACCGGTGGAGGGGGTGCAGCAGCACAGCGAGCAGCGTCGCCACCGCGAGGGGGATGACGATGAAGCTCACCTTGCCGAGGGCGTAGACGAGCAGGGCCGCCGCGACGGCGATGAGCACGAGCCGACCGGACCACGCCCCCGCGACGACGAGCGGGTAGGGCAGGTGCTGGGGGTCGACCCACGATGAGGTGGGACGTTGTCGGGGAGGGCGGGGAACGCTCATGGGGGCGTGACCTCCGGGTTCTCGGGACGCGTGCCGACCGACGTCAGGGCTGGGCGATCCGAGCCCGCAGACCGACGACGCGTGAGGGGTTCCGCTCGCGGCGAGGGAGACGCACGAGCGCCGCTGCTCCGCACAGCCCGGTGACGGCGCCGAGCACCCCGGCGAGCGAGAGCAACGCGGCCAGGGAGGCGGCGGTGATCCACGCATCGGCAGGGGCGAGCAGCGCACCGCCGAGAACCGCGAGGACGGCGAGCACGGTGAGGATACCGCCGGCGCCCGAGAGTTCCTGCGTCCGTGCCAGTTCCCGGAGACCGTGGGCGAGGGCGGCGACGCCGGCGAGCACGAGGACGACCCCGACCTCCCCGACCCGTGAGGCGGTGCCCGAGAGGCTGCCGGCGGCGACGGCACCGGCGGCCGCGACGAGAGTGAGCGTGAGGCCGCCGACGACGAACGCGATGCCTCGTGCCGTCTGCGCCGAGATCCGCGTGCGCAGCCGGGAGGCGAGGTCGACGACGCAGCCGACGAGCGTCGCCGTCCCGCCGAAGAGGAGCGCGGGCCCGAGGAGCGGGCTGAGGGCCCCGAGGACCTCGGCGACGTTCGCCGCGCCGCCCGCGGCGGCCGTGCCCGTCACGCCGACGGGGACGAGCGCCAGCAGGTCCTCCAGGCCGAGCCCGGAGCCGGCCAGCATCGGGACCGCCGCACCCACGAGGAGCACCGGGACGGCGAACAGCGCGAGACCGACGACGCGGTGACCCCGCAGGTGCGGGGTGAGCAGCATCGCGGGCGCGACGGCGAACAGCGTGAGGACGAGGACGAGGAGGACGGCCGTCGAGGTCGCCGCGATCCCGCCGACGAGGACCGCCGAGGACGACATGAGGGCCGCGAGTGCGACGAGCCGACTGCGGGAGGAGTGCGCGCTCCACGAGCCGAGTGGCACGAGGAAGGAGAGGAGCCCGACGAGGGACCACCAGGGCCAGAGGGCATGACCGCCGTCGGCGACCGCGGCGAACGCGGCGAGGAGGCCGAGGACGACGGCGACGAGAGCGAATGTCACGGCACGGTGAGGGGATCGGAACACGACGTCAAGTCTCGATCGGTTGCGAGTCACGGCCGTGACGACGCGGTCACGATGCGGACTCGAGTCCGTACGGATTCGGTCAAAGCGCTCAGGCTGCCGCGAAGCGGTCCGCCGGACGTGGGACGAGACCGATCCCGCCGAGGGCGTTGGGGCTCGGGGCATGCTTTCGGATAACGTGGGGTTCCGGTGTGCCGGGAAGTCTGGTCGGCGAAGCAACACGGGTGCGGTTCTCCCGAGGTCTCGGTGGCCTCCGGCGGCCGAGACGGCCCGCCCCCTGCCCCCTCTCCCCGGAGTGCGTGAATGACCGCGACGACATCGATGCCCCTGTCCATGGTGCTGCTGCTCCTCGGCGTCGTCGCCACCCCGCTGCTGTGCCGGATCCTGCGACGCAACGCCGGCTTCATCCTGGCCGCGCTCTACGTGCTCGCCGCCGTCGTGCTCATGCCCGCGGCGCGGGAGGTCATGGCGGGCGGACATCCCACCTGGTCCATGCCCTGGCTACCCAGCCTCGGCGTCTCGGTGTCGCTGCGTGCCGACGGCCTGGGCATCGTGTTCACGGCGATCGCCCTGCTCGTCGGCGCCGTCGTCCTCGTCTACGCCACCCGCTACCTCGACCCCACGGACGTCGAGGGTCGGCCGCTGCGGCACACGGGCTTCTACACGGTCATGGCGATGTTCACGCTCGCGATGACCGGTCTCGTCCTCGCCGACGACCTCGTGTGGTTCTTCGTCTGCTGGGAGGTGACGAGCATCGCCTCGTTCCTCCTCGTCGGCCAGGCCGGGCGCGGCGGCCAGCTCGCGTCGCTGCGCACGATGTTCCTCACCTTCGTCGGCGGGCTCACCCTGCTCGTCGCCGTCGGACTCATCGCCGCACGCACCGGCACGCTCACGATGAGCGAGGCCCTCGGTCACTCGGTCTGGGTGACCGACCCCGCCTTCACCGCGGCGGTCGCCGTCCTCGTGCTCACCGCGGGGTTCACCAAGTCGGCCCAGTTCCCGTTCCACGTCTGGTTGCCGGACGCGATGGCCGCCTCGACGCCGGTGAGCGCCTACCTGCACGCCGCGGCCGTGGTCAAGGCCGGCATCTTCCTGCTCCTGCGCTTCTCGGCCGCGTTCCACGCCACCCCCATCTGGAACGCGCTCCTCATCTGCGTCGGACTGTTCACCGCCGCGCTCGGGGCGTTCTTCGCCCTCCAGCAGACCGATCTCAAGAAGCTCATGGCGTACTCGACGGTGAGTCAGCTCGGTCTCGTCGTCTCCGCGATCGGGGTGGGCACCAAGGTCGCCGTCGCCGCGGCCGTGCTCCACGTCGTCGCCCACGCGATGTTCAAGTCGGGACTGTTCATGATGGTCGGCGTCGTCGACCACGCGACCGGCACCCGCGACATCCGGCGCCTGCCCTCGCTGTGGCGCCTCATGCCGGTGAGCTTCACCGTCACGCTCATCGGCGCCGCGTCGATGGCGGGCATCCCGCCACTGCTCGGCTTCGTGAGCAAGGAGAACCTCCTCACCGCCCTGCACGAGGCCCCCGGAGGCGAGGTCGCCGGCTGGGCCGCCCTCGTCGCGGGCGCGGCGGCGAGCGTCCTCACCTTCGCCTACTGCGTCAAGATCGTCTTCGGCGGCTTCGTCGACGGCACCCGCGAGATCGTCCACCCCGACCGCGCGTCCACTCACGTCGACGACCAGGCGTGCCACGTGCACCGTCCCGGTGTCGTCTTCCTCGGCGCCGCCGCGCTACCGATCCTCCTCGGCGTGCCGCTCGGTCTCCTCGTCTCCGTGTTCGACACCCCGGTGAGCCGCGCGATGCAGGCCTCCATCCCCGGCCTCGCGGGCGCGGCGGGTGGGGTGCCGCCCGCGGACGAGGTGCATCTGTCGCTCTGGCACGGCCTCACCCCTGCGCTCGTCGCGACGCTCGTGATCTTCGCGCTGGGTGCCGTCGTCATCGTCGTCCGGCAGCGGCTGTGGGGGCTCGTCGAGCGTCCGCTGTTCCCGCGGGACGGGGCCGGTGTCATCGCCGCGATCACCGCGGGCCTGCGCCGTGTCGGGCTCGCCGCGTCCGGCACGGTGGCCGGCCACCACCCGACTCTTCACCTGACCCCGATCCTCGCCGCGTTCGCCCTCGTCGTCCTCGGCGGTGCGCCGTTCCTGCCGTCGTTGCCCCCCGCGACGCCGAACCTCACCCGGACCTACGACGTCGTCGCGCTCGTCCTCATCACCGCGAGCGTCGTCCTCGTCATCCGCACGCGGGCGCGTCTCGGCGCGGTGGTCGGACTGTCGGCCGTCGGCATCGTCCTCACGGTCCTCATGGTCCGGCTCGGGGCCCCCGACGTCGCGCTCACCCAGCTCCTCGTCGAGGCCCTCACGGTCGTCGTCATCATGCTCGTCCTGCAGAAGCTGCCGATCACCTTCACGACCACCTCGGTGGCGGCGCGGGTGCGCAAGCTCCTCTTCGCCGGCACCGTCGGTCTCGCGGCCGGCGTCGCGACCTGGGTGTTCTCCGGGCGGCGGGGGCGCTCCGACATCGCGGAGTACTACCTCGGCCACACGACGGAGATCAGCGGCGGACACAACGTCGTCAACGTCATCCTCGTCGAGTTCCGCGCCCTCGACACCCTCGGCGAGCTCTCCGTCCTCGCGATGACCGGTGTCGCGCTCGTCGCCGTGCTCTCGACCGTCCGCGACCGGGCCCTGGACCCCCACCCCGTCGCCGACTCACGGGCCATCGGCGCCCCCGAGGACGTCCCTGCCGCCTACGACACCCGCCACGTGCCGTTGCCCGAGCTCGACCTGCGCGAGAAGGGCACCACGGCGCACCGCGCGATCAGCGAGGCCTGGCCCAACACGATCGGGCTGCAGCTCATGCTCCGGATCATGGTGCCGATCCTCGTGGTCGCATCCCTCGCCCTCTTCTGGCGTGGCCACGGTTCGCCGGGCGGTGGCTTCATCGCCGCGCTCGTCGGGTCCTCGATCGTCGGGCTCATCTACCTGTCGACCTCGCAGGACCGGCAGATCGGCCCGCCCAAGCTCCCGCTCCTCCTCATCGGCGGCGGCATCGCGACCGCCGTCGGCATCGGCCTCGTCGACCTGTTCGTCGGTGGCAGCTTCCTCCAGCCTCAGCACGGCTACGTCGGCAGCCTCCACCTCACGACGTCGATGGTGTTCGACGCCGGCGTCTACATGGCCGTCCTCGGTCTCGTCATGGCGGCCTTCAACCTCCTCGGCACCGGCGAGGCCACCGACACGGAGCGCACCCGCGAACGTGCCGACGAGATGACCGAGGGCGAGATCCTCGGCGAGTCCGAGTCCGCCGAGCGTGCCCGTCACGCCGAGGAGGCCGGGTGCGAGGGTGTGACGCCGCGGTCCGCCGCGCAGGGGGAATCCCGGGCCCGGTTCGGCACGACGTTCATCCTCGACGGCGCCCGCCCCGCCGACGCCGGCCGACCCGCCCCGGAGATCCCGCTGCGGGCCGGTCGAGGCTCCTCCGCCGTCCGCGCCGGCTCGACCCAGGCCGCCGGGCCGGTCGAACCGCCCGAGTCCACCCACCCCGGGAGCACCTCGTGATCATCGCCGCGACCGTCGCCGTCCTCGTCACCGGAGGGGTGTACCTCCTGCTCTCGCGCAGCATGGTGCGTGCCGTCTTCGGCATGACCCTGCTCAGCCACGCCGCCAACCTCATGATCCTCAGCGGCGGCGTCACCGCCTGGCGCGGCGAGCCCCTCACCGACCGCGTGGATCCGGCGATGGCCGCCGACCCCCTGCCCCAGGCGTTCGTGCTCACCGCGATCGTCATCTCGATGGCGGTGACGGTGTTCATGCTCATGCTCGCCGTGCTCGGCCACAACGACGACACCCACCGCATGCCCGCGACCGGGGAGAACCACGACCGATGACCCCGATGCTCGCGTCCCTCGGCGGGGTCCTGCCCACGGCCGCCCCCACGCCCTCGGCCGGTTTCGAACCCGGCCCCTCGCTCCTGCCGCTCTTCGTCGCCGTCCCGCTGATCGCCTCGGGGCTCCTCGTCATCCTGCGGCACCCCGTCGTGGCCCGGGTCGTCATGATCGGCGTCCCGGTGCTCTCCGCGATCGGTGGCGTCGTGCTCCTCGACGTCCACACGCGCATCCCCGTCGTCGCCGAACAGGTCGGTGGCTACGTGCCCGGGGTCGCCATCCCCATCGTGTCGGACTCGCTCTCGGCGCTCATGATCACCGTGACCTCGTCGACGACCGCGGTGTGCGCCGCCTTCCTCACCGCGACCGGGGTCGACCGGCGCCGCCTCCTCGCGCCACTCGTGCTGCTCCTCCTCACGGGCGTCAACGGCGCGCTGCTCACCGGAGACCTCTTCAACCTGTTCGTGTGGGTCGAGGTCATGCTCCTGCCCTCCTACGCCCTGCTCGCGGGAGCCGGCTCGTGGCGCCGCCTCGGTGTCGGCCGCACGTTCGTGCTGGTCAACCTCGTGACGAGCACGATCCTGCTCATCGGCGTCGGCTTCGTGTACGCGACGGTGGGCACGGTGAACCTCGCGGCGCTCGCCGGGTCCGGTGCCGCCGACCCCCGCGCCGGACTCGCGATCTCGATCGTCCTGCTCGCCCTCTCGGTGAAGGCCGGTCTCGCGCCCCTGCACGGGTGGTTGCCGCAGACCTATCCCGAGACCTCGGCCGGTGTCATGGCCCTGTTCTCGGCACTGCACACCAAGGTCGGCCTGTACGCGCTCTACCGCGTGTACGGCACGACCTTCGGCGTGCACGAGGCGCCGTGGCTGCCGATCGCCGCCGCCCTCGTCGTGCTCACGATCCTCCTCGGCGCGTTCGCGACCTTCGGGGAGTCGCACGTGCGCAGCGTCCTCGCCTGGCAGATGGTGAGCGGCGTCGGGCAGATCCTCGTCGGACTCGTCCTGTTCACCGCGGTCTCGCTCGCGGCCGGGCTCTTCTACCTGGTCCACCACATCATCACGATGGGGGCGCTGCTCCTCCTCGCCGGGGCGATCGAGCACACCTACGGCACCGGCCGCCTCGACCGACTCCACGGCCTCGCGCGCCGCGACCCGCTCGTGGCCACCGCGTTCGCCCTCGGTCTGTTCTCCCTCGTCGGTCTTCCCCCGACCTCAGGGCTCTGGGGCAAGGTGGGTCTGCTCGGCGCCGCCTCGTCCGCCGCGTCGACCGTCAGCCGGCCGTGGACGGCGTGGGCCTTCCTCGTCGCGATCGTCCTCGCCTCGGTGATCTCGCTCCTCGCGCTCCAGCGACTGTGGAACGACGTCTTCTGGGGTCGGCCGCTCGAGCGGTACCGGCCACCGGACCCCGAGACCGGCCGCGGCGACCTCGTCCCCGTCGGTGACGTGAGCATCCGCACCGCCGTCGCGATGCCCGGGGTCACCCTCATCGGGGTGTCCGTCGCGATGTTCCTCTTCGCCGAGCCGATCCTCCAGGTGACGGCCCGGGCCGCGGTCGCCCTCACCGACGTCGCCCCCTACGTCCAGGCGGTGCTCCGATGATCGGCCACCTCGTCGCCGTGGTCTCCTACGTCGTCTACGTCCTGCACGCCGTCGCGGTCGGCACGTGGCACGTGTGCGTCGCCGCGTTCCGACCCGGGGACACCTCTCACCCCGCCATCGTCGAGTTCCCGCTGCGCTGTGCCACCGACGGCGAGATCGCCATGATGGCCAGCTCGATCACGATCACCCCCGGCACCCTCGTCGTCGGCACGGCCGCCGGAACGGCCGACGCCCCGCCGACCCTGTTCGTCCACACGCTCTTCGGCGGCAGCCGCGAGGAGGTCGTGGGTGGTCTGCGAGAGATGGAGACCAAGCTGCTGCGCGCGACCCGTGGTCCCCGCGCGGCGCGCGACGTGCCCGACGCTCCCGACCCCGGTGCGCGGCGCGGCCACCACCGACACGCGTCGCAGCCCCGTCACCCGCAGGACGATGCGACGACGCCCGACCGTCGGACGCACGACGACGCGAACGCCCGCACGGAGGACGACCGATGATCATCGAGACCGTTCTCGGCGTCTGTGTCGCGATCCTGTCGCTCGCCGTCCTCGTCGGCATCGTCGGCGTCTTCCGGGCGCGTGATGACGCGAGCCGCGCGGTCGTCAGCGACCTCATCTACTTCTCCGTCGTCGCGCTCCTCGCCGTCTTCGGCGTGCTGCTCGGGTCCGCCGTCGTCGAGGACGCGATCATGACCGCCTCACTGCTCGGGGTCCTCGCGACCGTCTCCCTGGCCCGCATCATCACGAGAGGACGCCGCTGATGACCCCCCTCCAGCTCGCCGACGCCGTCGCCGGGACGCTCATCGTCGTCGGGTCGGTCTCCGTCCTGCTCGCGGCCGTCGCGATGATCCGGGTGCGGGACGCGATCATGCGGGTCAACGTCCTCTCCCCGGTGACGGCGTTCGGCGTGCCGCTCATCGTCCTCGGCGAGTACGTGAGCACCAGCGCGCACAACGGCGCCACCCTCTGGGGGCTGATGCGCCTGTTCATCACCCTCGTCGCGCTGCTCGTCGTGTCCTCGCTCGCGAGCAACGCGCTCGCACGGGCGGCGGTCCTCTCCGGCGCGCGGATCGACCCTGCCACCAGCCCCAACGACCTCGCCGAGGAGCCCCGACACACCCGTTGACCTGTGGTGAGCACCACGTTCTCGTGAGATGCATGAGACAATCGTGGTGCGGGTAAAGGGCCCTGTGACCGCGGGCTGTGGCCGGGCACCCCGGCTCCCCGTCTCGTTCGACGAAGGAGAATCACATGGACTTTTCGAGCCTCGGCTGGATCGGCTGGATCATCATCGGTGGCCTTGCCGGCTGGATCGCAAGCAAGATGATGGGCACGGACGCGCAGATGGGGGTGCCCGCCAACATCATCGTCGGCATCGTCGGCGCCTTCATCGGTGGGTTCCTCCTCCAGCTCCTCGCCCCCGGTGTCGCCGGCGCCGGCATGATCCTGAGCTTCCTCACCGCCCTCGTCGGCGCGTGTGTGCTGCTCTTCATCCTCAAGCTCATCTTCGGTCGTCGCGGCGCTGCCGTCTGACCGACGAAGCTCCGCAACGCCCCGTCCGCCCCGGGTCCTCCGGTGGTGTGGCGGGGCGTCGTGGTTCCCGCGCGAGTGTCTCGACGGACGGGCCCCTCATACCCGAGCACTCGGGTATGAGGGGCCCGGCTGGGGGTCGACGTCCACGATGTCGGGGCCCGGACTTGGTAGGAAACGCTACTTCTGCGTACCGGACACCCGCTCATAGGGTCGGGCGCATGACCCAGACGCCCCCTGCCACCGCTCCGTTCCGGCTCGCCGTGCTCGACGTCGGAGAGCCCGCGGCGCGGGTGCTCGCAGCTCTGGCCGACGTGATCCGGGAGGAGGCCAGGCACGCGCGGTCGGAACGCGGGGGTCGGCGGGTCACCACCGTCCTCGTCCACACCGGTCCGGCGCCCTGGTTCCGGCGCGACGCCGAGGACACCCTCATGCTCGCCACCCCCGACGCGGGGGAGTCGGGAAGCGTCCTGGACGCCGAGACCCTCGTGCAGAGCCTGCGAGAGGCGCGCATCGACGGCGTGTGGATCGGTGAGGTGCCGGGAGGCGTGTCGGCCCTCGATCTCACCCGTGCGTGCGAGGAGGCCGGAATCGCCGTCGCGGGCCCGTCCTCCCGCGCCAGGGAGGCGATCGGCGAACTCGCGACGGCACGGGTCGATCGAGGGGCGACGGCCCAGGTCCCCGTGGATCCCGAGCACCACCGGCCCACCCGCCACCTGCAGGTCGGGTTCGCCGCCCTCGACGGGCACGTGCGGGCCCTGCCGCCGGTCGACGTGGTCGTCGTCGACGACACGGCCACCCACGGAGGGACCGAGACGGTCGTCGACCCGGGCCGCCTGCCCCGCGCCCTGCTCACCGAGTTCCCCGCCGCCGGGGTGGCGGAGAGCACCGCCGCCGAACTCGTCCACCTCACCCGCGCGCTCGCCGACCGGGTCGGCTACCGCGGGGTCGGCACCGCGCGGTACCGCCTCGACGAGGACGGTCGGATCGAGCTCGTCGGTGTCGACACGCTCGGCCGCCCCGACCCCGCGCTGTTCGGAGAGGACATCGCGCAGGCCGTCGCCCGCTTCCGCGTCGCCCTCGTCGTCGGCGAGGCGGCGGCGGCCCTGCCCGACCGTCTCCCGCCCCCGGAGGGGCACGCGGTCTCCGTCACCCTCCTCGCCCGTGCCGACGACGAGGGCACCCCCGCGGTCGGGAGCCACCGCGTCCGCCTCGCCGATCTCGCCACCGGTGCCGGGGTGCGCGGCGGCGTGGCTCCGCACGTGGGCGACGTCGTCGGCGCGCAGGGCGTCGCCGCCGGGTCGGACGTTGACATCCTCACCTCGCTCGGGACGCGGGGCACCGACCGCCCGCAGGCGCTCGCGCGGCTCCGCCGGGCGCTGGAGCGCACGGTCGTGGTCCTCGACGGAGCGGTGACGAACCGGTCCGCGATGCTCTCCCTCCTGCGTCACCCCGACCTCGAGGCCGGGCCCGTCGACGCAGGCTGGGCCGCCCGACGGTCCGGTGAGGTGGCGCCGGCGGACCCCGTCGCCCTCGTCGCGGCGGCCGTCGAGGCCTACGAGGCCGATCTCGCCTCGGTGCGTGCCGAGTTCCTCGCGAGCGCCGCCCGCGGCCGCCCGAGCAACCCCGAGGAGGTCGGCACGCGGCTCACCCTCGACCACCGCGGTCACGACGTCGCCGTGGTCGTCGAACGCCGCAGCCCCACCCGCTACCACGTGGCCCTCACCCCGGCGGGCGGGCCCACGCTCGAGGTCGACGCCGACGTCGACGTCCTCGGGCGGTACGAGCGCCGACTCAGGTGTGCCGGGCGCACGCACCGCATCGTCGCGACCGAACGGGGTGCGGCGATCCACCTCGACGTCGACGGCGTCGCCCACACCGTCACCCGCGAGGACGGGATGGCCGTCCGCACTCCTCGCCCCGCCCTCGTCGCCGAGATCCACGTCGCCGTCGGTGACCGCGTCCGCGCCGGTCAGCAGGTGGCGATGCTCGAGTCGATGAAGATGCTCTCGAGCATCACCTCCCCCTACGACGGGATCGTCACGACCCTCTCGGTCCTGCCGAACGGCCAGGTCGAACGGGGTGCGACGTTGCTGCGGGTCCGGGCCGACGAGGGATCCGCGCGCCCCGTCGGGGAGCCCCTCGACCTCGCGGCGTTGACCCCCTCCGCCGATGCCGATGCCGACGCCGCAGACTTCGCGGCGCACGGGCGGAGTGAGGCGAAGCGGGGCGACGACCGTCGGGACGACGGGACGGGCGATGTGGCGTGCCCGGCCACCACGCCGTCAGGCGCCGACCCCACCGACGTATACGGCCGCCTGCGGGACTATCTGCTCGGCTACGACCTCTCGTCCGGGGCACGCGCCGCGCTCCTCGCCGAGCAGAAGGCGCTGAGCGACCTCGACCCCGGCGACCCACGACTGGCGGCGGCCGAGGACGAACTCATCGACCTCTACACCGACCTCGCCTCCCTCTACCGTCCCCACACCGAGGGCGAGGCGTCGGCCGATCTCGACGCCCCGGGCGAGGGGCTCGTCGAGGCGGCCGACACCCGCGAGTACGTCCTCGCGTTCCTCCAGTGGCTCGACGCCGACCGTGCCGGGCTGCCGCGGCGATTCCGTGAGCGCCTCGCCTACGCGCTGTCGCGCTACGGCGTCGACGGCCTCACTCCCGGCGTCGATCTCGACGCGGCGACGCTGTGGATGTTCCGGTCCTTCTCACGGGTGCCGACGCTCTCGGGGGCCATCACGGCGATCCTCGACCGCCGGATGCGGTACGCCTCCGAGGTGCTGCCCGTCCTCTCCGCCGACGCCCGGGATCGGCTCGACCGGCTCGCCCGGGCCGCCGAGGGCCGCGCTCCGGCCGTCGCCTCGCTCGCCCGCGACACCGCGTTCGCCCTGTTCGAGGAGCCGACCCTCGAGGCCATGGTCGAGGAGGCCCTGCGCCCCGTCGAGGACGCGCTCACGCGCCTGCGTGGGCCCGAGGTGAGCGCGGAGACCCGCGCCGAGGCGCTCGCCGTCATCACCGCCTACCCCCACCCGCTGCGCGGCCGGCTCCTCGACGCCTGGAGCGAGTCGGAGCCCGGCGACGACGCGCTGCGCGACGTGCTCCTCGAGGCCTCCCTGCGCCGGTTCTACCGCCAGCATGACCTCGAGGACCTCACGATCGGCGAGTTCGACGGGGTGCGCCTCGCGGCCGCCGACTACCGGCACGACGGACGTCGCGTCCACGTCGTCACGACGTACTCGGCCCTCCTCGACGTCGCCGACCTCGGCGGCCCCGTCCGCGCCCACCTCACCCGGGCCGGTCTGCTCGAGGGTCCGGAGGCCGAGGACGTCGACGTCGTCGTCGGCGTGCTGTCGTGGCGGCGTAGCCCCATCCCGGACTTCACCGAGCTCGTCGAGACGATCGGCGCCGGGCTCGAGTCGGTCGACGTCGGCCGCCCGATCGCGCGGTTCGACCTCACCGTCACGAGCCGCGCGGGGCTCGGCAAGGAGCACACCCGCACCCAGCACGTCTCGTTCATGCAGGACGGCACCGGGGCGTGGATCGAGCTCGGCGTCTACCGCAACCTCCACCCGAGCATGGCCGAGCGTCTCGAGGTCTGGCGGTTCTCGAACTTCGACCTCACCCGTCTGCCCTCACCGGAGGACGTCTACCTCTTCCTCGGCGTCGCCCGCGAGAACCCTGCCGACCGGCGGCTCTTCGCGCTCGTCGAGGCCCGCGACCTCACCCGGGTCGAGGAGGGGGGCCGGGCCTCCTACCCGCGGTTGCAGCGACTCGGGCTCGAAGCGCTCGCGGCGATGCGCACCGCGCTCACGACGTTCCCGCCCCGGCAGCGCCCGGCGTTCAACCGGCTCGTCATGGTCGTCCAGCCCCCGTGGACCGTGCCCGAGCAGGAGTGGATCGACCTCGCCCGCGACTACGAACCCCTCGCCCGCGGCGTCGGTCTGGAGAAGGCCGTCGTCCACGTCCGGGTACCGGGCGGGGACGGCCGGCTGCGGGACAAGGTCGTCTACCTCGAAGGCCTGGGCCGTCGGGGGATGACCGCGCGACTCGGGGATCCCGGACCCGACCCCGTGCGGACCCTCACCCGCTACGGGCAGAAGGTGCTCACCGCGATGCGGTTCGGGGCGCCCTACCCCTACGAGATCGTCCGGATGCTCACCCCCTCCGCCGAGGAGTCCAGCCCCTTCCCCCGGGGCGCGTTCACCGAGCTCGACCTCGACGAGAGCGGTGAGCGTCTCGTCCCCGTCGACCGCGAACCCGGCGGCAACATCGCCCACCTCGTCGTCGGGGAGCTCACCTCCTACACCGACGAGGTCCCCGAGGGGATGACGCGCGTCGCGATCCTGTCCGACCCCACGCAGGGTCTCGGCAACCTCGCCGAACCCGAGTGCCGTCGCATCAACGCCGCCCTCACGCTCGCTTCGGAGCGGCGGCTGCCGGTCGAGTGGTACGCGGTGTCCTCCGGGGCGCTCATCGCGCTGGACTCCGGCACCGAGAACATGGACTGGATCAGCAACACCCTGCGTCGCATCATCGAGTTCACCCAGGACGGCGGCGAGATCAACATCATCGTCACCGGCATCAACGTCGGTGGGCAGCCGTACTGGAACGCCGAGGCGACGATGCTCATGCACACCAAGGGCATCCTCGTCATGACCCCGGCCAGCCAGATGGTCCTCACCGGCAAGCAGGCCCTCGACTTCTCCGGGGCGGTGTCGGCCGACGACAACTCCGGCATCGGCGGGTACGACCGCATCATGGGCCCCAACGGGCAGGCGCAGTACTGGGCGCCGAGCTTCGAGGAGGCCTGTCAGGTCCTCCTCCATCACTACGACTACACCTACGTCGTGCCCGGGGAGCGGTTCCCGCGGCGGCACCGCACGATGGACGTCCCGGGTCGCGACGTGCGCGACTCCCCGCACGCGCTCATCGCGACCTCGCCCTTCACGACCGTGCGCGAGGTGTTCGACGAGAACCCCGACCGCAAGATGCCCTTCGACATGCGCTCGGTCATGCGGGCCGTCGCCGACGTCGACGACGAGCCCCTCGAGCGGTGGCGGCACTGGCGCGACTCCGACACCTCGATCGTGTGGGACGCGACGATCGGTGGCATCCCGTGCTGCCTGCTCGGCATCGAGTCCCACGCCATGCCCCGCAGCGGCTTCGTCCCCAGCGACGGGCCGCCCGCCTGGACCTCCGGCACGCTCTTCCCGCAGTCGAGCCGCAAGACCGCGCGGGCGATCAACGCCGTCTCGGGCAACCGCCCGCTCGTCGTCCTCGCCAACCTCTCCGGCTTCGACGGCTCCCCGGAGTCGATGCGGGGTTGGCAGCTCGAGTACGGCGCCGAGATCGGTCGGGCCGTGACGAACTTCGACGGACCCATCGTCTTCGTCGTCGTCTCCCGCTACCACGGCGGCGCGTTCGTCGTGTTCTCCGGGCAGCTCAACGACCACATGCGGATCGCCGCGATCGAGGGCTCCCGCGCCTCGGTCATCGGCGGTGCGCCGGCGGCCGCGACGGTCTTCGCGCGCGAGGTCAAGAAGCGCACGATGGCCGATCCGCGCGTCGTCGAGGCGGGGGAGGCGGCGAAGACGGCCGGTCGCGGCGCGGTCTCCTCCGAGGCCCGGGCCCACCTCGCCGACGTCACCGCCCGCGTCCGCAGCGAGAAGCTCGGGGAGATGGCCGACGAGTTCGACGCCATCCACTCCGTCGAGCGTGCCCAGCGCGTCGGCTCGGTCGAGGAGATCATCGCCCCCGCCGAACTCCGGCCCTGGATCATCGCCGCGCTCGAGGAGGGCATGGCGCGATTCGAGGAGGCCGCCGCCCGCCACGAGTGAGGTCGCAGGTGAGGATGCGGTGACGTGGTCGTCATGGCGACCGTCTCACCGCATCCTCTGCTGCGATGCTGCGATGCTGCGATGCTGCGATGGGTGCGGGGTGGCGCCCGAACGGCGGGGGTCGACGGGCGCCGGTCTCGGCTGACGTGGGGCGCGTCGTCGGCGCCCGATATCGTCGTGGGCATGAATCTTGCCCTCGTGACCGACGGACTCCCGGCCGGGTGGAGTTCCCGCGACCCCGACGAGCGTGACATCGCCCCGCTCGCGATGCTGCGGGCGGCGGTCACCCGGGCCGCCACGGGTTCGGGTTCGCCCGACGTCGACGCCGTGCAGTCCGAGATCACCGGAGTCGGGTCGTGGTCCCGGCGCCAGGTCGTCCTCGTCGACGAACGCGGCGTCGTGCGCGCCTGGGCGGCGGCACACGACCGGGCCGCGGGCCACACGCTGCTCCAGGTGACGATCGACCCCGACCTCGCCGATGACGTCGCCGACTCCCTCGCCGCCCAGTTGTTCCGGTGGTGTGAGGACGCCGCGCGGACGTTCAACGCACTGCGTCGGGCGACCACCACGCAGCTCGACACGGGCGCCTACGAAGGCGATCCGCGTCAGCAGCGGTGGCTGGAGGCGGCCGGGTTCGCCTGCGCGAGGCGGTGGCTCCAGATGTCGCGGCCCGTCACTCCTGGGGAGACGGCGCACCCCGAACTCCAGGAGGGCGTGACGATCCGCCGCGTTCGTCGCCGCGTCAACGGCAACCCCCTCGCGGTGGACGTCCAGGCCGTCCACTGGGTGCTCGAGACCTCCTTCGAAGACCACTTCAACGCCTATCGCGAGACGTTCGCCGAGTTCGTCAACCGTCTCCAGGAGGACCCCGGCCACGCCTGGGACCAGTGGTGGCTCGCGACGGTCCGCGACGAGCTCGGCAACGACATGCCCGCCGGCGCGGTCGTCTGCACGATGCTCAACCCCGACGGCGACGACACCTACGGCAGCTACATCGACTACATCGGTGTCCACCGCGACGCGCGCGGCCGCGGCATCGCGAAGGGGCTCCTGCGCACCGTCATCGCCGACACGGCGAGGCGCGAGCGCAACCGGGTCGGCCTCGAGGTCGACGCCGACTCCCCGACCGGCGCCGACGGCCTCTACCGGGCCATGGGGTGGGAGACCGCCTACATCACCCAGTCCTGGCATCGTGACGTGAGTTTCTGACGCCTCACCCGGGTCCGGTCGACACGGATGAGACGGGTCGTCGGTGGGGTGGGGCAGGATGTGCGGCATGTCGGAGATGACGTCGCATCCGCACACCTCACGGGTCTCCTCGCCGGCGACGGCGCGGCCGCGGTTGTCGCGGCGTGGGGCGGTCGAGCCGTTCCACGTCATGGAGATCCTCAAGGCGGCGGGTCGGCGGCAGGTCACACACGGCGACGTCATCCCGCTGTGCGTCGGGCAGCCCTCCACGCCGGCCCCACGGGCGGTGCGGGAGGCCGCGACGCGCGCGATCGAGGGTGAGGTCCTCGGGTACAGCGACGCCCTCGGGCTCCTCGCGCTACGGGAGGCGATCGCCGAGCATTGCGCGACGGCGTACGGCGTCGCGGTCGACCCGGGCCGCGTCGCGGTGACGACCGGATCCTCGGGCGCGTTCACCGCGGTGTTCCTCGCCGCGTTCGAGGTCGGTGACGTCGTCCTCATGGCCCGTCCGGGGTACCCGGCCTACCGCAACACGCTCGGCGCTCTGGGCGCTCGCGTGGTGGAACTCGACTGCGGTGAGGCGACCGGGTTCCAGCCCACCGTGGAGATGCTGGAGGAGTACGCCCGCGAGCACGGCGCACCGGCGGGGCTCGTCCTCGCCTCCCCGGCCAACCCCACCGGGTCCCTCGTGCCGGCCGAGTCGCTGGCCGCGATGACCCGGTGGTGCGCCGAGCACGGCACCCTGCTCGTCAGCGACGAGATCTACCACGGCATCACCTTCGACGAGCCCGCGCACAGTGCCCTCGAGTTCGGCGGCGACGCCGTCGTCGTCGGCTCATTCAGCAAGTACTTCTCGATGACGGGGTGGCGCGTGGGCTGGGCCGTGCTGCCGGAGGCGTACGTACGCCCCGTCGAGCTGTTGCTGGGCAACCTCAACATCTGCGCTCCGGTCGTCGGCCAGGCCGCCGCCGTCGCCGCGTTCTCGCCCGAAGCCGTCACCGAACTCGATTCGCACGTCGAGCGGTACGCCCGCAACCGCGACCTCCTCGTGCGGCGGCTCCCCGAATGGGGTGTCGAGCATCTCGCCCCGGTCGACGGGGCGTTCTACGCCTACCTCGACGTCGCCCACCTCACCCGGGACTCCCAAGCCTGGTGCGAGGCGCTTCTCGACGCCACGGGCGTCGCCCTCACCCCCGGTATCGACTTCGCCCCGGCCGACCCCGCCAGGCCGCGACCCACCGACGGCACGCGGTTCGTCCGGCTCAGCTTCGCCGGCGACACCGACACCCTCGCCGAGGGCCTCGACCGCCTCGTCGCCCACGTGCGGTCCACGGCATGATCGCGCGGCGCCACCGTCCCGTCCGCTCCCGTCCGCTCCCGCTCGACCCCGCCCACCCCGACCGAGGAGACGATTCGATGGCCACCCCCGCATCCCCGGCCGAGGGCGCCGAGGCCCGCGCAGCCCTCCGCGCCCGCCGCAGCGCCCTGCTGGGCGCGATGTTCCTCATGGCGACGAGCGCGATCGGGCCGGGGTTCATCACCCAGACGACGACGTTCACCGCCAAACTCGGCGCCGCGTTCGCCTTCGCGATCATCGTGTCGATCGTCGTCGACATCGCCGTCCAGATGAACGTGTGGCGGGTCGTCGGGGTCTCCGGACTCCGCGCGCACGAACTCGCCAACAGTGTCGTGCCGGGAGCGGGATGGCTCCTCACGATCCTCGTCGTCGTCGGCGGGCTCGTCTTCAACATCGGCAACGTCGCCGGGACCGGGCTCGGCCTGGACGCGATGATCGGCCTCGACCCGCGGTGGGGTGGCGCGCTCTCCGCGCTCGTCGCGATCGGGATCTTCCTCTCCCACCGGGCGGGCGCCGCGCTCGACCGGATCGTCGTCGCCCTCGGGCTCGTGATGATCGTCCTCACGGCGTTCGTCGCGGTCACGTCCCACCCGCCGGTGGGGGAGGCGCTGCGCAACGTCGTCATGCCGAGCAACACCGGTCCGGCGATGCTCGGGGCGATCACGACGCTCGTCGGGGGCACCGTCGGCGGCTACATCACCTATGCCGGGGCCCACCGCCTGCTCGACTCCGGCACCACCGGCCCCGAGAACGTCGGTCGGATCTCCCGCAGCTCGATCACCGGCATCGTCATCACCGGCATCATGCGGATCCTGCTGTTCCTCGCGATCCTCGGAGTCACCACGGCCGGGGTCGCCCTCGACCCGGCGAACCCCGCCGCGTCGGCGTTCGAGCACGCCGCGGGGGTCGTCGGTCTCCGGGTCTTCGGCGTCATCCTGTGGGCGGCGGCGATCACCTCGGTCATCGGCGCGTCGTACACGTCGGTGTCGTTCCTCACGACCCGGTCGACCTCCCAGCGCACCCGCACGATCCTCACCGTCGCCTTCATCGCCGTGTGCACGCTCGCGTTCGTCCTGCTCGGCCAGGCGCCGGTGACGCTGCTCGTCTTCGCGGGGTTGTTCAACGGCATCATCCTGCCGCTGGGGTTCACCCTGATCCTGCTCGCCATCTGGCGGCGCCGGGACCTGTTCGGCGGCGCCTATCGCCACCCGATGTGGCTCACGCTGGCGGGGGTGCTGGCCTGGCTTCTCACGCTGTGGCTCGGGTATGTCGCGGTGAGCGAGTTCTGGGTGAAGGTGAGCCCATGAGCGCCCCACGCATCGACCTCAACTCCGACCTCGGCGAGGCGTTCGGCCTCTGGCCGATGGGCGACGACGACGCGATGCTCGACCTCGTCACCAGCGCGAACGTCGCCTGCGGGTTCCACGCCGGGGACCCCTCGGTCGCCCGTCGCACCTGCGCGGCGGCCGCGCAGCGGGGAGTCACCGTCGGTGCCCACGTCTCCTACCGCGACCTCGCGGGGTTCGGGCGGCGGTTCATCGACGTCGCCCCCGCCGAGCTCTCCGCCGACCTGCTCTACCAGATGGGCGCGCTCCAGGCGATGGCCCGGGCCGCGGGCACCCGCATCCGCTACGTCAAGCCGCACGGTGCCCTCTACAACGCGATCGTCCACCACGAGGCCCAGGCCGCCGCCGTCGTCGAGGCGGTGCTCGCCTTCGACCCGGACCTCGTCCTCCTCGGCCTGCCCGGTGCCGTCGTCCTCGACCTCGCCGCCGACGCCGGACTCGCCACGGCCACCGAGGCGTTCGCCGACCGCGGCTACCTCCCGGACGGCACCCTCGCGCCCCGCGGCACCGACGGCGCTGTCCTCCACGACGCCGCGGACGTGGCCGCCCGCATGGTCCAACTCGTCACGACCGGCACGCTCACCGCGATCGACTCGTCGACCATCACCATCGAGGCCGACTCGATCTGCACCCACGGAGACAGCCCGGGCGCGGTCCGCCTGGCCGCCGCCGTCCGCGAGGCCCTCCTCGACGCGGGGGTCGAGATCGGGGCGTTCGTCTCATGACCACTCCGAGCTCCGGGACGCGTTCCGCCCGCATCCATCGCCTCGCCGAGGTCGGCCTGCTCGTCGATCTCGCCGACCTGGACGCCGTCCTCGCGGTGGACGCGGCGCTGCGCCGCGCACGCGAGGACGGCGACCCGCGCCTGGCGGAGGTCCTCGACATCCTTCCCGCCGCCCGCACCCTGCTGCTCACCGTCCCGGCGGGGGCGGATCTCGACCCGGTGGAGGAGGCCGTCCGCCGTCTCGACGTCGACCCCTCGGCGTCTGCGGCGGACGAGGCACCGACGGTCGAGATCCCCGTCGTCTACGACGGCCCCGACCTCGCCGACGTCGCCCGGCACACCGGTCTCTCGGAGGCGGAGGTCGTCGCCGCCCACACGGGCACCCCGTGGCGGGCCGCGTTCGGGGGGTTCGCGCCGGGGTTCTTCTACCTCACCGGGGGCGATCCGCGACTCGAGGTCCCGAGACGCAGCGAGCCCCGCACCGCCGTCCCCGACGGGGCCGTCGCGCTGGCCGGGGAGTTCAGCGCGGTGTATCCGCGGCGCTCGCCGGGAGGTTGGCAGCTCCTCGGGCACACGGACGCGCGCATGTGGGACGACGCCCGCACGCCCCCGGCGCTGCTCGCGCCCGGGGTCCTCGTGCGGTTCGTCCAGGGGGAGGCGTCATGACGTCGGACATCGGAGACGGCCGCCCTCGCCGTGGCGGGACGAAGGCGATCGAGATCCTCGCGACCGGTCCCCGGGCGCTCGTCGAGGACCTCGGACGTCCGGGGCTCGCGCGTCTCGGCGTGGGACGGTCGGGGGCCGCCGATCGTGGCGCCCACGCCCTCGCCCAGCGCCTCGTCGGCAACACCCCCGACGCGGCCGGCATCGAGGTGACCCTCGGCGGCTTCGCGATGCGCGCCCGGGGCGACCTCCTCGCCGTCGTCACCGGTGCCCCCGCCCCGGTCACCGTCGACGGGCGGCAACGGTCTCTCGGTGAACTGCTCACGCTCCTCGACGGTGCCGAGCTCACCCTCGGTCCGGCCGAGTCGGGTCTGCGGAGCTACGTCGCGGTCCGCGGGGGGCTGGACGTCCCCGCCACGCTCGGCTCCCGATCCACCGACACCCTTTCCGGCCTCGGGCCGGCCCCTCTCGCCGCGGGCGACGTCGTGCCCGTCGGCGAGGCGACCCGAGCCCTGCCGACACTCGACGCGATCGCCCTCGCCCCCGCCGGCGCCGAGGTCGTCCTGCGGGTCTCGCCCGGGCCGCGCATGGAGTGGATCGCCGCCCCCGAGGCCCTCATCGGCCCGGTCTGGCGCGTCTCCTCGCGCAGCGACCGGATCGGCGTGCGCCTCGAGGGCGAGAAGATCGCCCGCGCACGGGCCTACGAGGACGCCGAACTGCCGTCGGAGGGTGTCGTCCGCGGATCGATCCAGGTCCCGGCGGGTGGCGAGCCGGTGCTGTTCCTCGCGGACCACCCCGTCACCGGCGGCTACCCGGTCGTCGCGGTCGTCCTCGACGCCGACGTCGACCGCGCCGCGCAGGTGCGACCCGGTGACGTCGTCCGGTTCGTCCACGGGGAGACGCCGCGGGCGTGACGCCGGCGGCGAGGGAGGATGAGGGGAGAGGACGCGGACGGGCAGGGACGAGGGCGGCATGAACGTGGACGACAGCGACGAGGGTGACAACGTCATCGGGTTCCCCTCGTGGCGCCGGGAGGCGGCCGGGGCGCCCGGCGTGCCGGTCCTTCCCGCCCCCGTCGATCCCGACCGGACGTCTCGTGAGGCCACCGACCGTGAGGCCACCGACCGCAAGGCCGCCGATCGTGACGTCCACGGTCGAGACACGCGCAGGGAGACGCCGCCCACGACGGAATGGCCGCCTCCGGGTGGTGGGTGGCGACCGAGGGCGGTCCAGGCTGCGGCGCGGTACCCGGCACACCCGGAGCGGTCGAGAGATCGTGGACGTCCGGCGTTGGTCGGTATCGAGGTCGGTCAGCAGGTCGACACCGACGACCGCGAGGTCTGGCACGAGGGCGCCACGGTCACCGGGGAGGTCCTCGTGCGGATGCGGGTCGACATCCTCGGGGCCCGGACGCCGATCTGGCGTCGTCTCGAGTGTCACGGCTCCCTCACGTTGGACCGGCTGCATCGGGTGCTCGCTGCCGCCTTCGAGTGGCCGGTCGAGGACGCCCGGCCGCACTGCTTCACGGAGGTCCACTTCGACGGGCGCTCGCACCGCACGGGCGACACGTTCGGCAACGCCTGGGCCGGGGGAGACCGTCTGCCCGTCGAATCCGAGGCGCGTCTCGACGAGGTGCTCGTCGAGCCCCGCGACCGGCTCCGGTACCGGTATGGTCCCGCGCGGCGGCAGGCGTTCCGCCTGAGTCTTCTCGCGGAGGACGTCGTGCCGATCCCCGCGAGCGCCGGTCCGACGCCGCCGGCGCGCCTCGTCACCGGGCGACGTGCCTCCCCGGACGTCGGCTTCCGGACGATCGAGTGGTACGAGACCCGGCGGGAGGGCCTGCCCGCCACCGACAGCCTGGTGGCGACGCTTCACCTCGACGTCCCGCAGATCGACGACCCGGCCGCGTTCGACGCGGCGCTCGTCGCGGCACGGGTGCGGGCCGCGGCGGGGGACTGACGGCGAGCGGATCGTCCCTGGCCCGGTGGAGGTGGGTCCTGCCGTGGTCACAGGTCGAGGAGAAGGGCCAGCGTCTCGCGGATCTCGCCGAGAACCACGGGGCCGGCGTTGCCGGTGTGGTCACGGATGCGCGTCGTCGCGACAGACCGGAGGTGCTGACATTGTGCGGCGGAGCGCGCGGAGAGGCCGTTCGCGTGATCGGGGTCGATGACCACCTCGCTCGAGCTCGGCCGAATCGTTCGCGTCAAGGGCACGACCTGGATGACACTCGGTCCGCCGGCGAGCACCCGAGCGGCGGTGACGACCATGGCGGGCCGGTGAAGGCCGGTCTCGCTTCCCGCGGGAGTGCCGAGGTCGAGGACGACGACGTCACCCGGCGTCAGCATCGAGCCACGCCGTCTCGTCCTCGGTGAGGGGGGCGGCGAGGTGTCGACCCATGGAGTCCTGGGCGAGGGCACGCAGAGCGCGACTCACGGTCTCGTCGATCGTCTCGTGGCGTGCGGCGGCCAGCCGGGTGACCTTGGCATGGGTGTCGCGACTGACGCGGATGGTGGTGGTCTCGGCCATGTGGGGACGCTACGCCGCTGTAGACGATTCCGTCTACAGCCGTCCGCTTCGTCTCCGTCGTGGAGGGCCTCCCCCTGGGGGGGAGGACGACTCGGGCGCCGGGGAGACACCGGACGACGTGGCGGGGTGACGGTGATCCCGGGGTGGGGGACGGATCGCGCGGTCAGGCGCCCACCGTCGTCGCCTCACGCGAGGCGCCGGCGCGGGCCAGCTGCACGCGGTAGGCGAGGTAGAGGCCGCCCAGCCACAGCGGGCCGACGACGAGGGCGAGACGGTAGCCGGGCGAGAAGCCCATGACGACGACGAGCAGGGCGAGGAACGCGAGGACGAGGTAGTTGCCGTAGGGGAACAGGGGCATCCGGAACCACAGGGCGGCCGTGGCCTCGGGGGTGAGCCGGCGGCGGAAGAGGATCTGGGTGATGACGATCATCGACCAGTTGAAGACGGCGCCGACCATCGCGACGGCGACGACGTAGAGGAACGCCTGTTCGGGGAGGACGTAGAGCAGGACGACGGCGAGCGCGGTGATCGCCGAACTCGTGAGCACCCCGGCGGCGGGAGCGCCGTTGCGGGCGAGACGACCGAGATAGCGGGGGGCGTTGCCCTGCCGCGCGAGGCTGAAGAGCATCCGTCCGTTGCTGTAGAGACCGGAGTTGTAGGCCGAGACCGCGGCCGTGAGGACGACGGCGTTGAGGAGGTGTGCGGCGCCGGGCACGTGCATGCGGTCGAAGATCTCGACGAACGGGCTGGCCTGGCCGTCGATGGCCGTCCACGGGTAGAGGGCGAGGATGACGAAGAGGGCGCCGACGTAGAAGACGAGGATCCGCCACACGACCTGGTTGATCGCCGTGGGGATGGAGCGCCGGGGGTCGTCGGCCTCACCGGCGGTGATGCCGATGAGCTCGACGCCACCGAAGCTGAACATCACGACCACGAGGCCGAGACACGTTCCCCACAGCCCGTGCGGAGCGAAACCGCCGTGCGTCCAGAGGTTGTCGATGCCCGTGGGCACGCCCCCGTTGCCGATGCCCGTCGTGATGATGAGCAGACCGAGGGCGATCATCGCGATGATCGCGACGACCTTGACGATCGCGAACCAGAACTCGGCCTCACCGAACAGCCGCACCTCGAGCAGGTTGATCGCCGTGACGACGACGAGGAACACCGCTGCCGAGATCCACGTGGGGATGCCGGGATACCAGTAGTTGACGTAGGTGCCGACGACGGTGAGCTCGGCCATGGAGACGGCGATGTAGTTGAACCAGTAGTTCCACCCGGAGAAGAACCCCGGGAACCGGCCCCAGTCGCGGAAGGCGTACTCGCTGAAGGCCCCCGAGGTCGGGGTGTGGACGCTCATCTCCCCGAGCGCCCGCATGACGAGGAAGATCACCGCGCCGCCGACGAGGTAGGCGAGCAGGATCGAGGGCCCGCCCGCCTGGATCGCCGAGGACGACCCGTAGAAGAGACCCGTACCGATCGCCCCGCCGAGGGCGATGAGCTGGATGTGGCGGTTCTTCAGGGATCTGCGCAGGTGGGGTTCGGTCGCGGTGTCGGCGGTACTCACGGGGGCCTCTCGTCGGTCTGTCCGGGCGGAAGTCTTCCAGGTCGGCCCTCTCGCGCCGGCCGCGGGCGCCGGACCGGGGACGCACGACTCGGGGACGGACGTCGGCGGGGCCCGGCCCTGTCCCGCGCTCCGTGCGTGGTGTAGGCAGGCCGCATGATGATCTGGGGCGTCGCGGCGGCGGCCACCCTGGTCGGCACCGTCCTGCAACGCGTGTCCGGGACCGGGGTGGGCCTCGTGTGCGCCCCGATCCTCGCCCTCCTCCTCGGCTCGGCCCAGGGCGTCCTCGTCACCAACGCGACGACGACCGTGTCAGGGTTCCTCATCATGCTCGCGGTGCGCAGGGACGTCGACTGGGCCCGGGCCGGGATCATCTGCCTCGCCGCGGTGCCCGGCGCGATGGCCGGGGCCGTCGTCGTCCGAGCCCTCCCGCCCTCGTGGCTCCAGGTGGTGCTCGGCGCGATCGTCCTGCTCGGGGTGCTCACGACCGTCGCCCTCCCCCGTCTGCCCGAGGTGCACGGCCGAGGGCCGATGGCCCTCGCCGGTGCCGTCGGCGGGCTCTTCAACACGACGGCCGGGGTCGCCGCACCCGCGATGGTGATCTACTCGCGGCTGTCCCGGTGGGACCACCGGTCGTTCGCCGCCACGCTGCAGCCCATCTTCATGACGATGGGCGCGCTGTCCGTGATCACGAAGACGGTGCTCGGTGCCGCCCCGACGACCCCGCCCTCGTGGTTCCCCCTCGTCGTCGTCGCCACGGTGCTCTTGGGTGCACGCCTCGGGGGTTGGCTGGTCACCCGCGTCCCGACCGATCGGGCGCGGGCGCTCGCCCTCGTTCTCGCCGGAACCGGCGGTGCCGTCACGCTCGCTCGCGGCCTGCTCACGCTGTGAGACCCGTCTGCCTGCCGCCGGGCTAGGGTCGCGGGGTGACGTCGATCATGTGGTTCCGCCGCGACCTCCGCCTGCACGACCACCCGGCCCTCCTGACCGCCCACGGCGAGGGCGACGTCGTCCCTCTCGTCGTCCTCGACCCCGCGCTCGTCGAGCACCGCACCACGCGGGTGGCCGGGTACCTCGCGTGCGTGGCGGCCCTCGCCGAGTCGATCGCCGAACGCGGCGGACGTCTCGTCGTGCGCTCCGGCCCTCCCGAGGAGGTCGTGCCCGCGGTCGCGCAGGCGGTGGGTGCCACCCGCGTGCACGTCACGGCGGAGTCCGAACCGTACGGTCGACATCGCGACGAGACCGTCCGCGCCGCGTTGACGGCCCCCCCGGAGACGGTCGAGCTCGTCGCCACCGGCACCCCGTACGCGATCGGTCCGGGCGTCATCACCAAGGGAGACGGCGACCCGTACAAGGTGTTCACCCCGTTCTCGCGCGCGTGGCGCGACCACGGTGCACCCGGCCCGGCGCCCCTACCGGACGTGCGCTGGCACGAACTCGACTCCGAGGACATCCCCGCGCCGCCGGAGATCGAGGCGAGCCTGCCCCCGCTCGGTGAGCAGGCCGCCCACGAGCGGTGGGCGGACTTCTGCGAGGAGGGCCTCGAGCGGTACGCCCTCGACCGCGACCGACCCGACCTCGACGCGACCTCGCACATGTCGGCCCACCTCAAGTACGGCGCGATCCACCCGCGCACCCTGCTCGCCGACATCGCCGCCCACCCCGCCGCCGCGAGCGAGGGCGCCCAGACGTATGTCACCGAGCTGTGCTGGCGGGACTTCTACGCCGACGTCCTCTGGCACCGCCCCGACTCCGAATGGCGTGACCTCCGACGCGCCCTCTCGGACATGGCCTACGACGACCCGGAGCAGGACGAGGACGCCGCGAGGAGGTTCGCGGCCTGGTGCGAGGGTCGCACCGGCTACCCGATCGTCGACGCCGGCATGCGGCAGCTCAGAGCGCTCGGGTGGATGCACAACCGGCTGCGGATGATCACGGCGAGCTTCCTCACCAAGGACCTCCACATCTGGTGGCCCCACGGCGCCCGCCACTTCCTCGACCACCTCGTCGACGGCGACATGGCGAGCAACAACCACGGCTGGCAGTGGGCCGCCGGGACCGGGACCGACGCCGCGCCCTACTTTCGCGTCTTCAACCCCCTCACGCAGGGTGCGAAATTCGACCCGCAGGGCGACTACGTGCGTCGATGGGTGCCGGAGCTCGCCGGAGTCGGGGGCGCGCAGGTCCACGACCTCGCCGTCGTCTCGGGCGTCGAGGGCTACCCCCACCCCCTCGTCGACCACGCCGAGGAGCGTCGGGAGGCCCTGCGGCGGTACGAGGCCGTCCGCTGACCGGGTCCGATGGCAGGAGCCGGCCGAGGGTGTCAGGCTGGGCGCGTCACATCGTCGACGTCGAGACGGGCCCATGATCAATCCAGTCACCGAACTCATCGACTTCGGACGTGCCGCACTCCTCAAGCCCGTGCCTCGGGACCACTGGCAGGAGCCGTCGGCCGTGCTCCGCCGGCGCATCGTCGCCGGCGTGACGCTCGTCATCGGCGCGGCGATCCTCTGGTACAGCCTGCGCATCCCCGCCGGTGACCCCCGGTTCTACGCGTGGACACTCGCGCTCGCCGCGGTGTGGATCGTCGGGGCGTTCGCCTCGGGGCCACTCCACCTCGGGCATGCGTGGACGCGGGACGGCGGGGTGGCGCGACCCGTGGTCCAGTCCCTCGCGCTCGCCGCGCTCATCACGGGAGTGTTCCTCGCCGGGGCGGTCGTCGTGGCGCAGGTCCCGGTGCTCCGGGGGCCGGTCGACGAGCTCCTCGACCACGCGCGATACGGGTCGCTGCCGCTCGTCTGGGCGATCACGACGATCAACGGCGTCGGTGAGGAGCTGTACTTCCGAGGAGCCCTCTTCGCCGGCGTCGGCCGGGGCCACCCGGTGACGATCACGACGGTGATCTACACCCTCACGACGATCGGCACGGGCGTCCCGTTGCTCGTGCTCGCGGCGTTCATGCTCGGCCTGCTGTGTGGTCTGCAGCGGCGGGTCACCGGTGGTGTGCTCGGGCCGATCATCGTCCACTGCATCTGGTCCACGTCGATGTTGTTCCTCCTGCCACCGATGCTCGACCTGTTCGGCTGAGACCCGGCGCGGGCGCGCCTCGATCGAGGGGGTGCCCGGTGTGGAGGACGCCACAGGGCGGCGCGGCCCGCTCGGCGTGCGGGGCGCCGGTGCAGGTGGGAGCGTGGGCCCGTGAGCGACACGTCTTCCCGCACCGCCCTCGTCACCGGCGTCACCGGCTACATCGGCGGTGCCCTCGTCCGTCCTCTGCTCGACGCGGGCTACCGGGTGCGGGCCCTCACCCGGTCCGCCCGCAAGCTCACCGACGCCCCGTGGCGGCCCGAGATCGAGGTCGTCGAGGGTGACGCCTCGAAGGACGCCGATCTCGACCGCGCGCTGGAGGGCGTCGACGTCGCCTATTACCTCCTGCACTCGATGGACGCGCAGGGTGACTTCGAGCGTCGTGACGCCGAGCTCGCCACGGACTTCGCCGCTGCCGCGGAACGCGCGGGGATCGCGCGCCTCGTCTACCTCGGCGGTCTGCACCCGGACATGCCCGACGAGAAGTTGTCCCCCCACCTGCGCTCCCGGGTCGAGGTCGGCGAGATCTTCCTCGACTCCGCCGTGCCCGCCGCGTGCCTCCAGGCGGGCATCGTGCTGGGGGCCGGGTCCGCGAGCTTCCAGATGCTGTCCTTCCTCACCGAACGCCTGCCCGTGATGATCGCGCCCACGTGGCTGCGCAACCGCATCCAGCCCATCGCGATCGACGACGCCGTGTACTACCTCGTCCACGCCGCCGACCTTCCTCCCGAGGTCAACCGCACCTTCGACATCGGCGGCCCCGACGTGTTCACCTACACCGAGATGATCCAGCGCTACGCCCGCATCGCGGGGCTACGGGAACGGGTCATCGCGCCCGTGCCCGTGCTCACCCCCGGCCTGGCGAGCCACTGGATCGGGCTCGTCACCCCCATCGAGTCCGGGCTCGCCAGGCCCCTCGTCGGCAGCCTCGTCCACGAGGTGGTGTGCAAGGAGCACGACATCGCGCAGTACATCCCGGATCCGCCCGACGGCCTCGTCGCGTTCGACGACGCCGTCGAGGAGGCGCTGGCCGACCCCACGACCTGAGCGGGCGGGGCCGCCCACCGACGCACCCGGGGCGGGCTGCGCGGGCAAGAGGGCATTCGCCGCGAATCATCTTCTCCCGCACTCTGGCTCGTGGCCGTTCGCGGTTCTACGATCGTCTCGTCGGACGTCCGTCCGGCAGGGGGAAGTACACGATCGACAGGGGAATCGTCATGTCCACGACCACACGTGCCCGCGCGTCCGCCAGGCCCGTTCTCACCGTCGCGCTGGTCGCCGTCGGACTCCTCGCGCCGGTGGCCGGCGCGGAGGCCGCACCTCGGCACGCACCGCGCGGACCCGCCTACGACGTCGAGGTCGTCGGCACCCGCAGTGCCGCGCCCGACGGGACGTCGGTGTACGGCACCGACGCCGCCGACCTCTCGCGCTCCGGGGTCGTCGTCGCGACCCGCTACGGCGGTGCCGCCTACGTCGGCACGCCCCGCCGCACACGGGAACTCCCGCCCGTCGGTGAGGTCGCTCCGTACGGGGTGTACTCCCACCGGATGAGCCCCTCCGGCCAGGTCTACGCGGCCGGGTACCGGGTCATCGTGAGGTGGACGGGGACGCGGGTGGAGGCCGCCCGTCTCCTCCAGGACGAGCAGAACCCCACGTTCCACTCCCTCGGCCTCGGCGGTGTCAACGACGCGGGGGTCGTCACCGGGTGCAGCTCCTACGTCAAGATCGGGTGGCCCTACCTCGGCTCGTTCACCGGGGGCGTCCGCACGATGTCCTGGCCCGAGAACTCGGGCAACTGCTCCTCGGGGGGCATCTCGGCCGGCGGCGTCGCGGCCGTGACGCAGGAGCACCCGAACTTCCGCACCGACCCCTCGATCGTGTACCCGCGCGGCGCGACGATGACGACGGCGGGGATCACCTACCTCAAGGCGCCCGCCGGCGTCGGCACCAGCGCCGACGCGATCTCGCCCAGCGGCAACCGTCTCGTCGGACGCACGTACGCCGACGGTGCCCCGACCGGCGTCGCCTGGCTGTCCACCGGTCGCGATCCCGTCCCGCTGCCGGGCGCCGGGACGATGGCCCCCAAGGCCGTGACGAACGCCGGGGTCGTCCTCGGCGTCGACGACGGGCGCGTCTGGAGCTGGGATCACGGCCGCAGGACCGACCTCACGAGCGTGTCCCGGCTGCCACGCGGGTGGGTGCTCACCGACGTCGCGTCCATCAACGACAAGGGCCAGATCGCCGCCACCGCCACCGTCCGTGGTCGCGAGAAGGTCGCGGTGCGACTGTCACCGGTGCACGGGCGTCGCTGAGGCGCCCCGCTCGGCTCCGGTCCGCTCGTGCGGGACCGGAGGCGACGCGGCGAGGGGCACGACCGGCGCGACGGGCCGTCGGAGTCGCGCCGCCGCACACACGACGGCCGCGGTCCCCGCTGGGGGCCGCGGCCGTCGCCGTGCGGGGTCGTGCTCAGAGGTCGACGACCTCGTTCTCGCCGCCCGCGGGCTTCTTGGTGACGGCGGTGCGGACGAGGTTGACCATCTGACCGATCTTGCCGCCGGGGCTGTTCCAGTACTCGGCGGTGTCTCCGTCGACGACGATGAGGACGTTGTTCGGGTCCTCCGGGCCGCCCTCCATGTAACCCTCGGCGACGGCACTCCACAGCTCGCGGATCTTCTCGACGTCGTTCTCGACGTGGGCCCTGCCGGAGAGCGAGACCCACTCGGAGTCGCCGACGTAGGCGACGTTGACCTGCGGGTCGGCCGAGATGTCGGCGACCTTGTCGGAGTCGCGCTCGGAGAGGAACAGGACCCGACCGTCGAACTCGACGTCCTGGGTCGCCATGGGGCACGACACGAGCCGACCCTCGCGGTCGTGGTAGGTCAACATCGCGATGCGGGTCTTCTTGATGATGTCGGCGACCTGCTCGCGGCCGTCGTCGTTGCTGGTGTGCTGGGTGGTCACGACGCCTCCTGACGTGAGGGGATGTGTGTCCCTTACCCGACCACCCTGTGCTCATGCACGTCGCGGTGGGCGTCGCGGCGTGGGCCGCGGACGAGGAGGAACAGTGCTGCGGCCTGCAGCAGGCCACCGAGCACGAACGACGTGATGAGGGCGGCCGCGGCCGTGGGACCGGCACTCGGGAACAACGCGCTCAACGCCCCGACGGGCTCGGCGACGATGAGCGACGTGGGGGCCGTGAGCAGCAGGAGGGGCGCGACGGAGAACGACGGGTCGGCCGAGTCCGCGGTCGCGAGGGTGACGGCGCTGTACGCGGCGGCGACCGCGACGAGGCTCAGGTAGACGAGCGCGACGGTTCTCGCGAGGGACCCCCGCTCGAAGGCGTGGGGCGTGAACGCGCGGCGCAAGGGGTGGGTCATGGGCTCAGTCTTCCCTGTCGACGCGGTGTGCGAGGGCGTCTCGTCCTCATGCGATCGTCGCGGAGGACGCTTCTGGGTGGCCGAGGCCCGCGCGGTACAGTGACGCCGGCGATGGATCCCGCCTGGGCGTTGCGCCCGAACCGCCGACCGGCTGATGGTTCCTGTTCGGTGACCGGCCCGGCCGGGCCGGTCGTGACGGGCAGGGCGCGAGCGTTGTTCGTCGTGAGCCAGTGGAGAGATCCCATGCCGGTCGAACGTGTGCCTCCCCAACCCGATCCCTCACGGATGACCGAGTTCGCGGGTCATCCGCTCGTCGTGTCGGCGGTCCCCGGGCAGTCGCCCCTGGTGGCCCTCACGGCTGCCTCGTTGGCCCGGGCCACCGCGGCGCCCGCCGTGTACTTCGCCTACGTCGACACCTCGCGGTACACCGTCGAGGAGTTCCCGGACGGGACCGTGCATCACGAGCCCGTCGACCCCGACCTGGCCGGCGACGAGGCCAGGGAAACCGAGCAGCGGCTGACCGCGCTCGTCCGCGAGTGGATGGACGGACAGGACGTCCCCTGGTTCTTCCGGTACCTCGCAGGGCGGGAGGACCGGGCGCTCACGCACCTGGCCCGCGCGGTCGACGCCGCGGCGTTCGTCATCGGCGCACAGACGCACGGCCACCGTCGGGTCCGCGACTTCCTCGGCAGCTCCTTGGCCGCCAACCTCTCCCACCGGCAACACCGACCGGTGCTCGTCGTGCCGGTGCAGGTCGTCGACTGGCGTGGGCGTGCCCCATGGGAGTGAGTGGGGGGCGTGGGGGCGATCCCGGCTCGCCGCGAACCCGTCGACGTGAGCCACGCGCCGGCCGCGACGGCCGGGGGGCGAGTGTTGCGCTGATCTTCGTCGGAGGAAGTGCCGGAACCCTGCTGCGGGCCGGTCTGGAGGAGGCCTTTCCCGCCGCGCCGGAAGGTATCCCCTGGACGACCTTCGCCATCAACGTCGGCGGGGCATTCCTTCTGGGTCTGTTGCTGGAGAGCCTGCTCCGCCGGGGTGCCGACGACGGCCGGCGCAGAACGATCCGGCTCACCGCGGGGACCGGCTTCCTCGGTGCCTTCACCACGTACAGCACCTTCGCGGTCGAGACCGTCCACCGCCTGGAGGGCGCTGCGACGCTGGTCGCCTCGATCTATGCGCTCGGGAGCGTCATCGTCGGCATCGGCGCCGCGGCGGCCGGCTACGGCCTCGCTCATCGGACTCGCCGGCGCGACGATCGCACGGCGGTGCCGTCATGATCACGGCCCTCGTCGTGGCGTGCGCCGGCGGGGCCGGGGCGGTCACGAGGTTCCTGCTCGACGCGGCCATCACCCGGCGTGTACGTGCCCGGGTCCCGATCGCCACGCTCATCATCAACATCACGGGATCCCTGTTGCTGGGCGGCCTGTCGGGTCTGGCGGTGGGACTGTCGGCGGACGGCCCCGCGGCCGTGGTCACGGCAGCACTCGGCACGGGGTTCTGCGGGGGTTACACGACGTTCAGCACCGCGTCGGTGGAGGTGGTCCGGCTGTGGGTCGCCGAGGGACGCGCGATCGGCGTCGGGTACGCCGTGGCCACCCTCGTCGGGTCGGTGCTCGCCGCCGCGCTCGGGATGGCGTCGGCCCAGCTGGTCCTGGCCTGACGCGCAGCGGACCCGGACGACCGACGGGCTGCTTGACGGACGCGCCGTCAGGGATGCGCCGTCACGGAGGTGTGGCAGTGTCGAGCTGTCGAGCTGTCGAGCTGTCGAGCTGTCGAGCTGTCGGGCTGTCGCGCGTCGGCCTCGTCCGACGGCGCTCGCCGTGTGGACGGCAGCGGCGCGCGGCAGGCGGGGACGGGGACACCGGACGCGTTCGCGAGGAGAGTCCTCCACCGCCGACGTCAGGCGGGCAGAAGGGCCCCGCGGACGGCGTGGGCGATGCGCGTCTGCACCTCGTTCTCCGTGCGGGGCGGGAGGTCGAGGTGGCCGGGGGTCGCGAGATCCTCGACGAGGGTGCCGTCCTCGAGGCGGTAGAACGTGAACGACCGTGTCTCGACGTCGCCGCCGCCGGCGAGGGTGACGACGTCGACGAACACGGCGGACTGCAGTCCCGCGAGCTCGGGTGGAAGTCCGTCGCCTTCGATGCGCCCCTCCCCCTCGTGCTGCTGGGGCACTCCCCACGTGGCGAGCTCGGTGGCCGCGGCGTCGAGATCGCCGAGCGTGAACCGGTGGACGCCCGCCCCGTTGACGGTCTCGACGAGCACCTGCCCACCGGTCTCCTCCTCGTGCAGGTAGAGGACCCGGGTCTCCTGAGCCGAACGCGTCGAGTGGTCGGCGTAGACGATCGCGCGGGCGTCGAAGCGCAGCGCGAGGGCATCCGCGAGGTCGGCGGGGATGTCGAGGCCGTGCTCGTCGGCGGAGAGGTGACCGTGGGTGACGAGCCCGCGGAGTCCGACCTCGGCGGCGAGCGCGGTCTCCTCCTCGCTGCGGGGCCCGGCCCACGGCAGCGGCGCCACCTGCTCCGAGTCCGGGCCGTCGATCGCGAGGATCTCCTCGTCGGTGAGGTCGGCGACGTGCCGGAGGGCGCCCGACGTCCCGCCGTCCGCGCCGCCGGCCGCCGGGCGCCGTGCGGGCTGAGTCGTGTCCGTGGCGTCGGTGGTGTCGGTGGGCTCGGTGGTGTCGGTGAGGGCGGGGGAGATCATGAGGCGACTCCGGAGCGCGTGAGGGGGCGGGTGCCTCGTGCCAGACGGCGGTGCACGAGCGACAGACGGACGGCGCGCGGCTGGAGGTGGACGACCTCGGGGCCGCCCACCGGGCGGACGGCACGGTCGGACGACCCACCTCGCACGAGACGCGCGGCCAGCAGGCGAAGGAGTTCGGCGCGGTCGAGGGTCGGGCGCCCGAGGGGGGTGCGACCTTCGCCCGTGGCCGAGCCGCCGAGGCGGTGGAGGATCGTCGCCGGGTCGAGGGCGTCACCGCCGGGGATCAACGCGCGGGCTCCGCTCTCGATGACCGTCCTCAGACGCGCCTCGGAGCGGGCGCGGCGGCGCTCGAGTTCGGCGAGGTGGCGGGCGTCGCCCTGGTCTCCGCGGCGGCGGAGGACCTCGATCTCGTCGTCGAGTCGCCGGAGCATCGCGGCATGCCGGTCGATCTCCGCAGCCACCTCCTGGAGAAGACGGCGCACCTGGGTCACCGCGGGCGCGGGTCCGACGTCGGGGTCCGAGACGTCGTCGGCTCGGGTGGCGAGGCTCGTCGCACACGCCCGCATCGAGCGCGACCAGCGTGCGAGGTCGCGATGCGTCGCCGCCGTTCCTCGAGGACCGGTCGTCCTCACCGGGGGCCTCCGGCGTCGCAGGCGCCCACCCGGGTGTCGTGGAGAGCTCGGTCCGTGCGGTCGACCCGGGCCGCCGAGGACGCGGCTCCCCGGAGCGTGCCGGAGCAGGCCGCGAGGAACCGGGCGAGGCAGGGGGCGAGGTCGATGTCGGGGGCCGCGGAGCGGCGGATGGCATCCAGGTCGTCACACACGCTGAGGTAGGCGCTCTTGCCCATGAGGAATCCTCTCGTCGCGGGAACCCTAGAGGGCGGCTCCGGCGATGTGGTCACTCCCCGAGGAGTCGCTCACAGGTCGGCGAGCGCGGTGAACTGCATGACCGACCACGGGCTGAGCAGCACCGGCGTGCGAACCGCGGCCTCCAGGACGGCGTCGCGGTCCACCCAGGCATGGTCCATGATCTCGGCCGGGTCGGGGGCCGGTTCGCCCTCGATCGTGCCGACGAACACCGGGCAGATCTCGTTCTCGACGACGCCGCTCGCGTCCACCGCCCGGTAGCGGAACTCCGGCAGGACACACCGCAGTTCGCCGACCGGAGCGCCGAGTTCCTCCGCGACGCGGCGCCGTACCGCGTCCTCCATCGCCTCACCGGCGCGGGGGTGCCCGCAGGCGGTGTTCGACCAGACGCCGGGCCATGTCCTCTTGCCGACGTCCCGCCGCGTGAGCAGGGTCTGCCCGCCGTGGACCGCATGGAAGGAGAACGCGAGATGGAGCGGGGTGTCCGCGGTGTGGACCGTGAGGCGGTCGGCCGTGCCGATCGGGGTGCCGTCCTCGTCGAGGAGGACGACCTCGTCGCCCACCTCGGGTGTGCTCCCGTGGGCGCTCCGGGGGGTGTCGGCGGTCGGGGTCGTCATGGCCACCGACACTATCGTCTGCCCGTGCTGCCCGTGCTGCCCGTGCTGCCCGTGCTGCCCGTGCTGCCCGTGC
>NZ_DAMBGD010000020.1:74198-100579 GCF_032060985.1 Mobilicoccus sp.
CTGCCCGTGCTGCCCGTGCTGCCCGTGCTGCCCGTGCTGCCCGTGCTGCCCGTGCCCGTGCCCGTGCCCGTGCCGGGAGTCCGCCGGGCTGCCGGAATGCCTACGCTGCCGCCATGACGACGTTCGCCGATGGTGTCGACCTCGATCCGCGTACTCCCGTGATCGTCGGGGTGGGGCAGGCCTCCGAGCGGATCGGGGACGCCGGTTACGCCGCCCTCTCGCCCGTCGCCCTCGCTGCGGCCGCCGCCCACGCCGCCCTCCGCGATGCGCTGGCGGGGGTCCCCGCGGGCGCCGGGGCCGGCGGGGGTGTCGGTGGCGATGTGTCCGGCAGCGGGCTCGAACGTCCCCCTCGCGACGGGACGGTCGACGAGTCGGTCATCGCCGAGGGAATCGACGCCGTGGCCTTCGTGCGGCTCTTCGAGGACTCCGGCCTGGAGCCGCCGTCACCGCTCGGCCGAGCCGACAACGCCCCCCGCGCCGTCGCCCGCCGTCTCGGAGCCGACCCTGCGCGGGCCGTCCTCGGCGTGGGGGGCGGGCAGTCGCCCCAGAACCTCGTCCTCGAGTTCGCCGCCGAGATCGCCGCCGGGCGTGCGGAATCGGCGCTCGTGGTGGGGGCTGAGGCGCTGTCGTCGTCCCGGCACTGGGCGAGGTCGGCGGCGGACGGGGGACCGGAACCGCGCCGATCACCGACCGACGCAGGGAACGCGGGGGCACCGGAGGCGGCGCGACCGGACTGGCGCGAACGGGTCGGCGGTGAGGTGGAGGACCGGGGTCCCGGACTCACCGACATGACCTCCTCCCGCCAGGCCGCGCTCGGTCTCGACCACGCACCCGCCGCCTACGCGCTCTTCGAGAACGCCCGGCGCGCCCGGCTCGGCCTCTCGCGGGAGGACTACGCCCGCTCGATGGGTGAGCTGTTCGCCCCGTTCACGCATGTCGCGGCGGGGAATCCGCATTCGGCCGCCCCGACACGGCGGACCCCCGACGAGCTCGTCACGGTCACCTCGCGCAACCGCCTGGTCGCCGACCCCTACCCCCGCTTCCTCGTCGCCCGCGACCAGGTCAACCAGGGGGCGGCGGTGCTCCTCATGTCGCTCGGCCGGGCGCGCGACCTTGGCCTGGACTCGGCGCGGTTCGTCCACTGTCACGGGCATGCCTCGGTCACGGAGCGGCCTCTCATGGAGCGTGCCGATCTGTCGACGTCCCCCGCCGTCGGTCTCGCCGTCCGCACCGTCCTGCACGAGGCGGGCATCGCCGCCGCCGATCTCGACCTGCTCGACGTGTACTCCTGCTTCCCGATCGCGGTGTCGGTCGTGCGTGAGGCGCTCGGGATGGCGCCCGATGATCCACGCGGTTTCACCGTCACCGGCGGACTGCCGTTCTTCGGCGGCCCGGGCAACGACTACGCGCTGCACTCCCTGGCCGAGATGGTCGGTCGGCTGCGAGACCGCCCCGGCGCGCGCGGGCTCGTCACGGCGAACGGGGGCATCCTCTCGAGTCAGTCCATGGGCGTCTGGTCGACCGATCCCGCGCCCTGGCGTCCCGGCCGCGATGAGGCCCTCGCCGCCGAGGTCGCCTCCTGGCCGGCGCCGCCGACGATCGACACCCCACGGGGTCCCGCCCGCATCGAGACCTTCACCGTCGTCCACGGACGGGACGGCTCCCGGCGTGGCCTCGTCGTCGGCCGTCTCGACGAGGGCGACACCCGGTTCCTCGCGGCCGCCTCCGACGACACCGCGACCTGGCGTCTCCTCGACGCCGATCAGCCTGTCGGTGCCCCCGTCGTCGTCGGGGACGACGGGCTCGTCCGGGCGCCGTAGGCGCCGTCCGCACCCGGCCGATGAGATGCCTCGTGGGCCACGTGGCGATATCCGCGAAGTCGACGAGGTGGGCTCACCCTCCTCGAAGCTCCCACCTGCGGTGATGGAGAGGTGCCGGTCGGCGGGCGGGCCTCGACTCCGCTGGTATTGCCACATGCGGGACGACGACGGGTCGTGATCGGGGGTCGGTCAGGACGGCGTGAGTGGCGGAACGAGGCCGGCGGAGCAGCGAGACCGCGCGACGTGAGGCGCGTCATCGGACGCCATGGCGTCGCCCGACCAGCACACACGGAGTGAGGCCCCCTCACGAACGAGGGGGCCTCACCCGGACCGGCGGCGATCGCTCGGTCGGTGACCGTGGCTTCGGTGGTCACTCACCCACGGTGATGGACCTGCGGGTGTTCACCCGGCGACGGCGCGGGCGACGGCGCGACCGACCCAGCGGGCGCCGGACCCGAGGGTCGAGACGGGTGCGGTGCGGAGGTCCTCCCACGCACCGTCGGGCAGGGCGTACCGGAAGACCTTGCGCCACACCGACGCGTACTGGCGGTGCAGGGGCCCGGTGACGTAGGGCAGGTCGTACCGCTCGAAGATCACCTGCACGCGGGCGGCGATCTCGGCGTACCGGTTGCTCGGCAGGTCGGGGTACATGTGGTGTTCGATCTGGTGCGACAGGTTGCCCGTCATGACGTGGAAGAACGGGGAACCCGTGAGGTTGGCCGAGCCGAGGATCTGCCGCAGGTACCACTCGCCGCGCGACTCGCCCTCGATCGACTCGGTCGCGAACGTCGCGACGCCTTCGGGGAAGTGCCCGCAGATGATGACGGTGTTCGTCCACAGGTTGCGGGCGAGGTTGGCGGTGAGGTTCGCCGTGATCGTCGTGAGCCATGAGGGTCCCGACAGCAGCGGGTGAAGAACGTAGTCGCGCAGGACGTGGCGGCCGATCTTGCGGGCCACCTGCGGGGCGTCGCGACGGAACCGCTCGCGGGCCTCCGGGGTGCGCGCCTCGGGGTCCGAGAGGTACGCGACGAGGTTGAGGTCGTAGAAGGCGATCGAGTACTGGAACACGAGCGCGTTGAGCAGGTTCCACAGGGGCTGCCCGAGATAGATGGGCGACCACGGTTGGTCGGCGTCGACGCGGAGGATGCCGTAGCCCAGGTCCTCGTCCTGACCGATGACGTTCGTGTAGGTGTGGTGAAGCTCGTTGTGGCTGTGCTTCCACATCGCGGCCGGGGCGGCGTTGTCCCACTCCCACGAGGAGGAGTGGATGTGCGGGTCACGCATCCAGTCCCACTGGCCGTGCATGACGTTGTGCCCGATCTCCATGTTCTCGAGGATCTTCGCGACGGACAGGCCCGCCGTGCCGACGATCCACGCACCGGGGTGCAGCGAGAACAGCAGGACGACTCTGGAGGACGCCTCGAGGGTGCGCTGGATGCGGATGATCCGGCGGATGTAGGCCGCGTCGTCGGCACCGCGCGAGGCGAGGATCTCCTCGCGCAGCGCGTCGAGCTCGCGGCCCAACTCGTCGATCTGCTCCGGTGAGAGGTGACCCGCGGGGTCGATGTCACCGTCGTGCTTGGGGACCCAGTGGCGCGTGGTCGTGGCCCCGGCGATCCGCGACGACTGGGTGGGCGCGGTGGGTGGTGTGGGCGTGCGGGGCGCGGCGGCGTCGCCGGGCCCGGGTGCGGTGGTGGGGCGGGTGAGAGTCGTGGTCACGGTCGTTCTCCTGGTGAGGCGGGCGGTGGCCCGGTTGGTCGGTGTGGGCGCGGCGGGCGGTGGGTGAGAGCGGCCTCAGCCGTCGATCTCGCAGGGGCCCGCCGCGGCGGAGATGCAGGTCTGGATGCGGACGCCGTCGCCGCCTTCGGTGAGTTCGCCGGTGCGGAGGTCGCGCACGGTGCCCTCGCGCAGCGGCAGCGCGCAGCCGAAGCAGATGCCCATGCGGCACCCGGACGGGAGCAGGACCCCCGCCTCCTCGCCCGAGTCGAGGATCGGCACGTCGCCGGGGGCCTCGACGGTCGTCCCCGCGCGGGTGAACGTCACCTCGCCACCCGCGTCGTCGACGACGACCACGGCCGGGCGGAACCGTTCCACGTGGAACCGGTCGGCGAGCCCGGCGCCCTCCCAATGGGCGGCCGCCGCGTCGAGCAGGGCGGTGGGGCCGCAGGCCCATGTCTCACGGAATCGCCAGTCCGGCACGAGGTCGTCGAGTTCGGCGACGTCGAGCATCCCGTCGGTGTCGGTGTGTCGCTCGATCAGATGGATCCCGTTCTCCGCGGCGAGGGCCCGGAGGTCGGGACCGAAGACGACATCCTCGGGACGGGGTGCGCTGTGGACGACGACCACGTCCTGGATGTGCCACACGTGGTGTCGCAGCATCGCGATGACGGGGGTGATCCCGCTGCCGGCGGTGAGGAAGAGGATCCGGCCCGGCGGGACCGTCGGGAGGGTGAAGTCTCCGGTCGCCTGATCGAGGACGAGCAGGTCGCCCGGACCGGCGCGGTCCACGAGGTGCTCGCTCACCCGGCCTCCGGGGAGGCGTTTGACGGTGATCGAGATGGTGCCGCGTCGGGCGTCCGGGCCGTGCGTGAGGGAATACGCGCGCCAGTATCGGACGCCGTCGACGTCGACCCCGACGCGCACGTACTGACCGGGGACGTGGCCGCGCCACTTTCGGCCGACGCGGATGACGAGCGTCGTCGCGTCGGGCGTCTCGGGGTGGCGGGCGACGATGCGGCCCTGCAGGTCGGCGCCGAACGTGAGCGGCGCGATCATACCGAGGTAGTCGCTCGGCAGCAGGGGGGTGGTGGCGGCGCGGGCGGCGCGGAGCAGTCCGCCCCGCATCTGCGCGGGCAGACCGCCCCCTGCACGCGGTCCTGGGGAGATGAGCGAAGGCAGGGGAACGGCCATGAATCCAGCATCTTGGTTCGAGGCGGTAAAATCTTGACCGAATTACGTGAATCACTGTCGTATATTCGTTCCCTGGAGACGAAATGACGTCCTTGCCCGATCTTCCCGCCCGGCTCGACATCTCACCGGCCCTCGCCGACCGGCTCCGTCGGGAGCTGGGCACCCTCGCCGACGAGGCCGTCGACGCGATCATCTCGGAGGTGCCCGCCTACGCCCACCTCGGCGAACAGGACGGTGGACTGCTCCGTGAGGCGGTCTCGCTCGCGCTGGGCGCGTTCCTCACCCTCGCCTCCCAGCGGGACGACGCCGCCGTGCCGATCGCCCCGAGCACCTCCGGCGCCTACGACCTCGGACGCGGTGAGGCGCGCAGCGGACGGAGTCTCGAGGCGCTGCTCGCGGCCTACCACATCGGTGCGCGCGTGGCCTGGCGTCGCCTGTCGCGGGCCGCCGCGGACGAAGGCCTGTCGGCCCCCGCGGTCGGGGCCTTCGCCGAACTGGTCTTCGCCTACATCGATGCGTTGTCCGCCACGAGCGTGAGCGGCCACTCCGACGAGATCGCCAAGTCCGGCCGTGCCCGTGAGCGCTATCTGGACCGGCTCGCCGAGGCGCTCGCGGCAGGCGCGGACCCCCGCGACCTCGACGCCGCCGCCTCCCGTGCCGCGTGGAGGCCGCCGACGACGCTGACGGCCGTCGTGCTCCCCTCGGAGGCGGCGACGCGCGTGCGGCACCTCTTCGACGAACGCACACTCACAGCGAGTGGGGAGACCATCGGACTCGGCGAGGACACCGCCGTCCTTCTCCTGCCCGACGACCGGGACCGGGTCCGCACGAGGCGGACGCTCACGGGCCTGGGCGCCTCGATCGGGCCGGCTCGGCCGTGGCAGGAGGCGCACGCGTCGATCGCTCGGGCCATCCGGGGCGTGGACCTGCGGCGGCGCCCCTCCGACACGGTCGACACCGATCAACGCCTCGTCGACCTCGTCCTCACCGCCGACCCCGAGGCCCGCAGCGACCTGCGGGCGCGGGTCCTCGCGCCGCTGGACCGGCTGCGACCGACCACCCGCGATGCCGTCGAGGAGACCCTGCGGTCCTGGATGCTCCACCACGGGCGGCGCGCCGAGGTGGCGGCCGACCTGCACGTCCACCCCCAGACCGTCCGCTACCGGATGGGTCTCGCGCGCGAGTGCTTCGGGGATGCCCTCGACGACCCCCGCGTCACCCTCGCCCTCGTCGTCGCGCTCGGCGCCACCGCCCCGGGGCGGCCCGACCACTGAACACACCGGCCGCGGCGGGGGCGTGTCAGCGCGAGGGCAGGCCCGACGGTGGGCCGGAGGCGGGGGCGATCTCGCGCCGCGCCCCCCGATCGCGTCGACGGATGGTCCGCGGTGGGGTCGTGGATCGATGCCCCGGGACGGTGACGAGACCCCAGAGGAGTCTGCGATTCGGCCCTTGACCAGGCGTTTCGCGCACGACCAGCCGGCCTTCGCCGGTGCTCGGCGGCACCGGAGTGCGGTCGGCCTCACCGCGACTCGTCACCTCAGCCCGGCGTCGCCGCGACCGATGGGAGGTCGGGCGCGCCCAGGAGGGGCGGCGCCTGATCCGAGACGAGGGAACCGAGATGAGCGGCATGACCAAGGCGGCGCCCGTTCGGCGGACCGGGTGGTTCGCCGACCGGTCGATCAAGACCAAGATCGCCTCGGCGCTGGGTGTGCTGTTGCTCCTCACCCTGGTGATCGCCGGGGTGGGTGTCTCGTCGCTCAACTCCGCGCGGGCGAACCTCCACGACATCGTCGGGATGAACCGGACGTACAAGGAGACCCTCGACACGCTCGTCCTCGCCCAGATGCGCACCCGCATCCTCCTGCCCATGGTCGGCACGTCCCCGACGAAGACCGACCGGCAGCAGTGGATGTCGGAGATGGACAAGACCGACCAGATCATTGAGGACGCCACCGCGAAGCTCGAGGACGCCGGCATCACGTCCATCGCGCCCAGCTGGGCCACCTACCAGCAGGACTATGCGACGTGGACGGAGCAGCGCAAGAAGGTGACCGACGCTGGTCTGGCGATGAACTCGGCCGCGTTCCAGAAGGAGACCGCGGCCGCGGTTCCTCTCGTCAAGCAGTACAGCGCGTCGCAGGCGGCGACGAGCAAAGAGGTCGGCGACGCCTTCTACGCCCGGGCCGACGCCGCGGCCTCGCAGATCAGCACGGCGATCATCACCGTCATCGTCACCCTCGTCCTCGGGGCGGCGCTGAGCATCGCGCTCGGTCTCTACGCGGCGAACCTCGTCATCCGCCCCATCCGCAAGGTGGAGGAGGTGCTCGATCGGATGGCCGAGGGCGATCTGACGGCGCGGGCCGACGTCCACAGCCGCGACGAGGTCGGGCACATGGCCGGCTCCCTCACCCGCGCCCAGGACGCCATCGTCGCCGCCTTCGACGGCGTCGGCCGCACCTCCGGTCGTCTGCGCGAATCGGCCCATGAGCTCACCACGTCCGTCGACGGCTCCCGGGCCAACGCCCGGCAGGCCAGCATCGTGCTCGACACCGTGCGGGGCTCCTCCGACACGGTCTCCACCAACGTCCAGACGGTGGCGGCGGGGACCGAGGAGATGACCGCCTCGATCAGGGAGATCTCCAAGAGCGCCAACGACGCGGCCGGTGTCGCGGCGTCCGCGGTGGCGGTCGCCGACCAGACGAACGCGACGGTGGCCAAGTTGGGTCGTCGAGTGCGGAGATCGGTGAGGTCATCAAGGCCATCACGAGCATCGCGGAGCAGACCAACCTGTTGGCGTTGAACGCGACCATCGAGGCCGCTCGTGCGGGAGAGGCGGGCAAGGGTTTCGCCGTCGTCGCGAACGAGGTGAAGGACCTCGCGCAGGAGACCTCGAAGGCGACCGAGGACATCGGCCGCCGGGTGGAGGCGATCCAGGTCGACACCGAGGCGGCGGTCGCGGCGATCAGCGAGATCGGAGCGATCATCGCGCAGATCAACGACACGCAGGCCACGATCGCCTCGGCCGTGGAGCAGCAGACGGCCACGACCAACGAGATGGGCCGCAGTGTCCAGGATGCCGCCGGTGGCGCCGGGCGCATCGCCGAGGAGCTCACCCAGGTCTCCAAGGCGGCGGCCGATTCGGCCCAGCTCTCCGAGGAGCAGTCCGAGGGTCTTCATCGGCTGTCCGCGCTCGCCGACGAGCTGGACCGGCGGGTCCAGGACTTCACGTACTGAGGGGAACCACGCTCCGACCCGACGGCGGCCATGGTCGTACAGTGGGTCGCCCCGCGAACGTGAGGGCATCGAGACGTGGGGGCGTCGACCCGGGTCATCGGTCCGGCCCGACGCGGTCCCCGCTCGGTCGAGGAGGTCGACATGGCTCGGTACGAGGACGTCCACCCGGTGGACCCGCAGCGGCGGATCATCACCCGCACGGTCGAACGGCTGCGCGAGGGCGCGCTCATCGCCTACCCGACGAGTTCGGGGTACGCCCTCGGCTGCGCGATGGAGAACGTCGAGGGGCGCGACCGCATGCGGCGAATCCGCCACCTGCGCGACGATCACCACTTCACCCTCCTCTGCCGGGATTTCGCGCAGCTCGGCTCCGTCGTCGACGTGTCCAACGCCGTGTTCCGTGCCGTCAAGGCGGCCACCCCCGGGCCGTACACGTTCATCCTCCGGGCGACTCCCGAGGTGCCGCGGCGGCTCTCCCATCCCAAGAAGCACACCGTCGGTGTCCGGATCACCGACGACGCCCTCGCCCAGGCGCTGCTCGCCGAACTCGGGGAGCCGCTGCTCACGACGACCTTGATCATGCCCGGCGCGGAGGATCCGATGACCGAGGGCTGGGTGGTCAAGGACGAGCTCGACCACCTCGTCGACATCGTCCTCGACACCGGCGAGTGTGGCGTCGATCCCACGACGGTGGTCGACCTGTCGACCGGCACCGCCGAGGTCCTGCGCCACGGTGCGGGGGACGCCTCGCCGTTCGAGACGGACTGACACGGGGCCGTTGCGAGTCCGCAGTCCCGGTGGTGGACACGGTCGTTCGACCGTCGCGCCTTGTATCCATCCAGATCGCGATGCTCGGGGCGCCGGTGGGCGCCGACCGTAGCCTGGTCGAGTGAGACGGGTACGCACGTGGCCGGGGGCGACCCCGAGGAGATCGGATGTCCTCGTGCTCGTGGCGAGCCTGCCCCTGCTCGCCCTCAGCGCCGCGCCCGTGTGGCAGGCCGGGGGATCGCCGTGGCGCACGGCGTGCCTCGTCGCGCTCGTGGTGATGCACCTGTCGCTGCTCCTCCGCTCCGCGCTGCCGTGGGTGACGTACGCCGCCACGGGCCTCGGGGCCCTCGTGCTCCTCGCCTCGCCGGCGCTGCCGCCGACGGCGACGAGCCTGCCCGGCCCGCTTCCGCCCGTCCTCCTGCCGAGTTCGGCCCTGTTCGGGGTCGCGATCTACTCCGTCGCCGCCCACGCCCGCTCCTACCGTCCGCTGGCCGCGCTCGTCGGTGTCGCGGGCGCGATCGAACTCAGCGCCGCGCTGTGGAACGGGCTGCCGTGGTTGGTCTTCCCCACGATCCCCGAAGCATGGCGTGCGGCCGTCGGGTTCGTCGGCGCCACCCTCGCGCTCCTCGCCTACGCGTGCGGCCGTTGGCGCATGCTCGTCATCGAGCGCGGCGACCTCGACTCCTCGTGGTCGCGGGCGTCGCAGGAAGGTCACTCACGCGACCTCGACCTCGCGGTCACGCAGCAGCAGGCGCGGATGGCCGGGGAGGTGCACCGAGCGGTCGCCGCCCATCTCGAGGACATCCTCGACCAGGCCCGCGAGGGGCGCAGGGCCGCGCGCCGCGCCCCCGGTCTCGCCGCCGACGCCCTCGCCGACATCACGACCTCGGGTGAGGAGGCCCTCGGCCGGGTGCAGACCCTGCTCGCCCTCCTCGACGCGCCCGACCCGCACGACGCCCTCGCGCGGGAGGCGAGCACCTCGGTCCTCGCCCCGGAACACGCCCTCTCCCCCCAGCCGCAGCTCGCGGACCTGCCGCGACTCATCGACGCCGCCCGCGGCGCCGGGCTCGCGGTGACGCTCGAGATGGGCGGGGAACGTCGCGACCTCTCCGTCGCGGGTCAGCTCGCGCTCTACCGCACCGTGCAGGAGGGGCTGACGAACACCGTGCAGCACGCCGGACCCGGCGCCGTCGCGCACGTCGAGTTCGACTGGGAGGGGCCGGAGGCGGAGGTCGTCGTCGAGGACGAGGTGCCCGCCCACCGGGACGCGCCCGCACTGGGGGAGTCGCTGTTCACCGAGGCCGACTACGTCGAGGGGCGAGGCCTGCGGGCGGTCCGTGAACGCCTCGAGGCCCTCGGGGGATACCTCGAGGTGGAGCAGCTCGCCGACGGCTACCGCGTTCGCGGCGTCGTCCCTCGCGACGCCCACCTGCTGCCGGGGTGAGCTGTCGGAGCGATCGGTGCGGGTGACCGGACCGGCGTGGGGTCGGCGTGGGTCGGGTCGGGGTCGGCCTCGACATCGTGGGCGTGACGTGGGCGCCGTCGTGGCCGTCCTCGGGGAGCGTGCCCGCCCCCGGCCTGCCTGCGCGCGCACGGCCGGCGCCCACGTGTTCCCACTCGACTGTGCGGGGCGCCGCGCATCGGCGCCGCCTGCGTGCTCAGTGCCTCTCGTCGTCGCCGCCACGATCGCCGTCGCCGTCGCCGGACCTCGGCTCGAGGGGCTCTCGCATGACGAGCACCGCCTGGGCGGCACCGCCGACGGGGAGGAACACGTGGGGCTGGTCGGCGGCGTAGGCGAGCTGTCCGCCGGTCGTGAGGGTGCGGGGCGTGCCCGCGGCACCGGCCTTCAGCGACCCGGCCACGACCGTGAGGTACCCGCGAACGCCCTTGCGGCAGGCCCGACTCCGCACCCCCGAGGTGATGCGCAAGCGATAGACCTCGACCCGGGTGTCCTCCTCCTCCCACGAGCCGATGAGTCGGGACTCCAGCCCCGCCGAGGGCGGGAGGAGCTGGGGGTCACCCGACCCCCGCTCCTGGAACAGATCGGGCATCGGCACGCCGAGGCCCGAGGCGATCTTGGCGAGCGTGTCGAGGCTCGGGGTGCGCATCGTGCGCTCGAGGTCGGTGACGGTGCCCCGCCCCACGCCGCTGAGCTCGGACAACTCGGTGACCGAGAGGCCCTGGTCGCGGCGCTCCGCCCGGATGCGGGCCCCCAGGCGCTCGACCGCGTCTCCCACGGGTGATTCGTGCATCGGTCCCTCCTCCCTCCTGCGCGCTCGACAGTACGCGAGCCCGCTGACAATCGATCACCGGAGGCGAGGAGGCCGGACTCGGACGGATCGAGGTGACCCGTGCACCTTCACCGGCAATCGCACTACGGTGGGCACGTGACCGACGAATCGCTCCGCACCTCTGTGACCATGGCCGCCCTTGCGGGAGGCACCGTCGCGGCCTGGACGGCCCTGCCCGAGTACGTCGACGGGCGGTGGAAGCGTCTCGCCGCCCGCGGGGCGCTGCTCGCCACGTCCTCCGTCGGCGTGGTCCTGGCCAGTGACTCCGAGCCCACCCCACACCCCGATCGCGACGAGAAGCTCGCCGCGCTCAGCCGCCGACTCGAAGACCCCGTGCAGCGCACGGCGATCTGGCTGATCGCGCTCGTCGGGCTCTCGGCGGTCTCCTCCATCGAGGAGAAGGCGCTCGACGCCGCCGCCGCCCGGTTCGAGGCCCGAGGGGCCCGCTCGCCGCGTACCTCGCTCGGTCTCGCTCTCGGCGCCATCGCCGCGGGCACGCAGCTCGCCCCGCCGTCCAAGAAGTCGACGAAGGCGTGAGCCCCGCCCCCCGACGTGGGGTCAGGGGCGCCCGTTGAAGACCGGGGGGCGCTTCTCGAAGAACGCCGCGAAGCCCTCCTGAGCGTCGGCGCCGACGGCTCCCGCGGCCATCGACTCGATCGCCAGGTCGTAGGCGGCGCGCTGGTCGAGGCCCACCTGTGCGTAGAACGCCTTCTTGCCCATGCCCCGGCCCTCCGCGCTGCCGCGGGTCACACGGGCGACGAGGTCGGCGACCGCCGCGTCGAGTTCCCCATCCGGCACGGCGCGGTTGACGAGTCCCCAGTCCGCGGCGGTGGCGGCGTCGATCGGGTCGCCGGTGAGGGCGAGTTCGAAGGCCCGCTTTCGCGAGACGTTGCGGGACACGGCGACCAGGGGCGTCGTGCAGAACAGCCCGCCCTTGCCCCCGGGGAGGGCGAACCCGGCGGACTCCGCGGCGATCGCGAGGTCGCATGCGGCGACGAGCTGGCACCCGGCCGCGGTGGCCAGAGCGTGGACCCGCGCGATCACGGGCTGGGGGATCTGCTGGACGGCGTCCATCATCTCCGTGCACAGCGTGAAGAGGGCGCGGGTGGCGGCGAGGTCGGCGCCCGCCATGTCGCGGAAGTCGTGGCCGGCGGAGAACACCGGTCCCTGCGCCGCGAGGACGACCGCGAGGGTGTCGCTGCGCCCCGCCTCGCGGATCGCGTCTCGCAGGTCGGTCATCATCGCGATCGAGAGGGCGTTGCGCTTGTCGGGGCGGGCGAGGGTGATCGTCGTCGTGTCACCGTCGCGGGTCTGGAGGACGTTGGTCGTGGCGGCCATGCCTGAAGCATCGGCCGGATCGGACTCCCCTGTCGACCTCCGAGGCGGCCCGAGCACGGTGAGCCGGGGACGGTGAGCGGCGAGCGGCCGACGGGTCCCGGCGAGCGGGCGGACCACTGCCGCACGGGTGCCGTGACCGCCGGCGCCGAGGGGTGAGGGCGGCCCGTGTCGGGGAGGCCGCATCGGACGGCCCTCAGCGCGCTCGCCGTCGGTCCCGGCGCGCGCCGTCTCGCAGTGCGGATACCCCCGTGAATACGAAACGGGATCGTTGGCTAAGGTCGAGGGGACGGCGTCGCGACGGAGTCGACCCGAGGCCCCGTGGGGCCCCTCGTCGCGCCGGCCACGACGCCCGCCCGAGTTCGTCGACGAGAGGAAACTCATGGACGTCTACACCCTGCCCGACCTTCCCTACGACTACACCGCGCTCGAGCCGCACATCAGCGGCCGCATCATGGAGCTGCACCACGACAAGCACCACGCGACGTACGTCAAGGGCGCGAACACGGCGCTGGAGAAGATGGCCGAGGCCCGCGAGGACGGCACCATCGCCGACAAGGCGCTGCTGCTCAGCCGCAACCTGCAGTTCAACCTCGGTGGGCACACGAACCACTCGATCTTCTGGAAGAACATGAGCCCCGACGGCGGCGACAAGCCGACCGGCGAGCTCGCCTCCGCGATCGACGAGTTCTTCGGCTCCTTCGAGGCGTTCCAGGCGCACTTCACCGCCGCCGCCACGACGATCCAGGGCTCCGGCTGGGCCGTGCTCGGCTACGACCAGATCGGCGGCCGTCTCGTCCTGCAGCAGATGGAGGACCAGAGCAACGGCGTCACCGCCGGCCTCATCCCCGTCGTCATGCTCGACATGTGGGAGCACGCCTTCTACCTCGACTACCAGAACGTGAAGCCGGACTACGTCAAGGCCTGGTGGAACGTCGTCAACTGGGCCGACGCCCAGCAGCGCTTCGAGAACGCCCGCACCGGCACGCCGCTCATCGGCTGACCTGCGCGAACACGACCGACGGCCGCCATCCCTCATCGGGGTGGCGGCCGTCGGCGCGTTCGGGCGCGGTGGCTCAGCCGACCCGCGCCGCGCGGTCGAGGGCGGCGGTGAGGTCGAGGAGCACGTCCTCGACGGCGTCGATGCCGACGGAGAAGCGCAGCAGGCCGTCGCCGATCCCGGCGACCTCGCGGGCCTCGGGCGTCATCGAGGCGTGGGTCATCGTCGCGGGGTGGGCGACGAGCGACTCGACGCCACCGAGGGACTCGGCGAGCGTGAACACGTCGAGCCCGCCGACGAACGCCGCGACGGCGTCCAGGCCCCCGACGAGGTCGGCGCTCACCATGCCCCCGAACCCGTGCTGCTGGCGGGCGGCGATGTCGTGTCCGGGGTGGCTCAGCAGCCCGGGGTAGTAGGTGCGGGCGACCGCGGGGTGGCTCTCGAAGAGCTCGGCGACGGCGGCGGCGTTGCGCTGATGCGCCTCCATCCGGACCGCGAGGGTGCGCAGCCCGCGCAGGGTCTGCGCCGAGTCATAGGGGCTCGCGGGGAGGCCGAGCACGTTGGCCCACCAGGCGACGTTCTCGGCGAGGTCCTCGGTGGCGGAGACGACCGCGCCGCCGACGACGTCGCTGTGCCCGTTGACGTACTTCGTCGTCGAGTGCACGACCGCGTCGACGCCGAACGACAGCGGCCGCTGCACGAGCGGGGAGCAGAACGTGTTGTCGGCGACGACCTTCGCACCCGCCGCGTGGGCCGCGCTCGTCACGGCCTCGAGGTCGGTGAGGCGCAGGAGGGGGTTGCTCGGTGTCTCGACCCAGACGAGCGCCGGGGACTGTGCGAGCGCGGCCTCGTAGGCCGCGGAGTCGGTGAGGTCGACGGTGATCATCCGCAGGTCACCGCGCTGGTGGAGGGAGTCGAACAGACGCCACGTACCGCCGTAACAGTCATGCGGGACGACGACCGCGCCGCCCCGATCGAGCAGGGCGTAGAGGACGTTCGTGATCGCGGCCATGCCGCTCGCGGTGATCGTCGTGCCCGCCCCACCCTCGAGGGTCGTGATCGCCTCGCCGAGGACGTCACGGGTCGGGTTGCCGGAGCGCGTGTAGTCGTAGGCGGGGGTCTCCCCGAGGGTGGAGAACGCGAAGGTGCTGCTCAGATACATCGGCGGCACCACCGCGCCATGGGCGGAGTCGGTGCCGATGCCGGCACGCAGGCCACGGGTGAGGCGGGAGATGTCGCTCATGTCTGCTCCTTCGCTGCGGTTCGGCAACACGATCGGTGCGACCCGGCGGCGGAGAACAGCGGGACGGCAGGTGACGCCCCGACCCATCTTCCGGCGGGCGCGTACGCCCTCCGCAGGAGTTGGCACCGAACCCGCTCCGCTCGCGGAGACGGGAGGTTGCCCCGGCGTCGTCGGGCCTGTCCCTCGGCCGGTCTGGATGGATGAGGGATCACCGTAGCCCCCGACCGACGCCCGAGGGCGGGCCCGGTCCACGATGTGGAATCCCGGTCCCGCCCTCGAGACGGTGCGCCGTCCGGTGACGACCGCGGTGACCGTCGCCGCGTCAGGGCTTGAGCACGACCTTGAGGCAGCCGTCCTGCTTCTTCTGGAACTTCTCGTAGTACGCGGGGGCCTCCGACAGTGCGGGGCGGTCGGTCGCGAGGTCCTCGAGGCCGAAGACGTCACCCTCCTCGGTGATGATGCGGAGCAGGTCGTCGGTCCACCGCTTGACGTTGGCCTGACCCATACGGAGCGTGAGCTGACGGTCGAACATGTCCATCATCGGCAAGGGGTCGGCCGCGCCGCCGTACACGCCCGAGATCGACACCGTGCCGCCGCGGCGGGCCGAGCCGATCGCGGTGAGGAGGGCGTCGAGGCGGTCGATGCCGGCCTTGTCGACGGCCTTGCGGGCGAGCGGTCCGGGTAGTTTGCCGGCGAGACCGATGACCTGCTCGGCGATGGGGTTTCCGTGGGCTTCCATGCCGACGGCCTCGATGGACGCGTCGGCGCCGCGTCCCCCGGTCATCTCGCGGACGACGTCGGTGACCTCGCCGTCGACGTCGCGCGCGTCGATCGTCTCGACGCCGTGACGCGCCGCCGTCGCGAGTCGGTCGGCGACGAGGTCGATGCCGATGACCCGTTCGGCGCCGAGGTGGAGCGCCGCGCGGGCGGCGAGCTGGCCCACCGGCCCGAGGCCGACGACCGCGACCGTGCTGCCCTTCTCGACCCCGGCGTACCGCACGGCCTGCCAGGCGGTCGGGAGGATGTCCGACAGGTACAGGTAGCGCTCGTCCGGCCCGTCCTCCGGAACGACGATCGGGCCGTACTGCGCCTGCGGCACCCGCAGGTATTCGGCCTGTCCGCCGGGCACCGCGCCGTACATGCTCGTGTACCCGAACAGGGCGGCCCCCTTGTCCTGGGAGTGGTCCGCGGTCGTCTCGCACTGACTTTGCAGGTCGTGGGTGCACATCCAGCAGTGGCCACAGGAGATGTTGAACGGGACGACGACGCGGTCGCCCACCTTCAGCCGACCCGCGGCCTCCGAGCCGACCTCCTCGACGATGCCCATGGGCTCGTGACCGAGGATGTCGCCGGGCCGGAGGTAGGGGCCGAGAACCTTGTAGAGGTGCAGGTCCGAGCCGCAGATCGCGGTCGAGGTGACGCGGATGATCGCATCGGTGGGCTCCTCGATGCGGGGGTCGGGGACCTCCTCGATCGTGACCTTCTCGGTGCCCTGCCAGGTGAGTGCCTTCATGATGTCTCCTTCTCGCGCACGCGGTCCGTCGGTCGCGTCCCCGATCACTCCGGACGCCGTGGTGGCGCCGACCCCGAGGGGACCGTCGTGCCGTGCTGATGCCCCCGACGCGACCACCTCGAGCCGGTGGCCGGATGAGGCGTCGCCTCAGGGAGGACCCCTGTGCGGGGTGCCGTTCCGCCCATACCCACGTCCTCGCAGGTTCATCCGGGTGCCTCCGGTTCGACCGGACCGGCTGGGGTAAGGGAACCCCATGGAGCACACCACGGCCGGCACGGCGGCCTCCCGTCCCACCGACGACGCCTCCCTCGCGCCCGTCGCCCTCGTCGCCGGGGCTTCGCGAGGTCTCGGACTCGTCATCGCCCGCGAGCTCGCACGCCGGGGGCATCGCGTCGTGGGACTCTCCCGCGATCCCGACGCCCTCGCCGGCGCCGCGGAGACGATGCGGGGGTGGGGATACGAGCTGCACACGACGGTCGCCGACGTCCGTGACGACGCCCGTCTGCGGGAGGTCGTCGCCCAGGTCGAGGCCGAACACGGCCCGATCGAGGTCGCGATCCACGTCGCGGGGGTCATCCAGGTCGGTCCCGAGGAGTGTTTCGAGCGCGCCCACTACGAGCAGGCCATCGACACGATGCTGTGGGGGCCCGTCAACCTCACGCAGGCCGTCCTGCCCGGCATGCGGGCCCGCCGCCGGGGTCGACTCGGCGTCGTCACCTCGATCGGCGGCATGATCAGCGTCCCGCACCTCGTGCCCTACTCGACGGCGAAGTTCGGGGCGGTCGGCTACACCCGCGGTCTCGCCGCCGAGCTCGCCGGTACCGGCGTCACCGCGACGACCATCGTCCCCGGGCTCATGCGCACCGGCTCTCACGTCCAGGCCGAGTTCGTCGGGAACGCCGAGGCCGAGTACGCGTGGTTCGCCCCGGGCGCCGCGATCCCGCTGCTCTCCATGGACGCCGAACGCGCCGCCGCGAGGATGGTCGACGGCGTCCTCGCGGGGCGGAGCCTGCTGCTGCTCTCCCCGCTCACCAAGATCGGCGTCCGCGTCCACGGTCTCGCCCCCGCGACGACGGGGGCGTTGCTCTCGGTGATGGCGAGGGTCCTGCCCGCCTCTCCTCGCCGAGGGGGTGGCGAGACGGTCCTCGGGCACGACGCGCGTGCCCGGTCGTCCTCGGACCTCCTCGAGAGGCTGACGACCCTCGGGACCCGTGCCTCGGCCCGGTTCAACGAGAACCGTCGTCCGCGCCCGGCCAGCGACGCCCGTGTCGGCGGCGGAAGCGGTGAGCGCCCTCACCTAGGCTGAGGCGATGGGCGGGGTGTTCGGGATCACCGGGATCGGCACGGCGCTGATCGCGTGGGCCCTCGCGATCGGTGGCATCGCGGCCGTCACCCGTTCGTGGCCGAGACTCGCCCGCCCGGGGGGCGTCGCGATCGCCGAACGCATCCTCGCGCAGCTGCTCGTCACGGTGCTCCTCGCGCTCGCCGTGGGGGTCACGGTCAACCGCGCCGGGTTGTGGTTCGTCTCCTGGCGCGACCTCGCGTCGGTCGTCACCGGGCCGCCCGCCGGCGACCTCACCCAGCACGGCGCCGAGCTGCCGCCGCCCCCCACCACCCTGTCCCGGTCCTGGGGTGCGGCGGACGTCGAGGTGGTCCCGTCGAAGGAACCGAGCATCGACGCCCATACCGGCCTGCGGGTCTACCGGGTCGCCGGCCGCGCGAGCGGGTACACGGGCACGGTCTACGCCTGGGTGCCTCCTTCGGGCGCCGTCCGTTCGGCGCTGCAGGTGTTCCACGGCTACCCCGTCTCCGCGCAGAGCGCGTTCGCCAACCTCGGACTCGGCCGCCACGCCGCAGGCGTCCTGCGGCACACCGTCGTCCTCATCCCCGACTGGTCGCCGGGCGAACTCGACAGCGAATGCGTCGACGGCCCGGCGGTCAAGATGGAGACCTGGTTGACGACCGACGTCCCGGCCTGGGCGGTCGCGACGTTCGGCGTCCGGCCCCAACGCGAGGCCTGGGCCACCCTCGGCTACAGCGCCGGCGGCTGGTGTGCGGCGATGGCGACGATGCGGCACCCCCGCACCTACGCCGCCGGCATCAGCATGGGCGGGTACATGCGCCCCGAGTTCGCCTCGTCCTACCGGCCCGTCGACCCCGTCGGAGGGCCGTACGATCTGCCGCTGCTCGCGCGCCGTGAGACTCCGGACGTCGCCCTGCTGGTGCAGTACTCGGAGCACGACGTCCACGTCGCCCCCTCGAGCCGGGAACTCGTCGCCGCGGCACGTCCCCCGCTCTCGGTGACACAGTGGTCGACCCCCGACTCCGGTCACCGCGTGGGGGCCTGGAAGCCGCTCATCCCACGGGCGCTCGCGTGGCTGGATCACGCCGTGCCCGATTACGCCTGAGCCGCACCCGGCGAGCGCCGACGTCAGCGCCGACGCAGGCGCCGCCTCGAGGTGGGGCCGGGTGACGACGACCGAGCCGACCCGCCGACCCCTCGGCGTCGCAGGACCGCGAGCGCGAGGTCCGGGCGGTCGGTGACGAGACCGTCCACGCCCAGGTCGAGCAATGCCTCCATCGTCGCCTCGTCGTCGATCGTCCACACATGCACCTGGGCGCCGACGTCGTGGGCCCGGCGGACGAACTCGCGCGTGACGACGCGCAGCCGCAGGGGTCCGGCCGCGAACGTCATCGGCACCTGGTAGGCGACGGCCGGGGAGTGCAGGAGGCGCCATCCGACGGGCGCGTAGCGCAGCCACGCGATGCCGACGCGTCCGGCGGACGTCGCCACCCGTCCGCGGGTGCGGAGGCGGAAGGACCACAGGCGTCGCTCGGAGAACGACCCCACGCAGGCGCGTCGTCCGCGTCGTGGGTCGGCGAGCACGGTCGCGAGGAGCGCGATCGCGCCCGGCGCCTTGATGTCGATGGTGAACGTCGCGCCCGGCAGGGCGTCCATGAGGTCGGCGAGGAGGGGGACGGGTTCACCACCGACCCGGGCGGACTGCACGGCCGACCACGGCAGCTCGGCGACCGCGCCACTCGTGTCGCTCACCCGGTCCAGGCGGTCGTCGTGCAGGGCCACGAGCACCCCGTCGGACGTCGCGTGCACGTCGGTCTCGAGGTGATGCGCACCGGCGTCCCAGGCGGCGCGAAAGGCCCGCAGGGTGTTCTCCCGGCCGATGTTGCCGGGCATGAGCGCGCCGCCCCGATGTGCGATGACATGGGGCGGCGCGTCGAAGGGGGTCACGGGGTCAAGCATCGCCCATCGGGCGGCGACTCCGTGGGGTCGAGCTCGTCCGGGTGGACTCAGCGCATCGGAAGGATCGAGTACGCCTGGCGGCTGGCCTCGACCGAGCCCAGGTGGCGGCTGTGGTGGAGCGGCGACACGATCGCGTCGGCGCTGCTGGGGCGGCTGCCGACGACGGTCAGGGCGGCGACGACGGCCAGAACGATGAAGAAGAAAGCGAACATGATGGACCCCCTCGGGAAGTGGTGTGAAAAAGGTCGCGGAGGGTGCGGCATCACGAGGTCGGGGACGGCATTGTCGGCCAGGTTCGTGGTGGCCCGCGTGGCGGGCTCGGCGCAGCGACATGTCCATTGTGGCCGTGTCAACTGATAAACACAAATAACGTTCGATGCACCCAACCATGTAGAGTTGCTTCATGTTCGACACCCGCCGCCTGCAGTGCCTCCAGGCCGTCCACGTGCACGGATCCGTCCTCGACGCGGCCCTCGAGCTGGGACTCACCTCCTCGGCCGTGAGCCAGCAGATCAGCAAGCTCGAGAAGGAGGTCGGCACCCGGTTGCTCGAGCGCGCGGGTCGGGGCGTCGTCCTCACCGACGCGGCGAGGATCCTCGTCGAGGCCGCCGACGAGATCTCCGCCGTCACCGATCGCGCGACCGCCCGTCTCGAGGACCTGCGTCACGACCTCAGCGGCACGCTGCGCGTCTCCTCCTTCCCCAGCGTCATCGGTCCCTTCGTGGCACCCGCCCTCGCCACCATGAAGGCCGATGCTCCCGACCTCACGGTCCACCTGCACGAGATGTTCCCCGAACGCGGCCGGGAGGCGATCCTCGGCGGCCACCTCGACATCGCGCTCATCCACCTCTGGGGCGAGGCGCGTCCCGCGCTGCCGGCGGGGTTCGCCTCGACGGCCGTCGCCGACGACCCGATCGAGGTCCTCCTCCCGGCGGGCCACCCCCTCGCCGAGCAGGAGACGGTGGCGCTGGAAGACCTCGTCGACGACGCGTGGGTGACCGACGACCTCGAGGGGTTCTGCCGCGGTTGGCTCGTGCGCCGGATGTCGACGTTCGGTCGACGGCCCCGCATCGAGCACCTCGTCGACGAGATCGCCGGGCAGCTGGCCCTCGTGTCGGCGGGGCTGTGCAACGCGCTCCTGCCACGAATCGCGTTCGGGGAGCTGCCGCCCGGGATCCGTCACCTCCCGCTCGTCGGTGAGACCCCCTTCCGCCGCCTCCACCTGCTGTACCGCGAGTCGTCGGCCGGTCGGCCGGCGGTCCGCCGGTTCCTCGCCGAGATGGAGGAGCGGGTGTCCGGATCATGGACACCACCGGGGGTGTGAACGCGTCCGGGCCGTAAGGGTTGTGCCAGGTGGTCGTGTCGGTGCCCCCCGTCGTGCGCCGGGCCTGGATACCGTGGCGCCCGTGGACCCACTCAGCGCACTCCTCGACGCCGACGACCGGGTGGTCGACGTCGTCCTGGCCGCGCCGTGGTCGATCGCTCTCGGTGACCGCGACGAGGCGATGATCCTCGCCGTCTCCGCCGGGGCGGTCTGGTGCCACCGTGACGAGGGGGAACCGGTCCTCCTCGAGGCCGGGGACGTCGCCCTCGTCCGTGCAGGTGCGGCCCGCGTCCTCGGACACTCGGCGCACTACCCGGGCGACGAACTCCACGCCTCGCGCCGGTTCCGGGTGGAGGGGGCCGCTCCCGGCGGGGAGACCCACCTGTTCATCCGGCGTCTGTCGACGAGCGACCGGGCGGCCGCCGACTTCGTCGCGAGCCTGGGCCGTGAGCAGGTGTTCACCGCCGCGCGGGACAGTCACGTGTGGCAGGTCCTCACGGAGGAGTCGCGGCACCTCGCGAGCGGCCGCTCGGGGGTGCTCGCCCGGCTCATCGATCTCGTGTTCGTCGAGGCGGTCAGGCGCTGGGCCGCCGACGGCGAGGCACGAGGGTGGGCACGCGCCGTCCTCGATCCCCTCGTGGGAGCGGTGCTGCACCTCTTCCACGCCGAGCCGGACCACCCGTGGACGCTGGAGGAGATCGCCGACCGCGTCGGCACCACCCGCACGTCGATCTCGCGGCGGTTCGAGATGTTCGTCGGCGAACCGCCGATGACCTATCTGCGGGAATGGCGTCTCTCGCGGGCGGCCTCGATGCTCACCCAGGGCGAGAACGTCCCGGCTGCGGCACGGCTCAGCGGGTTCGAGGACCCCTTCGAGTTCAGCGCGGCGTTCTTCAAGAAGTACGGGGTCTCACCGGCGCGGTACCGCACGGGTGGCACGGCCGACACGGCCTGAACGACACGGCCTGATCGACACGGCCTGATCGACACGGGTGTCGACGTACGGATCTCGACCGCACGGATGTCGAGCGGGTGGCCGGCCCGGGGCCGGCCACCCGACGGGGACTTCCCCCCGCTCAGGACTGCGGCTCGGCCGCGGGAGCGCGGTAGTGGGTGCCGAGGTGGGCGGCGACCTCGTCGCAGCGCACCGACCTCGGGACGGAGATCTCGTGGAGGACCAGAGCGTCGTTGACGCTCCCGGCGTCCTTGCGGACGGACGCGACTGCCGATTCCGCTGCGGCACGCGTGGCGTACCAGCACCAGTTCGACAGGTGTCGCCGGCGGCCTTCGCCGCTCGGGGTGCACCGCGCGAGGACCCACACGGACCGGGTCGACCCCGTCACGCCCGGCGGGCGACGGTGGATGATCTCGGCGGCGCGAAGGATGGCGGCGTCGGGCTCGTTGACCTCCTCCATCACGGCGGCCTCGAGCGGATATGGCAGCCGCGACCACTCCGCGACGTATTCGTCCGCCTCCTGATCGGTGTTCAGTGACTGGACCTCGGGCACGTGCTCATCTCCTCGATCGGGCAGTTGCCTGCACCTGGGCGGGAACAATCGTGGCATGTCCGGCTGGAGCCGTGACGGCCTCCCGTCCCTCCTCCCACGGTCGCACAGGCGGCAGGGCCCACACACGGGGGCCCTCGGGTGACGGTGCTCGCACGAATCCGCTTGTCGGGGAGTCGGCTTCGACGAGCGCAGAGCGCACGGTCACGGGGGTGGGGCGCGCCCCAGGTGTGACGCGTTCGAGACCTTCGTCGACCACGCCGTAGGCGTGGTCGACGCCCACCAGAGCAGTGCGCCAGTCCCCGAGGTCCTCCACCCGTCCGGCGTCCACGTCGACGAGGCTGCGTCCGAGGATCCCCCAGGACCCCGAGGCCGATGGCGCCCACGTGGGGTGCCGGGAGGGGATGTAGGCGTCCTGGAAGGTGGCCCGAACCGCGACACCGTCGTGGTGGACGGCGAGACGAGGACGGACCGGGTCGGGATGGGCGAGGAGGATCGAGGATCCGACCATGCCGACGACCGCGGGCGCCGCCCTCGGGTGGTCACCGGGCGCACCGAGAGGCTCCCACGGGGTCGGCTCGCCCGGCACGGTCGCGGGGCCGAGGTGCCACCAGCCCGCCGGTGACGCAGCGAGGACCGTGCCGTCCTCCCGCCCCGCGAGCGCCGTCGCGCCCGTGGGGATGTCGACCTCGGCCACACCGTCGGCCGTGACGATCCCGGCCCGGGTCGTCGTGATGCGGACCATCGGGGCGGTGCCTTCGGTGACGAGCTCTGAGCGTGGCGGGATCTCGACGTCGGCGAGGACCCGGCCGTCGGCCACGGCCCACACGAGCGCGCGGCCACCGACCTGCACGGCGAACGCCTCGACCCCCTCCAGTCGGGTGAGCGCCGGTCCGGCCGTGAGGTCGCCCTCGGGGAGCGCAGCGCTCCAGAGAGGACGCCCCGAGGCGGCGTCGACGACCTGAACGGTGTGGGCGGCGGTGGCGAACGCCACGGCCGGGTCGTCGGCGCGGGACGTCCCGTCGGTGGGGGACGTCCCGTCGGTGACGGGCGTGCTGTCTGCCGTGTCGCGGCCTGCCCCCTCGCGACCGGTGACGGCGACCCTCGTGGCCGGATCGAGGGGAGGGCTGGCCCACGTGGCGTGAGTGGCCCACCCGTCCGGCGGCGCCTGCGGGAACGGCAGTCCCGTGACGACCGGCTCGACCGTCGTCGCGGGTCCTCGGCCGATCAGCGTCGCGGCGCCGATCGTGCCGAGGCCGAGGGCCGTGCACAGCGCGACCGGCAGGATCCACCCCCCGCGGCGCCGGGCGAAGCGTCGCGCTCGCGGTGCCGGGGTGTCGTCGAGGTCGGTGTCGTCGAGGTCGGTGGCGGCAGGGAAGGGCTCGGCGGCGGCATCGACGGTCGCCCCGGCGACGGCCGTGGGCTGAGGCGCGGGGCCGGCCACGGAGTCGGATCGCGGCCCGACCTCCGACCGGCGCCCACGTGTGGCGGTCGGTGCCCGCTCGGGTTGCGGCCAGGGGTCATCCCGTTCGGCCCAGTCCCATTCGTCGGTCTCGTCCCGTCGATGGGCGAGGGCGCGGAGGGAGGTCGCGGTCGGGGGCGGCGGCATCCCCGGACCGGGAGGGACGTCGGCGGACGTCCCCGTCCCCGCCACCGGGGTGTCGTCGGCGCTCTCACCGGGGACGTCCCCCTCGCCGGCCACGGTCGATGCGGTGGCGCCGGTGGCGGCTGTGCCGGTGGCGGAGTCGTGCGTGACTCCCGGAGCGCCGGAGCAGCTCGCCTCGCCGTCGGCCTCTCGCGCGCGACCCGGGTTCGCCGCGCCATCCGCCGGTCCTCGCGGGGCGCGGCTCTGCCCGAGGACCCGGAGTCGGCCGCCCGGCCACGCCTCGACGTGGAGGACGACGCCGCTGGGAGTGTGGATGTCGACTGCGCGAGGATCGACGAGGTCGGTGAGCACGGTGCGCAGCGCCGCCTCGCGGGCGGACTCGCCCTCGGCCCGGGCGACCGGCACGTCGTCGACGGAGGCCGTCTCGCCGTCGTCGGTCTCCTCGATGCGGACGAGGACGGGACGTCGCATCTCAGAACAGCGCGCGGTAGGCCTCGGCCATGGCCGGGGGCACATCCGCCGGTTCGGTGTAGGCCTCGTAGGCGAGGGCGTCCTTCGCCGCGACGCGGGCGACCCAGTCGTGGACGTTGCGGATGTAGGCGGCGTTGACGGCGCGGTCGGGCGTCGCGCCCGGGTGGACGCCCCACCGCGCCACGGCGACGCGCCGACCGCGATCGTCGGCGAACGCCGCCCAGTAGTTGAGTCCGTACGCGCCGTTGACCTGTTCGGCCCACGGACGCCCGTCCGCCGTCGCATCGACGCCGACGATGTCGACGAGGTCGTGCTCCGGCCAGGCCGCGAGAACGGACTCCCCGGGCATCCCCGGCTGGGAGCCGAGCGCAGGCGTCCACTGGAAGACGACGTTCGGTGCGGTCGCCTTCACCGTGCGGGCGACCTCCGACCAGCACTGCGCGTACGTCCTCGGGTCTCCGCTCCACGGTGTGCCCTCGCGGTTCATCCCGGTGCCGAGGTCGACGATCGGAGCGTTCGGCAGCGAGCGCAGCACCGCCGCGAACTCCCGCCAACGGGTGCGGTACTCACCCGAGGCGCAGTCCTGCAACGAGGCGCCGGCAGTCGGCAGCAGCGGCGTCGTGAGCACGAGGCGCGCCTTGCCGCTCCGGACCGGGGTCAGCGCGCTCGCCGCGGTGAGGCTGCGCCACGAGGTGCCGTCCAGCGGCACGACGAGGACGTCCGCGGGTCGATGGCGCTCGGCGTCGAGGTCGTCGCCGTTCCCGTCGCGGACGATTCCGCTCGGCCAGTCGACGGCCGGCCGCGTCGAGCGCGGTGAGGGGACGACGGCGGACGGCGTCGGCGCGGTCCGGTCGTCGGTGCCGGCCGAGGGGACCGAGGTGTAGTCCCGCGGAGGCAACGGCCCCGGGACGAGGCGTGAGACCTCGTCATCCTCGTCCTGCGCCCGGGGCGTCGGGGTCGTGAGTCCGGGCACGCGGGGTGCCGGGATCATGTGCAGCGGACCGGCAGTCGGTGTGGGCGCGGCCGTGTTCGCGGGCGGGGTCGGGGTCGACGGCGTCTGGGGCGCGTCCCGCGTCTCGGGCGCGTCCCGCGTCTCGGTGGCGTCCGGTGTCCCCGACGGCTGCCTCGAGGTCGGCGGCGTCTCCCGTGGCTGCGGCGCCCGGATGGGCGGTGTCGAGTTGGGCTTCGGAGCCTGGGGGGTACGGGCCGGTGTCGCCGTGGCCGTCGGTTCGTCCTCGGTGCCCCCGCGGAGCCGGCCTGTCTCGTTCTCCATCCGGGTGGATCTGTCCCGCAGGGTCGTCGGGCCTGCGGTGGAGCCGCCCGACGTCGCCCCTCGGCGGGTGCGGTCGTCTCCCTCGGCCGACTCGCCGCGTCCGGTGCGCAGGGTGGTCCTCCGGGGCGAGGTGCCGGACGAGACGCCGCGGCGGGACGAGGCGGTGCGGCGGGACGCGGCGGTCTCGTCATCGGGCCGGCGGGAGGACTCCCGGTCCGTCGGCGGGAGTCCTAGAGGCATGCGCGCCGAACTTGGACCATCGAACTACTCGTTCTAGGTCACTCATCGGCGTGGCGCACGTCCCGCCAAGCTTTTCCTCGGCAAGCACAGGGATCCGGGTCCAAGCGTGATCGCCTCCGCTCGAGTGCCGGGTGCGGCTTTCAGGAGATCCGATGCGTCGAGACGTTCGAGATGGTTGACGGCATGCGACCAAGCCCGCCGAAGCCGACGGGAGTGCTTCTGGGCGCTTACGTGAGTCGTGACTCGAACCGATTGATCTCTTCGTCGTCGCGGACCGAACACCAGCATTTGCCCAGCTCGAAGCCGGCCTTGCGCCGGAGCCGCAGGTGCCGCGACGGCAAGCATCGTCAACCCCGGCCCGGCACGTTGCTCGCCCTTCCCCGGGCCGGACTCACGGGCCCCCTCAGCCGGCGCGCCGTCCTCGCTACTGCCCGACATGCCGGCAACCCGGGCGTGCGGGACGCCCGGGCTGTCGTCTGTGCTCAGCGCCCCGCTCTCGTGGGAGCGCTGGGTGTTAGCGCTGGAGGGGGGTGTAGAAGACGAGGCCGTTGCCCTGCGAGTCGTAGACCACGGCGCGGCGTTCGTG
>NZ_DAMBGD010000021.1:0-78274 GCF_032060985.1 Mobilicoccus sp.
GACTCTCATCATCCTTCCCAGGATTGAGAGCCTCCATCAGACCCGGGGCGATTCAGTCGACCGCGCCTCCGCATAGGCCGCGAGCGCACGGAATCCACTCCAGGTCGTGTTTCCCCATACGCCCGCTTGGGCCCCGGTGTTGATGCCGACGAGCTCGCGCTCCGCGTCGTCGTGGATCTCGAGCCAATCGGTGAGGTAGGCCCTGGCCGCGAGGATGGCACCGTCCACGTCGTCGACGACGTCGGGCACGCTGTCACCCGGGTCGAACTCGGTCTCCCAGAAGAGCGTGTGGATCTGGCGTTCGGCCAGCGCGAGCCGAAGCCGGTCGAGGTGACCTTTCGCCTGGTTGAGCTGAACGTGGACCGAATCCAGTTCCTCTCGAAGTTCCTCGAGCTCGAGTTCTTGGTCGAGGTGAACGAGGCCGTCGCCCATGGCCTCGGGGGTCAGCGGCGTGGGCCGCTGGCTCGACTGGCGCTCGAACACCGTGAAGACCTGGTGCAGGGGGCGCCGCGTCGACATCGTCGCAGCGGCGTAGAGAATCCGGTCGACCACCGCGCTCTCGCGGGACTCGAGGAGCATGCTGGTGTAGTACCGATGGCGGTACGCCTGACTCGGCGCCAGGGGAGCGCCGGGCGCATAGACACGGATGGCGCCGTCCCAGACGGCCAGCGTGTCGAGCCGGTCGCGGAAGGCGCGCGTCGCGTCGGCGTCGAGGACGACGACCGTCGCGATGCCGCGAGCGCGGGTCGTGATGCGATCCGCGATCCGGGCGAGCCCCGCCGCCCTCACCTCGTCGTCGACGCCGCTGACGACGATGACGGGGAGGGATCGGGCTTCGTCCTCGAGGAACGTGACGAGCAGCTCGATTCCGTCGGCGTTGACGTCGACCGTGTCGAGGCGAACAAGAGAGTTGCCGAGTCTCGGCCTGGCACAGGCGGCGACGAGGCCGTCGACGACACGTGGCCGGCCGACCGACACCCGCCGAGTGACGTCCTCGGTCTCCACGTGGTTCTCGACGCAGATGTGCGTGTCAGAGCCGGTCAGGGCGACCCGCACGGTCGTCACCCAGACGGTGCGTGGCGCGTCGGTGCTCTCATCTGCAACCGAACCCTCCCACGCCGCCGTGACGCCGTCGGTGTCTCCGAGACCCTCGGCAGAGACATCCGCAACCCTCACCGTGCGGCACCCACGACCGTCCGGCCGGTCGAACTGCATCTCCTCGCCCTCGACGGCGGTGGCGCCGGTTCCCTCCAGCGCCCACTGCTCGAACACCCGGCGGCACGGGTCGATCCCGGGTCGGTCGTCGCCCGCGTCCGCCCATGACGCCCGATAGACGAGACTCACGGCGTTCACCTCCTCGACCCGGAGGTCGGCAGCCCCGCGCCACCGCCGCCCACAGCGGTAGCGTGATCGCCATCGTCACACCGAACACTGCGAGAACGACCCCGAAAGCATGGAGGAACCAATGGACTTCGGCACGTACGAGACCCTCCTCGTCGAGCAGGACGGGGACGCCCTCGTCGTCACCGTCAACCGCCCGTCGGCGATGAACGCCCTCGCGGCGCAGGTCGTCGAGGACCTGTGGGCGCTCACCGAGGTTCTCGCGGGGGTGGGGCGAGACGGCGAGTGGCCCGTGCGGGGCGTCGTCGTCACCGGCGCGGGGGAGAAGGCGTTCGTCGCCGGGGCCGACATCGTCGAGATGAAGGACATGACGCCCGAGCAGGGCGAGCACTACAGCCGCCGGATGCAGGAGGTCACGACCCGCCTCGAGGGGCTTCCCGTGCCGGTCGTCGCGGCCGTCAACGGCTTCGCCCTCGGCGGCGGCTGCGAGCTCGCGATGGCGTGCGACTTCATCTACGCGAGCCGCAACGCCAAGTTCGGGCAGCCCGAGGTCAACCTCGGTCTCGTCCCCGGCTTCGGCGGCTCGGTCCGCCTCACCGACCGCGTGGGCATCGGCATGGCCCGCGAACTCATCTACACCGGCCGTGCGATCACCGCCGAGGAAGCGCACCGCATCGGCCTCGTCAACGCGCTGTTCGACGCTCCCGCAGACGTGGTGGCGGGAGCCAAGGCCGTCGTCGCCGAGATGGCAGGCAAGTCGGCGGTGGCGATCGGCCTGTGCAAGAGGCTCGTCGACGAGGCGGCTCCGCTGCCCACCGCCGCCGGCCTGGATCTCGAGGCCAAGAGCTTCCGGGAGGCATTCGGCACCGAGGACAAGGCCGAGGGCGTGCGCGCCTTCGTCGCCAAGGAGAAGCCGAGCTTCCCGGGCCGCTGACCCCATCCCACCTGAGACCGGAGGGTGGCGCTGAAACCGGAGGTCTTCACCTCCCGTTTCAGCGCCACCCTCCGGTGTGAGGTGACGAGGCGGTCGGGGGAGTGGCCCCGAAAGCGGGCCACCACGCCCCGATTTGGCTCTGGCACGCGGGTCTGACACACTAGGACGGTTGCTTGACGGCAGCATGCGCTGATTCGCGCCCCTTCGTGGGTGGGCAGATCGCGCAGACGCCGTCCCTCGCGAGAGGTGACTAGCACACGGATCCGTCCGTGAACCGGCTGGCTCTCGCGATCATCAGACCTCCGGTTCCGGCCGGGGCGACCAATACCGAAGGTGAGCACTTCGTGCTGCCTTCGGCCCAGCGGTACGGTGCGACACACCCGACCGCGGGGGTCGGCCCCACCGAACCGGATCCGCAGTGGAACGACAGGGAAGAGAGACGTAACGACGATGGCGGGACAGAAGATCCGCATCCGGTTGAAGTCGTACGACCACGAGGTCATCGACTCCTCGGCGCGCAAGATCGTCGACACGGTGACCCGTGCCGGTGCCACCGTGGTCGGCCCGGTGCCGCTGCCGACGGAGAAGAACGTCTTCGTCGTCATCCGGTCGCCCCACAAGTACAAGGACAGCCGCGAGCACTTCGAGATGCGCACGCACAAGCGCCTCATCGACATCGTGGACCCGACGCCCAAGGCCGTCGACTCGCTCATGCGTCTCGACCTGCCGGCCGACGTCAACATCGAGATCAAGCTCTGAGGGCAGTGCAGATGAGCATTTCTTCCAAGATCGAGCGCCCCGTCACGGGCGTGCTGGGCGAGAAGCTCGGCATGACCCAGATGTGGGACGCCGACAACCGCCTCGTTCCCGTGACCGTGGTCAAGGCCGGCCCCTGCGTCGTGACGCAGGTGCGCACCGAGGACGTCGACGGCTACAACGCCGTGCAGATCGCCTTCGGCGCCATCGACCCGCGCAAGGTGAACCAGCCCATGTCCGGCCACTTCGAGAAGGCCGGTGTCACGCCGCGCCGTCACCTCGTCGAGCTGCGCACCTCCGACGCCGGCACCTTCAGCGCCGGCCAGGAGGTCACCGCCGAGGCCTTCGAGGCCGGGCAGCGCGTCGACGTCGTCGGCCGCACCAAGGGCAAGGGTTTCGCCGGTGTCATGAAGCGTCACGGCTTCGCCGGTGTCTCCGCCAGCCACGGCGCGCACCGCAACCACCGCAAGCCGGGCTCCATCGGCGCCTGCGCCACGCCCTCGCGCGTGTTCAAGGGCCACCGCATGGCCGGCCGCATGGGTGGGGTCCGCCAGACGACCCAGAACCTGCAGATCCACGCCGTCGACGCCGAGCAGGGCCTCCTACTCATCAAGGGTGCCGTCCCCGGCCCCCGCGGCGCCGTCGTGCTCGTCCGCACCGCTGTGAAGGGAGCGTGACCAGACCATGACGACGATCGACGTCCGTGACCACACGGGTGCCGCCGCCGGTCGCACGGTCGACCTGCCCGCCGAGATCTTCGACGTGCAGACCAACGTGCCGCTCATCCACCAGGTCGTCGTGGCCCAGCAGGCCGCGGCCCGCCAGGGGACGCACTCCACCAAGACGCGCTCCGAGGTCCGTGGTGGTGGCCGCAAGCCGTACCGCCAGAAGGGCACCGGCCGCGCCCGCCAGGGTTCGACCCGCGCGCCGCAGTTCGCCGGTGGTGGCACCGTCCACGGCCCGCAGCCGCGCGACTACAGCCAGCGCACCCCCAAGAAGATGAAGGCCGCCGCCCTGCGCGGGGCCCTCTCCGACCGCGCGCGTCACGACCGCGTGCACGTCGTCACCGGTCTCGTCGAGGGGGAGTCCCCCTCGGCCCGCAACGCCGCCACGCTGATGGCCGCGCTCACCGAGCGCACCAACCAGCTCGTGGTCGTCGGTCGCGGTGACGAGACCGCGATGCTCTCGGTGCGCAACCTGCCGTCCGTGCACGTGCTGTTCGCCGACCAGCTGAACACCTACGACGTCCTGTGCGCGGACGACATCGTCTTCACCGAGGACGCCCTCGAGGCGTTCGTCGCCGCCGCCACGAAGTCCAAGGAGGTCGCCAAGTGAGCGCCCTGAACAAGGACCCCCGCGACGTCCTGCTCTCGCCGGTCGTCTCCGAGAAGTCGTACACGCTGATGGACGAGGGCAAGTACACCTTCCTCGTCGATCCGCGCGCCAACAAGACCGAGATCAAGATCGCCGTCGAGCAGATCTTCGACGTCAAGGTCTCCTCCGTCAACACGTTGAACCGCCCCGGCAAGACCCGTCGGACCCGGTTCGGGATGGGTAAGCGCAAGGACACCAAGCGCGCCATCGTCACCCTCAAGGAAGGCTCGATCGACGTCTTCGGTGGCGCGCGCTGAGCGCGCGCCCGAAGCCGATCGAATCGCTAAGGGAGAACTGATCTCATGGGTATCCGTAAGTACAAGCCGACGACGCCGGGGCGTCGCGGGAGCAGCGTCGCCGACTTCGTGGAGGTGACGCGCGACCAGCCCGAGAAGTCGCTGGTGCGCCCGCTCGCGAAGACCGGTGGTCGTAACAACCAGGGCCGCATCACGACCCGTCACATCGGTGGCGGCCACAAGCGCGCCTACCGCGTCATCGACTTCCGTCGTCACGACAAGGACGGCATCCCGGCCAAGGTCGCTCACATCGAGTACGACCCCAACCGCACCGCCCGCATCGCCCTCCTGCACTACGCGGACGGCGAGAAGCGCTACATCATCGCGCCGAACCGCCTCAAGCAGGGCGATCGGATCGAGAACGGCCCCGGGGCGGACATCAAGCCGGGCAACAACCTGCCGATGCGCAACATCCCCGTCGGTACCGTCATCCACGCGATCGAGCTCCGCCCCGGCGGCGGGGCCAAGATCGCCCGCTCCGCCGGTGCGCGAGTCCAGCTCGTCGCCAAGGAGGGCCGCTACGCCCAGCTGCGTATGCCCTCCGGTGAGATCCGCAACGTCGACGTCCGCTGCCGCGCGACGATCGGCGAGGTCGGCAACGCCGAGCAGAGCAACATCAACTGGGGCAAGGCCGGCCGCATGCGGTGGAAGGGCAAGCGCCCCACCGTCCGTGGTGTCGTCATGAACCCGGTGGACCACCCGCACGGTGGTGGTGAGGGTCGCACCTCCGGTGGACGTCACCCGGTCAGCCCCTGGGGCCAGCCGGAGGGTCGTACCCGCCGTCCCAACAAGGAGAGCGACAAGCTCATCGTCCGTCGTCGTCGTACCGGCAAGAAGCGCTGATAGGAGCCCGCTGATATGCCTCGCAGCCTGAAGAAGGGCCCCTTCATCGACGACCACCTTCAGAAGAAGGTGGACGCCCAGAACGAAGCGGGCAGCAAGAACGTCATCAAGACCTGGTCGCGCCGGTCGGTCATCGCGCCCGACTTCCTCGGCCACACCTTTGCCGTCCACGACGGTCGCAAGCACGTGCCGGTGTTCGTCACCGAGTCGATGGTCGGGCACAAGCTCGGCGAGTTCGCGCCGACGCGCACGTTCAAGGGTCACGTGAAGGACGACAAGAAGGGTCGTCGTCGCTGATGGCCGCTACGAAGTCGAAGAAGAGCCAGGAGGACGCCGTGATGCTCGAAGCCCGGGCACAGGCCCGTGGCGTGCGCGTCACGCCGATGAAGGCCCGCCGTGTCGTGGACCTCATCCGTGGCAAGCAGGCCCCCGAGGCCCTCGCCACGCTGCAGTTCGCGCCGCAGTCGGCGAGCGAGCCCGTGTACAAGGTGCTCGCCAGCGCCATCGCCAACGCCCGTCAGAAGGCCGAGCGCGAGTCGGTGCCGTTCGACGAGCGTGCGCTGGTCGTCACGACCGCGTACGTCGACGAGGGCCCCACGATGAAGCGGTTCCAGCCGCGGGCCCAGGGCCGCGCGTTCCGCATCAACAAGCGCACGAGCCACATCACCGTGCAGGTCAGCCAGCTCGAGACGAATGGAGGCGTTCGCTGATGGGTCAGAAGGTCAACCCGAACGGCTTCCGTCTCGGCATCACCACCGACCACGTGTCCCGGTGGTTCGCCGACAGCACCAAGGACGGCCAGCGCTACCGCGACTACGTCAAGGAGGACGTGGCGATCCGCAAGCTCATGTCCACGGGCATGGAGCGCGCCGGCATCAGCCGCGTCGAGATCGAGCGCACGCGTGACCGCGTCCGCGTCGACATCCACACGGCGCGTCCGGGCATCGTCATCGGTCGCCGCGGCGCCGAGGCCGACCGCATCCGCGGTGAGCTCGAGAAGCTCACGGGCAAGCAGGTGCAGCTCAACATCCTCGAGGTCAAGAACCCCGAGATGGACGCCCAGCTCGTCGCGCAGGGCATCGCCGAGCAGCTCTCCGCCCGCGTCTCCTTCCGTCGCGCGATGCGCAAGGGCATGCAGTCCTCGCTCCGCGCCGGCGCCAAGGGCATCCGCGTGCAGGTCTCCGGCCGTCTCGGCGGCGCCGAGATGAGCCGCACCGAGTTCTACCGCGAGGGTCGTGTGCCGCTGCACACCCTCCGCGCGAACATCGACTACGGCTTCTACGAGGCCCGCACCACCTTCGGCCGCATCGGCGTGAAGGTCTGGATCTACAAGGGCGACCTGACGTCCAAGGAGCTCGCGGCCCAGCAGGCCGCCGCTCCGGGTCGCGCCGGCCGTGGTGGCCCGCGCGGCGAGCGTCCCGCCCGTGGGCGCCGTCCCGGCGGCGAGCGTGGCGGAGACCGTGGGTCCCACGCGCCGCGCACGAACGAGAGCACGGGTGGCAGCGAGACGGCCGTGACGTCGGGCGCCCCCGCGACCACCGAGGGAGCAGAGTCCTGATGTTGATTCCCCGTCGAGTCAAGCACCGTAAGCAGCACCACCCGACCCGTCGCGGCATGGCGAAGGGCGGCACCGAGATCGCGTTCGGTGACTACGGCCTCCAGGCGCTCACGCCGGCCTACGTCACCAACCGTCAGATCGAGTCCGCTCGTATCGCGATGACCCGCTACATCAAGCGTGGCGGAAAGGTCTGGATCAACATCTACCCGGACCGCCCGCTCACCAAGAAGCCGGCCGAGACCCGCATGGGATCCGGTAAGGGTTCCCCCGAGTGGTGGGTCGCCAACGTCAAGCCGGGCCGCGTCATGTTCGAGCTCTCCGGCGTCAGCGAGGAGGTCGCTCGCGAGGCCATGCGCCTGGCGATGCACAAGCTCCCCATGAAGTGCCGATTCATCGCACGTGAGGGTGGTGACAACTGATGTCGAAGGACCTGGCAGCGGACGCGATCCGCGAGATGTCCGATGAGAAGCTCGCCGACGAGCTCAAGAAGGCCAAGGGTGAGCTGTTCAACCTGCGGTTCCAGTCCGCCACCGGCCAGCTCGAGAACAACAGCCGACTTCGCGCGGTCCGCAAGGACATCGCGCGGATCTACACGATCATGCGTGAGCGCGAGCTCAACATCGGCGGCCCGAAGGTGGCGAGCTGACCATGACGACCACTCCGGAGGAGAACACCGTGACCGACGAGACCGTCGAGACCGGCGAGGGCCGTAACTTCCGCAAGACCGCTCGCGGGTACGTCGTCAGCGACAAGATGGACAAGACCATCGTCGTCGAGGTCGAGGACCGCGTGAAGCACGCCCTCTACGGCAAGGTCATGCGTCGCACCAGCCGCCTGAAGGCGCACGACGAGAACAACGAGGCCGGAATCGGCGACCGCGTGCTCATCATGGAGACGCGTCCGCTGTCCGCCTCGAAGCGTTGGCGCCTCGTGCGCATCGTCGAGAAGGCCAAGTGATCCCGGGGGCGTCAGCCCTCCACCAGGCCCTCTCAACAGACCTCGGCCAGGCAGCTGGCCAGTAAGTTCCGCAAGGCTCACCGGGGGATTCCCCCGACTGAGAACCGGCGCGACGACAGGAGTATGAAGTGATCCAGCAGGAGTCGCGACTTCGCGTCGCCGACAACACCGGTGCCAAGGAGATCTTGTGCATCCGCGTGCTCGGTGGCTCCGGCCGGCGGTACGCCGGTATCGGTGACGTCATCGTCGGCGCGGTCAAGGACGCCATCCCTGGCGGCAACGTCAAGAAGGGCGATGTCGTCAAGGCCGTCATCGTCCGCACGAAGAAGGAGCGCCGTCGTCCCGACGGTTCCTACATCCGATTCGACGAGAACGCGGCCGTCATCCTCAAGAACGACGGTGACCCGCGTGGTACCCGCATCTTCGGCCCGGTGGGCCGCGAGCTGCGTGACAAGAAGTTCATGAAGATCATCTCGCTGGCCCCGGAGGTGCTGTAACCCATGGCCAAGATGAAGATCAAGAAGGGTGACCTCGTTCAGGTCATCTCCGGCCGCAAGCAGGACAAGGGCGGCGACCGCGGCAAGCAGGGCAAGGTCATCGAGGTGTACCCGGAGACGCAGCGTGTGCTCGTCGAGGGCATCAACCGCATCACCAAGCACACCCGTGCGAGCCAGCGCGGCGCCGGCGGCATCGTCCAGGTCGAGGCCCCGATCCACGTGAGCAACGTGATGATCGTGGACCCGGAGACGAAGAAGCCGACCCGGATCCGCACGCGGGTCGAGACGGTCGAGCGCAACGGCAAGACGAAGACGCAGCGCGTCCGGGTCTCCGTGCGCTCCGGGAAGGACCTCTGATGAGCGAGACCACCATGAGCACGGCCCCCGAGGCCCGTCTGCGGCTCAAGTACCGCGACGAGATCAAGGGCAAGCTGCAGGACGAGTTCTCCTACGAGAACGTCATGCAGATCCCCGGTGTCGTCAAGGTCGTCGTCAACATGGGTGTCGGCGAGGCCGCCAAGGACAGCAAGCGCATCGAGGGCGCGGTCCGCGACCTCACGGCGATCACCGGTCAGAAGCCGGTCGTCACCAAGGCGCGCAAGTCGATCGCCCAGTTCAAGCTCCGTGAGGGCATGCCGATCGGCTGCCACACGACGCTGCGTGGCGAGCGCATGTGGGAGTTCCTCGACCGTCTCGTGACCGTGGCGCTGCCGCGTATCCGTGACTTCCGGGGTCTGTCGCCCAAGCAGTTCGACGGCCGCGGCAACTACACGTTCGGTCTCAACGAGCAGTCCATGTTCCACGAGATCGATCAGGACAAGATCGACCACGTGCGCGGTATGGACATCACCGTCGTCACGACGGCGACCAACGACGACGAGGGCCGTGCGCTGCTGCGTCACCTCGGATTCCCGTTCAAGGAGAACTGATCGTGGCCAAGACCGCACTGATCAACAAGGCCAATCGCAAGCCGAAGTTCAAGGTCCGCGCCTACACCCGCTGCCAGCGGTGCGGCCGGCCCCACTCGGTGTACCGCAAGTTCGGCCTGTGCCGAGTTTGCCTGCGCGAGATGGCTCACCGCGGTGAGCTGCCCGGCGTGACCAAGAGCAGCTGGTAACAGCTCGTCCACTCAACACACTTCTACACCGAAGGTCTGCCGCACAGCAGGTGCGGGAGAAACCGCGGTGAGGAAGGGCGGAGAAGCCCAAAATGACGATGACAGACCCCATCGCGGACATGCTCACCCGCGTGCGTAACGCCAACTCGGCGCACCACGACGCAGTGTCCATGCCGTTTTCGAAGCTCAAGTCCAACATCGCGGAGATCCTCACGTCCGAGGGTTACATCGCGGGTTGGAAGGTCGAGGACGCCGAGGTCGGCAAGACGCTGACCATCGAGCTGAAGTACGGCCCCAACCGTGAGCGCTCCATCTCCGGCGTGCGCCGCGTGTCCAAGCCCGGACTCCGCGTGTACGCGAAGTCGACCAACCTGCCCAAGGTCCTCGGTGGTCTCGGCGTGGCGATCATCTCCACGTCCTCCGGCCTCCTCACGGACAAGCAGGCCGCCAACAAGGGTGTGGGTGGGGAAGTCCTCGCCTACGTCTGGTAATCCGAGAAGTAGGAAGGAGACCAGGCAATGTCCCGAATCGGACGACTCCCCATCACCATTCCCTCCGGCGTCGACGTGACCATCGACGGCCAGGCCGTCTCGGTCAAGGGCCCCAAGGGCCAGCTGGCCATGAACGTGTCCGAGCCGATCCGCGTCGCCCGCGACGAGGACGGGGCCATCGCGGTCACGCGCCCCGACGACGAGCGCGAGTCGCGTTCGCTCCACGGCCTCACCCGCACGCTCATCGCCAACATGGTCGAGGGCGTCACCAACGGGTACGAGAAGAAGATGGAGATCTTCGGCACCGGTTACCGCGTGCAGAACAAGGGGGGCAACCTCGAGTTCGCGCTCGGCTACAGCCACTCGATCACCGTCGAGGCCCCCGAGGGCATCAGCTTCACGGTCGAGGGACCCACGAAGTTCGCCATCCAGGGCATCGACAAGCAGCTCGTCGGTGAGACCGCTGCCAACATCCGCAAGCTGCGCAAGCCCGACCCCTACAAGGGCAAGGGTGTGCGGTACGCGGGCGAGCACATTCGCCGCAAGGTCGGAAAGGCTGGTAAGTGATGGCACTCACGATCAAGCGCGGCAAGAGCAAGGCCGCTGCCCGCACGCGTCGCCACTTCCGTCTGCGCAAGCGCATCACGGGGACCGCGGTCCGTCCGCGCCTCGTGGTCACGCGCTCGTCGCGACACATGTTCGTCCAGGTCGTGGACGACGCCGAGGGTCGTACCCTCGCCTCGGCCTCCACCATGGAGGCGGACCTGCGCAGCTTCGACGGCGACAAGACCGCCAAGGCGCGCAAGGTCGGCGAGCTCGTGGCCCAGCGGGCCAAGGACGCCGGCATCGACGCGGTCGTGTTCGACCGCGGCGGCAACAAGTACCACGGGCGCGTCGCGGCGATCGCCGAGGGCGCCCGAGAGGGAGGTCTGTCGCTGTGAGCGCGATGTCGACCCGCAACGAGAAGAAGAGGAACGTCTGATGGCTGGACCCCAGCGCCGAGGCACCGGCGCCGGCGACTCCGCCGGCGCCACCAACGAGCGGGGCGACCGCCGCGGCGGTCGCGACCGCAACGACAACCGTCGCGGTGGACGTGACGACGAGCGCGGCCAGTTCCTGGAGCGCGTCGTCACCATCAACCGCGTCTCCAAGGTCGTCAAGGGCGGACGCCGGTTCAGCTTCACCGCCCTCGTGGTCGTCGGCGACGGTGACGGCACCGTCGGCGTCGGTTACGGCAAGGCCAAGGAAGTTCCGGCGGCGATCGCCAAGGGCGTCGAGGAGGCCAAGAAGGCCTTCTTCCGCGTCCCGCGCATCCAGAACACCATCCCGCACCCGGTCCAGGGTGAGGCCGCGGCCGGCGTCGTGCTCCTGCGCCCGGCGTCGCCCGGTACCGGTGTCATCGCCGGTGGTCCGGTGCGCGCCGTGCTCGAGTGCGCCGGCATCCACGACGTCCTGAGCAAGTCGCTCGGCTCGCAGAACGCGATCAACATCGTCCACGCGACGGTGGAGGCGCTCAAGCAGCTCGAGCAGCCCGAGGCCGTGGCCGCGCGCCGTGGTCTCCCGCTCGAGGACGTCGCCCCGGCGGCCATGCTGCGCGCCCGCGCCGCGGGGGTGAACGCCTGATGGCTCAGCTCAAGGTGACGCAGACGCGTTCCGAGATCGGTTGCAAGCAGAACCAGCGCGAGACGCTGCGCTCGCTCGGTCTCAAGCGCATCGGCGACGTCGTCGTCAAGGAGGACCGCCCCGAGATCCGCGGGATGGTCCGGACCGTGACGCACCTCGTCACGATGGAGGAGGTTGACTGACATGGCCGACGAGACCCAGGCCACCGAGCCGACCTCGGGCGCGGGCAAGGCCCACGCGCTCAAGGTCCACCACCTTCGCCCGGCTCCCGGCGCCAAGACCGCACGCACCCGCGTCGGTCGCGGTGAGGGCAGCAAGGGCAAGACCGCCGGTCGCGGTACCAAGGGCACGAAGGCCCGCTACCAGGTTCCGGAGCGCTTCGAGGGCGGCCAGATGCCGCTGCACATGCGCCTCCCGAAGCTGCGCGGGTTCACCAACCCCTTCCGCACCGAGTACCAGGTCGTGAACCTGGACAAGATCGGGTCCCTCTTCCCCGAGGGCGGCGACGTCACCGTCGACGCGCTCGTGGAGAAGGGTGCCGTTCGCAAGGGGCACCTCGTGAAGGTGCTCGGCCAGGGCGACATCAGCGTCGCGGTCAACGTCTCCGCCCACCGGTTCTCCGGGTCGGCGAAGTCGAAGATCGAGGCCGCCGGAGGCTCCGTCACGGAGCTCTGAGCGTCGCGCTGACCAGCGGCGATGAATGACGACAGCACCCCGCGTGCCGGTGACTCCGGACGCGGGGTGCTATCGTTTTCAAGGGGATTCGCCAGCCCTGTTCGTGATCGATCGACTTGTCGGAGCCGGCGAGGGGGACCCGCCGCCACGTGCTCCAGACCCCTGGGAGGGTTCACCAGTGCTCACCGCGTTCGTCCGTGCCTTCAAGACGCCGGACCTGCGTCGCAAGATTCTCTTCACCCTCATGGTGATGGCGATCTTCCGGCTCGGCTCGTTCATTCCCACCCCCGGCGTCAGCTACAACGACGTACAGCAGTGCGTGCAGACCGGCGGGGCGCAGGACAACCAGTTCCTCGGGATGGCCAACCTCTTCAGCGGCGGCGCGATGCTGCAGCTGTCCATCTTCGCGCTGGGGATCATGCCGTACATCACGGCCAGCATCATCATCCAGCTGCTCACCGTCGTCATTCCGCGCTTCGAGACCCTCAAACAGGAGGGGCAGAGCGGTCAGGCCAAGATGACGCAGTACACCCGGTACCTCACGATCGGTCTGGCGCTGCTGCAGAGCTCGACCTTCGTGACGTTCGCCCGCAACCCGGGTCACCTCTTCGGTGGCGGTTGTGAGCGCGTCCTCGTCGACGAGCACTGGACGACGCTGTCGCTCATCGTGCTCACGATGACCGCCGGCACGGGCCTCATCATGTGGATGGGTGAGCTCATCACCGAGAAGGGGATCGGCAACGGCATGTCGTTGCTCATCTTCACCTCGATCGTCGCCGGCTTCCCCGGGTCGCTCTGGGCCATCCAGCAGAAGGGTGGCAGCTGGGACGTCTTCTTCATCGTCATCCTCATCGGGCTGCTCATCATCTGTGCGGTCGTCTTCGTCGAGCAGTGTCAGCGCCGCATCCCGGTGCAGTACGCCAAGCGGATGATCGGGCGCCGGATGTACGGCGGCACCTCGACCTACATCCCGCTCAAGGTCAACCAGGCCGGCGTCATCCCGGTGATCTTCGCGAGTTCGATGCTCGCGCTCCCGGGCCTGGCCGTGCAGTTCTACCAGAGCAATCCCAACCCGCCGGCGTGGGCGACGTGGGTCAGCCAGAACCTCGTGCGCGGCGACCACCCCGTCTACATGGCGGTGTACACCCTGCTCATCATCTTCTTCACGTTCTTCTACGTCTCCATCTCCTTCAACCCCGAGGAAGTGGCGGACAACATGAAGAAGTACGGCGGCTTCATCCCCGGGATCCGGGCCGGTCGGCCTACGGTGGAGTACCTCAGCTACGTGCTCAATCGCGTCATCGTCGTGGGCGCCACCTACCTGGCGCTCATCTCGTTGATCCCGCTCATCGCCTTCGCCGGTCTGGGGGCGTCGCAGAACTTCCCCTTCGGCGGCACGTCCGTGCTCATCATGGTCGGCGTCGGGCTGGAGACGGTGAAGCAGATCGAGTCGCAGCTGCAGCAGCGCCACTACGAAGGGTTCCTACGCTGATGCGACTCATCATCCTCGGTCCGCCCGGTGCCGGTAAGGGCACGCAGGCCTCCCGTATCGCCGACCGGCTGTCGATCCCCGCGATCTCCACCGGCGACATCTTCCGCGCCAACATCAAGAACGAGACCGAGCTGGGTCTGCAGGTCAAGGAACTCCTTGCCGCAGGCCGGTTCGTGCCCGACGACGTCACCAACTCCATCGTCGAGAACCGTCTCGCCGAGGACGACGCGCGCAACGGTTTCCTCCTCGACGGGTACCCGCGGACGCTGGAGCAGGTCCGCGCGCTCGACGACATGCTCGCGAAGCACGGGACGGAACTCGACAAGGTGCTCGAGCTCGTCGTCGACGTCGACGAGGTCGTGGGTCGGCTGCTGCGTCGCGCCGAGATCGAGGGTCGCGAGGACGACACCGAGGACGTCATCCGTGAGCGGATGCGGGTCTACACCGAGGAGACGGCGCCGTTGTCCGCCGTCTACCGGGAGAAGGGTCTGCTCGTCGAGGTCGACGGCATGGGTGAGGTCGACGAGATCACCGCGCGGATCAGCGACGCCCTGGGCGCCTGAGCGTGTGGTCACCCCCGTGGTCCGAGCGGCTGCCCGCGCGCTCGCCCGATGAGGTCGAGGCGATGCGGGTCGCCGGAACCGTCGTCGCCGAGACGCTGGCCGCCGTGAAGGCGGCGTTGCGCCCCGGCGCGACCACGGGGGAGATCGACGCCCTCGCGGAGGCGTACATCCGCTCCCGCGGGGCCCGGCCGTCCTTCCCGGACGTGCCCGGCTACCGCCACACCCTGTGCGTCAGCGTCAACGACGAGGTCGTCCACGGGATCCCCGGCCCCCGCCGTCTCGAGGCGGGCGACGTCGTGAGCGTCGACTGCGGCGCGAGCGTCGAGGGTTGGCACGGCGATTCCGCGATCACCGCGGTGGTCGGTGGAGCACAGGCGGCCCGCCCCCAGGACCTCGAGCTCATCGACGCCTGCACCGACGCCCTGTGGGCCGGCATCGGGGCGTTCGTCGTCGGTGGCCGGCTCTTCGACGTGGGGGAGGCCGTCGAGGCCTCGGTCGATCACTCCGCCGCCCGACTGGGCCGGGAGACCTTCGGAATCCTCGACGGCTACGAGGGCCACGGGATCGGGCGGGAGATGCACGAACGGCCCGGCGTGCCCAACGTGGCGGTCCGCGCCAGGGGGCCCCGCATCCGACCCGGCGCCACCGTCGCGATCGAGCCGATGATCACCCTCGGCACCGAGGTGGGGCACACGCTCACCGACGGGTGGACGGTCGTCACCACCGACGGGTCCCGCGGCGCCCACGTCGAGCACACCGTGGCGGCCACGCCCGAGGGGCCGTGGGTCCTCACGGCGTCGGACGGGGGCCGGGCCGAACTCACCCGCCGGGGTCTGCCCTGCGGCGCACCGGCCTGACGTCGCGCCTCCTGGCAGGCGATTCGCCCGGCACGCACCTCGTGCACTAGACTTACACGTCGGCTCAGGTGTGTCGTCGTGCCCTCATGCCCGGAGGTCCCCTCCAGGTCCGCAGGCCGCGACGCCGAACCCCCGCTGCGGGGTGTCGACACACACTCATGAGACGAGTTTCCCCCTCCGACCGGTGGGGGTCCGACGGTCCGCCGTCGGAACGACAACGCCCCGATCGGGGCAGTCAGGGATTGCGGAGGACATGGCCAAGAAGGACGGCGTCATCGAGGTCGAGGGCACGATCGTCGAAGCCCTGCCCAACGCGATGTTCCGCGTGGAGTTGAGCAACGGCCACAAGGTCCTCGCTCACATCTCGGGCAAGATGCGTCAGCACTACATCCGGATCCTCCCCGAGGACCGCGTCGTGGTGGAGCTCAGCCCGTACGACCTCACTCGCGGCCGCATCGTCTTCCGCTACCGCTGAGACCCGCCGCCGGCGACCGCCGGTGGTACCGAACACCCTCCGGTGAACCAGGCGCGCGATCCGTCGCGGGCACGGTGAGCCGGAGACCGATCTGAAGACGGCAGGCACATGAAGGTTCAGCCCAGCGTCAAGAAGATCTGCGACAAGTGCAAGGTGATCCGCCGCAACGGCCGGGTCATGGTGATCTGCGAGAACCTGCGCCACAAGCAGCGCCAGGGCTGATCCCCCCACCACGCACCACCCGCTGATCCCGACGCGAGACAGCATCACGCTTCACCCGGCCCCGAACGAGAGTTCGGACGTCACCCCCGGCTCGGAGGCCGGGGACCGGGCGCCCCGCGCGCATCCGGAACGGTGAGGCCCCAGACCTCCGAGCGACAACAGGAGAACCACCTCAATGGCACGTATTGCCGGAGTCGACCTCCCGCGCGAGAAGCGCGTCGAGATCGCTCTCACCTACATCTTCGGCGTGGGCCGCACTCGCGCGAAGGAGGCTGTCGCCGCCGCCGGCATCGACCCCTCCACCCGCGTGCGCGACCTCTCCGAGCAGGACCTGGTCACGCTGCGCGACTGGCTGGACGAGAACGTCCAGACCGAGGGTGACCTCCGCCGCGAGATCGCCGCCGACATCCGCCGCAAGGTCGAGATCGGTAGCTACCAGGGTCTGCGTCACCGCCGCGGGCTCCCGGTCCGCGGCCAGCGCACCAAGACGAACGCGCGCACCCGCAAGGGCCCGAAGCGCACGGTCGCCGGCAAGAAGAAGGCGGGTAAGTGACGCACGGCTGAGGCCGATCGTCACCGGCGAGTCCATCGGATCACCCGATGCTCACCGCCTTCGACACGTCCACCCGGGCGAGCGCTCACCGCGCCCGCAGCGGAGTCGGACAGCCGGGGCTGCAGCCTCCGGACACCCACCCGAAGATTTCGTAGGAAAGAGAACACATGCCTCCCAAGAGCAGGACGGCCGGTGGCGCCAAGAAGGTGCGCCGCAAGGAGAAGAAGAACGTCTCCCACGGCCACGCGCACATCAAGAGCACGTTCAACAACACCATCGTCTCGATCACCGACCCCACCGGGGCCGTGATCTCGTGGGCCTCCGCCGGCCAGGTCGGCTTCAAGGGCTCGCGCAAGTCCACCCCGTTCGCCGCGCAGATGGCCGCCGAGGCCGCCGCCCGCCGCGCCATGGAGCACGGCATGCGCAAGGTCGACGTGTTCGTCAAGGGTCCCGGCTCCGGTCGTGAGACCGCGATCCGTTCGCTCACCGCCACCGGCCTCGAGGTCGGCGCGATCAGCGACGTCACGCCCATGCCGCACAACGGCGTCCGCCCGCCCAAGCGCCGCCGCGTCTGAGCGAACGAGAGGACTGAACACACATGGCTCGTTACACCGGCCCCATCACCAAGAAGTCGCGTCGCCTCAAGGTCGACCTCGTCGGCGGCGACAAGAACTTCGAGAACCGCCCGTTCCCTCCCGGACAGCACGGCCGCGGCCGTATCCAGGAGAAGGAGTACCTCCACCAGCTCCAGGAGAAGCAGAAGGCCCGCTTCACCTACGGCGTCATGGAGAAGCAGTTCCGCAACTACTACGAGGAGGCCGTGCGTCGGCCCGGCAAGACCGGTGAGGTCCTGCTGCAGATCCTCGAGTCGCGTCTGGACAACGTCGTGTACCGCGCGGGTCTGGCCCGGACGCGTCGCGCCGCCCGTCAGCTCGTCACCCACGGCCACTTCCTCGTCAACGGCCAGCGCGTCGACGTGCCGAGCTACCGCGTGAGCCAGTACGACATCATCGACGTCCGCCCCAAGAGCCGTGAGCTCTTCCCGTTCGAGCTGGCTCGCCAGACGTTCGGGGAGCGTCCGATCCCGGCGTGGATGAAGGTCGTGCCCGGCACGCTGCAGATCCTCATCCACCAGCTCCCGGTGCGTGAGCAGATCGACACGGTCCTCACCGAACAGCTGATCGTCGAGCTCTACTCGAAGAACTGATCGTCAACCGTGGGCCCGGTCGTGCGCGACCGGGCCCACGGTTCGCGACTCCCCGCCCGCCGGTGCGGACAGAGGCACCGACGGGCGACCGGCCCCGCGCCGGTCAGCTTGCACGAGCATCAAATAGCGGTTGCTCGTGGAAAGGAAGAATTCAGTGCTCATCGCACAGCGTCCCGTCCTCTCCGAAGAGGTCATCTCCCCGGCGCGTTCGCGGTTCGTCATCGAGCCGCTCGAGCCGGGCTTCGGGTACACCCTCGGCAACTCCCTGCGTCGCACGCTCCTCTCGAGCATCCCCGGCGCGTCCGTGACGAGCATCCGCATCGACGGTGTGCTCCACGAGTTCTCCACGATCCCCGGGGTCAAGGAGGACGTCACCGAGATCATCCTCAACATCAAGGGTCTCGTCGTCAGCAGCGAGCACGACGAGCCGGTCGTCATGTACCTGCGCAAGCAGGGCCCCGGCCCCGTCACCGCGGCCGACATCGCGCCGCCCGCCGGCGTCGAGGTGCACAACCCCGACCTGCACATCGCGACGCTCAACGACAAGGGCAAGATCGAGATGGAGCTGACCGTCGAGCGTGGCCGCGGCTACGTGTCGGCGCAGCAGAACAAGTCGGGGGAGGCCGAGATCGGCCGCATCCCCGTCGACTCCATCTACTCGCCCGTCCTCGCCGTGACCTACAAGGTCGAGGCGACGCGTGTCGAGCAGCGGACGGACTTCGACAAGCTCGTCGTCGACGTCGAGACCAAGAACTCGATGGCCCCGCGTGACGCGCTGGCCTCCGCGGGCAAGACGCTCGTCGAGCTGTTCGGTCTCGCCCGTGAGCTCAACGTCGAGGCCGAGGGCGTCGACATGGGCCCCTCGCCGACCGACGCGGCGCTCGCCGCCGACCTCGCCCTCCCGATCGAGGACCTCGACCTCACCGTGCGCAGCTACAACTGCCTCAAGCGTGAGGGCATCCACACCGTGGGTGAGCTCGTGGGCCGCAGCGAGGCCGACCTCCTCGACATCCGCAACTTCGGCGCGAAGTCGATCGACGAGGTCAAGGCGAAGCTCGTCGGCATGGGCCTGGCGCTCAAGGACAGCCCGCCCGGGTTCGACCCCTCCGCGATCGCGGACCGGTACGACGAGGACGAGGACAACGCGTTCGTCGAGGACGAGCAGTACTGACCGATCAGTGACTGGCCGCGTGCACGCGGATCGGTCAGCGACCATCACAGGAGAGATTCATGCCTACCCCCACCAAGGGTCCCCGTCTCGGAGGCGGCCCGAGTCACGAGCGCCTCATGCTCGCGAACCTCGCCACGGCGCTGTTCGAGCACGGCCGCATCCAGACGACCGAGACGAAGGCCAAGCGCCTGCGTCCCGTCGCGGAGCGTCTCATCACGTTCGCCAAGCGCGGCGACCTTCACAGCCGTCGCCGGGTCATGACGACCATCCGCGACAAGGGCGTCGTTCACGTCCTGTTCACGGAGATCGCCCCGGCCATGGCCGAGCGTCCCGGTGGCTACACGCGCATCACCAAGGTCGGCAACCGTAAGGGCGACAATGCGCCCATGGCGGTCATCGAGCTCGTGCGCGAGCCCTACTCGCCCAAGCAGGCCACGGTGAAGGAGGCGGAGGCCGCGACCAAGCGTTCCGCCGCCGACCGCGCCGAGGCGCCGGCCGCCCCCGCCGCGGAGGAGGTCACGCCCGCGGAGGAGTCCACGACCTCCGAGGCCGTGGAGCCGGAGATCACCGAGGCCCCCGTGGCCGAGGGTCCCGCCGGCGCCGAGGTTCCCGCCGAGGGCGAGGGTGTCACCGACGACGCGCCGGAGTCCGACGCGAAGGCCTGACGCCCACCACGACACGGCGGCGCATTCCCATCCGGGGGTGCGCCGCCGTCGGCGTCCCCAGGTCCGATCGTGATCGTGATCTTGGTGACGCACACGCGTGCTCGGACACCAGGGGGCTGCTCCGATCGGGGAGAGGAGGTCTAAGCTGAAGGACGACTGAAGGATCGTCGACAGGAGTGCAGGATGCGCGCATGGAGCAGCAGTCGCGGCGCCGGGGTGATCGGCAGTGTCGTCGTCGCCGCGTTGGCGGGCACGCCTGCGGTGGCCGCTCCTCATGCTGCGGCGTCGGCGCCCGCGGTGGAGATCGGCCCCTCGTTCGCCTCGACGGTGGGAGGCGCCGCTTCCGAGGAGGCCGGGCTGCCGTTCAGCGACCGTGACGTGCGACGGATGCTCGGCAAGTCCGCCGATGACGTCTCGTTCTCGGTGCGTGACCGCAGGACCGGGCAGACCTACACCTACAACGGGAGCTTCCGGAACTCCACGGCGAGCATCGTCAAGGTCCTCGTCCTCACCACTCTCGTCCACGAGCGCCGTGAGCAGGGACGTGGTCTCAGCACGTCGCAGAAGCGGCTCGCCGAACGCATGATCCGGTACAGCGACAACGACGCGACCTCCGCGCTGTTCCGGCAGGCCGGGGGCCGGTCGGCGGTGCAGCAGATGGCCGACGACCTCGGCATGACGCGCACGACGGTGCGCGGTGCCTGGGGCACGACGACGACGAGCGCGGCCGACCAGCGTCTTCTCATGGACAAGCTCGTCGACGGCACTCCGCACCTCAGCAAGGGCGACCGGGCGTACATCCTCGACCTCATGGGTCGGGTGACCCCCGAGCAACGGTGGGGCGTCGGGAGCGTCCCCACGGGCACCAAGGTGGCCGTGAAGAACGGGTGGTTGCCGCTGTCGCCCCACGGCTGGCGCATCAACAGCATCGGCAGCGTGCGCGGCTCGGGCCGCGACTACACCCTCGCGATCCTCAGCTGGGACAACGGCTCCATGGACTCCGGCGTCGCGCAGGCGCGCAGGGTGTCGAAGTACGTGTGGAACACCCTCGGGGGGTCGGCGGACGCCGGCTCCGAGCAGGCGACGCCGTCGGGTGGGCGCGCCACCCCGCCCTTCTGGGTGCGTCCGGGTGCCGCGGTGCCCCCGCACCCCATCGGCTGACGTGCGGGTTCGTCTCGACTTCGCCTACGACGGAACGGATTTCTCCGGCTGGGCGGCGCAGCCCGGACTCCGTACGGTCGAGGGCGAGTTGTCACTCGGCCTCGGGCGCATCCTGCGGGCGGATCCGTCGCCCTCGTTGACCGTGGCCGGTCGCACCGACGCCGGCGTCCACGCCCGCGGGGCCGTCGCCCACGTCGACGTCGAACCGGCCGGGTGGGCCGCGCTTCCGGGGCGTTCGGACCTCCCCCCGCACGACGCCGCGGTCCGGCGGCTCGCGGGGGTCCTGCCGCCGGACGTGGTCGTCCGACGCGCGCGTGAGGTGAGCGAGGACTTCGACGCGCGATTCTCCGCCCTCACCCGGCGGTACTCCTATCGGCTGTGCGACGCCCCCGAGTTGCTCGACCCCCTGCGTCGCCGCGACACCGTCACCGTGCGTCGGCCCCTCGACGCCGAGACGATGGACGCCGCGGCTCGGTCGCTCTGCGGCCTGCGAGACTTCGCGGCCTTCTGCCGACGACGCGAGGGAGCGACGACGGTCCGCACGTTGCTCGAGTATTCCTGGAGGCGGGAGGGGCCGCTGCTCCTGGGGACGATCGTCGCCGACGCGTTCTGCCACTCCATGGTCCGCGCTCTCGTCGGGGCGGTCGTGCCGGTCGGGGAGGGGCGACGGCCCGTGTCGTGGCCCGCCGAGGTGCAGGACCGGGCCCTGCGTGATCCCGGTGTCACCGTGATGCCTGCTCACGGGCTGTGTCTCGAGGAGGTCGCCTACCCCGACGACACCGCCCTCGCCGCCCGCGCCCGCACCGCCCGCGCGATCCGCACGCTGCCGGAGGAGTAGGGGGCGGCGCGCCCACGGGTGGTGGCGCCCAACCACCAGCGAGTCGACGTGCGGCCCATACGACGAGGTTGCCGTCGACGAGGGGAACTCCGACCAGGACGTGGCAAGGCCGTCTCGGACACGATGGGGGGCAGAGCGCTGCCGTCCCTGCTCGGGGGACCGGTGTCGGGGCCGGTGGTCGAGGTGGCGTCTGAAATGCAGCGGCACGGACGGTGGGCGACCCCTACCCTCGTGGGGGGCCGCCGTCGTCGCGCCCGGCCCCACCCCGCCGATGCCGACAGGACCGCCGATGCCCACCGCCGCACGCCCCCCGCTCGATCCCCGCACCGCGCAGGTGTTGAGGGTGCTCGTGGTGGCGACGTTCATCGTCATCCTCAACGAGACGATCATGGTCAACGCGCTGCCGGTGCTCATGGAGTCCCTCGCCATCGACGCCCGCGCCGCGCAGTGGATGTCGACGGGGTTCATGCTCACGATGGCCGTCGTCATCCCGACGACCGGGTGGTTCCTCCAACGTGTCGGACGCCGCACGGCGTTCGTCGTGGCGATGTCCTCGTTCTGCGTCGGCACGCTCCTTGCCGCGTGGGCGCCGACGTTCGAGACGTTGCTCATGGCCCGGGTCGTCCAGGCCTGTGGGACCGCGGTGATGATGCCGCTGCTGATGTCCAGCGTCCTCGCCCTCGTGCCCGAGCACAGTCGCGGCTCGGTGATGGGCAACGTCGCGCTCGCGATCTCGGTCGCGCCCGCCATGGGGCCGACGATCTCGGGGCTCATCCTCGGGTTCGCCTCGTGGCGGTGGCTGTTCGGCCTCGTGCTCCCGGTCGCCGCGCTCATCGGCGTCGTCGGCGCGCGGATGCTGCGGGCCGTCCCGGCGACGAGCGCCCCGCACCCCGACGACGCCCGGGAGTTCTCGGAGCACGACAACGCCGCGTCGTCCCCGGCCGACGTCGAACCCGCCCGCGCCCACGGCACGCCGGACCTGGCGAGCGTCGTGCTCACCGCGGTGGGGTTCGGTGGCCTCGTGTACGGCCTCAGCCACCTGGGCGGGGAGAGCGGTGCCGCCGTCGGCCCGCTGGGGATGCCGGTGATCGCCCTCCTCGTCGGTGCCTCGGGAGTCGCGCTCTTCGCGTGGCGTCAGGTGCGCCTCAGCGCTCGGTCGACCCCGCTGCTGGACCTGCGAGTCCTCGCCGTCGGGCGTTACCGGCTCTCCGTGGCCGTGATGGCGCTGTCGTTCATGGGTCTTATGGGCGCGATGATCATGCTGCCGCTGTACTTCCAGGAGGTGCGCGGCATGAGCACCCTCCAGGCGGGCCTCATGCTCATGCCCGGCGGCCTCACGATGGGTCTGCTCGGCCCGCTCGTCGGCCGGTTGTACGACCGGATCGGGCCGGCGCCGCTGGTCATCCCGGCGGCGATCGTGCTGGCCCTGGGGTTGGGGTTGCTGTCGTGGGCGGCCACGCACGGACCCTGGTGGTGGTTCCTCGGACTGCACATCGCGATGAGCGTGGCGTTGGCGTTCATCTTCACCCCGGTGTTCACCGCCGGCCTCTCGGCGCTCCCGCCGGGGCTGTACGAGCACGGCAGCGCGCTCCTCGGCACTCTGCAGCAGGTCGCCGCGGCGGCCGGGACGGCGCTCGTCATCACCGTGATGTCGGTGCGGGCCGGAGCGCTCGCGGCGGCCGGTGGGGCACCGACCGCCGCCCTCGGTGGGGGAGTGCAGCACGGCCTCGGGGTGGCGGCGCTGCTCGCCGCCGTCGTCGCGACGTTGTCGTTGTTGTTCCTGCGTTCCCGCCGCGACCCCGCACCGGCCTCGTCGTCCTGACCCCTGACGGAGGCCGGGCGTCGGGTGTCGGTCAGGGAAGGGCGATCCCGAGGGCCCAGGGGCCGATGAGCAGGGTGGCGATCGTGATGAGCACGACGCCGGTGACGTTGAGGACGAGGCCGCCCCTGGCCATCTCCTGGATCTTCACTGCGCCGGTGGCGAACACGATCGCGTTCGGTGGGGTGCCGACGGGGAGCATGAACGCGCAGGTCGCCGCGAGGGCGGCCGGCACCATGAGCAACATCGGGTCGACACCGATCGCCACCGAGACCGCAGCGAGGATGGGGATGAACGCCGCGGTGGTCGCCGTGTTGGAGGTGATCTCGGTGAGCATGAGGATGATGAACGCGACGCCCGCGACGAGCAGCAGCAACGGCAACCGGCCGAGGCCCTCCAGGTTGGAACCGAACCACTCGTCGAGCCCGGTGCGGGCGACGGCCCCGGCGAGGGTGAGGCCGCCGCCGAAGAGCAGCAGCACGCCCCAGGGCAGGCCCTTCTCCGCATCCGACCATTCGAGCAGCGGCCGCTTCTTGTCGCCGGGCAGGAGGAACAGGATGGTCGCGGCGCCGATGGCGATCGCCGCGTCCTCCAGGTTCCCGATCCAGGGCACGACGGAGGCGACGGCGTCGACGTTGGACAGCAGGCTCGGCACGACCCAGAGGAAGGCAGCGGAGAGGAAGACGAGGGCGACGAGCTTTTCACCCTGCGTCATCGGGCCGAGGTCGTCGATCTCGGACTGGATCATCTCCTCGCCGCCGGGGATCTCGTCGAGGTCGAAACGGAACAGCACGAGGGTGATGAGGAGCCAGGAGAGGGCGATGAACGCGATGACGAGCGGAAGGCCGAGCAGCATCCAGTCGAAGAAGCCGATCGAGCGGTCGAACTGATCGCTGAGGTAGGCGGCGATGAACGCATTGGGCACGCTGCCGAACAGGGTGCCGAGGCCACCGATCGAGGCCGACCAGCCGACCGCGAGGAACAGAGCGACGCCGAACAGTCGGACGTTGCGGTCGTCGAGGACGTCGCTGATCGCGTCGCCGTCCTCGATGCGCGCCATGTCGTCGGCCACGTCCTCCTCGCTGACGTCGGCGCGGGCAGACAGGGCGCGCTCGGCGACGAGCGCGAGGATGCTGATCGCGATGGGCAGCATCATGAGCGTCGTCGCGACGTTGTTCACCCACATCGACAGGCCCGCCGTGGCGATCATCATGCCCAGCACGATGCGGCGCGGGTGAGTGCCGACGGCCCGCAGGGTGTGCAGGGCGATGCGTCGGTGCAGGTCCCACTTCTGCATGGCCACGGCGATGAGGAAGCCGCCGAGGAACAGGTAGACGATCGGTTGGGCGAAGGGGGCGGTGGCCTCACCGATCTTGGTCTCGGTGAAGGCCGGCAGCAAGACGATGGGGGTGAGGGAGGTGACGGGCAGGGGCACGGCCTCCGTCATCCACCACGTCGCCATGAGGGCGCCGATCGCGGCGACGCGGCGCGCATCCTCCGACAGATCCGCCCCACCCAACGCGAGGTAGACGACGGCGGCCATGACGAGGCCGAGGAGTCGGAAGACCCAGGAGCGGCCGTGGGATCGGTCCGGTGTCGCGTCGGCCGACGGCCCTTGCGACGCGGGGGAGGTGGTCTCGCGGGTCTTCGACATGGGGCCGCCTTTCGGTCCGTGTTCCCGAAAGCCTAGAGGTGGTCGCGGGGCCCGGGGCCGAATCACCGCCCCGAACGTGATGGGCCGCCGGTGGAGCCCGGTGTGCTGAGAAGGTCGACGACGGTCACCACGTGGTGGGTGTGGAGCCGGGTGACGGCCCCCTCACAGGTCGGTGCCGGTCTCCTCGGCGGCAAGGCGCCAGACGGCCGCGGCGAGGGAGCGGTCCATGGCGGCGGGGGAGCGGGAGGCGTGGGCGGGGGCGCCGCGGAGGCCGCCCAGACCTCCGGGTCCGATGTAACTCACCGGCGGGAGGTCGGCCGTCGCGGCGACGAGGATCGAGGCGGCTGCCGTGTCGGCGGGCTGAGCGAAGGGCCGGCACGCCGCCGTGATGGCGCCGTCGAGACGGGCGTGCCCGGTGGCGTTCTGGAGGTTCGTCAACGCCCAGCCGGGGTGGGCGAGCTGCACTGTGGCGGGGTGGTGACGGTCGGTCAGCTTCTGCTGGAGGGCGAGCGCCCACAGCATGTCGGCGAGCTTCGACTGCCCGTAGGCGGCCGCGACGCTCCAGCGACGTCGGCGGAAGTGGGGGTCGGTGAAGTCGATGCGGCTCCGCTTGTGCGCGCCCGACCCGACGATGACGATGCGTCCGCGGATGTGGTCGACGAGCCGGTTCGTCAGCGCGAACGGGCCGAGGACGTTCGTCGCGAAGAGGAGTTCGTGGCCGTCGATGCTCTCCACGCGGCGCGCGGTGATCGTCCCGGCATTGTCGACGAGCACGTCGATCGGTTCCTCGACGCGGGCCGCGGCCTCGCGCACCGACGCCTGTGAGGCGAGGTCGACGTCGACCACCGAAGCGGCACCGATCTCCTGCCTCGTCGACTCACCGCGGGCAGCGCCGCGGGCGGTGATGAGGACCCGCGCGCCGACGCCGGCGGCGGCGCGGGCGACCTCACGGCCGAGACCGTTCGTCGCGCCGGTGACGAGCCACGTGCGTCCGGACTGGTCGGGCAGGGTGGTCGGCAACGACATGGGCCGACGGTACGACGCCGGGTCGATCACGTCGACGTGGACGTCCCCGCGTCGGGTCGCCGACCTCGGCGATGGCAGGCCCACGAGCGCGAGGGCCGGTTCCGACGGCCTTGGGCCGGCAGGTCGGCGGTCATCGCGCGAGGTGGACCTGCACTCCGGCGGCCCGGATCTCCTCGAGCGCGGACTCGGGCGCGTCCGGTGTGGTGACGAGGTCGTCGATCTCCTCCAGCGGGCCGACACGGAAGCTGGAGGTGCGGCGCACCTTGTCGCCGGTGGCGGCGAGGACGACCCGCGCGGCGGAGCGGATGACGGCCCGCTTGATCTCGGCGTCCTCGGAGGTCGTGGCGGTGAGACCGTGCGCGGGTGAGGCCGCGCACGCGCCGAGGACCGCCAGGTCCGCCCGGTAGTCCTCGAGCGCGCTCAGGCAGGCGGCTCCGCCGTAGTCGAGGCTCTCGCCCGTCGCGGCCCCGCCCGGGGTGACGATGGTCGGGGGCGGGCTCGCGGCGCCGAGCGCGGCGGCGGTCCGGAGCGACAGACAGAGCGCGGTGATCGGCCGTCCGGCGAGGGCCTGCGCGACGGCGACGAGGGTGGAGCCGTTGTCGAGCACGAGGGACATCTCGTCCTGGACGAGGTCGGCGACGACCGCGGCGACGGCGGCCTTCGCGTCGGCGTTCTCCGCGGCGCGGATCGCGTACGGCATCGGCGTGCCCCGCAGGTCGACGGCCACCGCGCCACCGTGCACCCGGCGCAGCAGTCCGTGGCCCTCGAGGTCGGTGAGGTCGCGTCGGATCGTCACGCCCGAGGCGCCCGTGAGGCGGGCGAGGTCGGCGACGGCGGTGGGGCGAGGGCTCAGCGCGCGAATGATCATCTTGTGCCTGAGCGATCGTTGCACGTGATCACTCAATCACGGATCGTGGCGGACATGGAGCACGACCCCCAGTCGACCGGCCACACCCCGTCCCGCGCCGCCGACTCAGCAGCCTCCGGGGTTCGCCCTCCCGGCGGGCGGTCGGTCGCCGGGTCTGCGCCGGTGACACCCTCGGCGCCCGAGGATCTCAGGCGCTCGCGTCGCCGGGCGCGGTTCGGCATCAGCCTCATGTTCTTCACCAACGGGATCATCTTCGCGATGCTCCTGCCGCGGTATCCGGAGCTCAAGGCCGCGATGGGGTTGAGCAACACGCAGTTCGGCGTCACGGTCATCGCCTTTCCCGCCGGCGCGATCCTGGCCGCGGGGCTCGCGGGTCCCCTCGTCCGTCGCTACGGCACCGGCGTGCTCATGGGGGTCGGCACCGCGCTGATCGCGGGGTTCGTCTTCCTCGCCGGCACGAGCTCGACGGCGGCGGTGTTCGCGGTGGCGCTGCTCGTGGCCGGGTTCGTCGATGCGATCGTCGATGCGGCCCAGAACATCCAGGGAGCCCTCGTCGAGCAGTGGGCCGAGCGCTCGATCATCAACTCGTTGCACGCCGTGTGGAGTCTGGGCGCTGCGACCGGGGGGCTCCTCGGTGCGTGGAGCGCCGGGGCGCAGATCCCCATCGGGGTGATGCTCGGGGTCAACGGCCTCGTGTGGAGCGGCGCGGCGGTGCTCGCGGCAGTTCTCTCGCGCGTACCGCTCACCGTCATGCCGACCGGGGACACGGGCGTCATGGGGTCGGCGGGCGACGGGGCGCGGGACGGAGCCGACGACGGAGAGGACGCCGGGGCGGGTTCGCCTGCCGGGTCGCGACCCTGGCGGCTCCTCCTCCCACTGATCGTCCTCGCGATCTGCGGCACGCTGCTCGAGGAGGTCGCGAGTTCGTGGGCGGCCCTCTACATGGGGGAGGTGTTGCAGGCCGGAGCGGGTGTGGCCGGGCTCGGGTACAGCGTCATGCTCGCCGCACAGTTCGTCGGGCGGGTCACCGGTGACCCGATGACCGACCGTTGGGGGCGGGTCGCCGTGGCCCGCGCGGGCGCGGTGACGATCGTCGTGGGCGCGGTGACCCTCGTGGTCGCGCCGAGCATCGCGGTCGGTCTTCTCGGTCTGACGCTCATGGGATTCGGGTGCGCCACCCTCGTGCCCGCGGCCTACGCGGCGGCGGCGCGGCTGCCCGGGTTCCCCCACGGCACCGGCGTCGCCCTGCTCAGTTGGCTCATGCGCCTCGGGTTCCTCGGCACCTCACCGATCATCGGCCTCATCGCCGACCACTCCGGCCTTCGCACCGCGATGACCGTGCCGCTCGTCGCCGGACTCGTCGCCGCCGCGATCACCCACCGCCTCGCCGCGGCGAGGCGTGTCCGCCCGGCGCCGTCGACGCGGTGACCGGTGGCCGCCAGACGAGCGCGACGACGACGAGCACGAGGACCACCGCGGTCGAGAGGATCGGTGTGCTCAGCAGTGGGTCCACGAGGATGAGTGCGGCGGCGAGCGGGACGACGACCCGCACCATCCGGTCCGCCTGTTCGCGGATCGCGATCCACCAGAGGCTCAGCAGGAAGACGGCCACCGGAATGGCGACGGCGTATCCGTCTCCGACCGTTCCCAGCGGGCTGTGGCCGGTGAGTGCGTCGATCTGGATCTCGATGCCGACCGACACCGCCGCCGCCGAGGCGAAGACGATGTAGTGGACGTAGCCGTACCGCAGCGATCGACGCATCCCACCGATGCAGTGGTGGTGCTCCGGCCAGAAGTAGATCCACCACAGCGTCGCCGTGATGGTGAGGACGAGCGCCGCCAGGGAGATGAGAGGGCCGTACGCCTGCTGCTCGGAGCGGGCGGCGAAGATGGCGTTGGCCGAGGCCAACAGGCTCTCGCCGAGGACGATGAGCGTGAAGAGCCCGTACCGCTCGGTGATGTGGTGCGGGTGCGACGGGGTGCGGCCGCGCGCCTCGGCGATCACCGGGATGGCGAGTTCCGCGGCGATCAAGACGCCCAGACACACTTGGGCCGGAGTCCCCGACAGGAGCAGCCAGGCCAACCAGAGACACTGGACGAGTGCGATACCGGCGGCATAGGTGAGCGTCGTCCGACGGGTGTGCCCTCCGGCCAGCGATGCGCGTAGCCACTGCGCGACCATCGCCAGGCGCATGATGACGTAGCCGAAGACGAGGATGCGGTAGTCGTTCTGCTGGAAGGTCGGTTCGATGCCCGCGGCGAGGGTGAGGACGCCGCCCATCTGCACGACCGTCAGGACTCGGTAGAGCCAGTCGTCGGCGTCGAACGAGGTGGCGAACCACGTGAAGTTCATCCACGCCCACCAGATCCCGAAGAACACCACTGCGTAACGGATGAGGCCGTCCCGCACGTGGCCCTCGGCGAGCGCGTGATGCAACTCGGCGGAGGCGGTACTCACCGCGACGACGAAGACCAGGTCGAAGAACAGCTCCAGCGTGCTCGCCGTGCGGCCGGGCTCGTGCGGGTCGCGCGGCGTCATCCGGACGAGCCTGGTGCTGGAGTCGCTCATGATCGTCTTTCGTGTCACGGGTGGACGGCTGGAGAACCTGACGCTGTGGTGGAATCCCCGCACGTCGCAGTACGCCGAGAGAGTACGCCTGCCGAACGGCCCCTCGCGGTCGTGAACCTGCCGATGTCGTCCACGGGTTCGATGGAGGCACATCGGGTCTCCGCGTGCGGGGTCTGTGCGCGTGTGGACCCCAGCGGCGACACCAGGTCGGGCAACGACCGACATCAGGGTCGGGGGGACGAGGAGGCGTAACCTCAGGACTGGTGATCGGTGCGAGGTCGGCGCAAGGAGCACCGGAGTGGTTGCCTCGACGAGGACGGGGAGGCGTGCGTCGGGATGTCCGTGATCGCGTGGCTCGACACGTCACCGGAGGAGCAGCGCCGTCGGCGCGAGGTCCTTCGGCTGTTCGAGCAGCACGAGAGTAGGGACGAACTCGGCCTCGGTCAGGTGCGCGACGTTCTGAGCGATGCCCTGTTCCCCGGCTTCTCCGTCCTTCACACCCGGGCTCGCTACTACCTGTTCATTCCGTGGTGCTTCCAGGCGGTCGGCGATTCGTCCGATCGCGCGGCACGCGTCGGGCGTACTGAGCGCGTCCTCGCCGACACGTTGGCGAGGACGCAAGCCCCGAGAAGCGGGGTGATCGGGGCACGCACCGGCCCGGCGGTGAAGACGCTGCCGTCCGCGATCTATTGGAGCGGGTTGCGCACCTTCGGTGTCCTCACCCGCGACGTCGCCCCCTCCCAGGTCACCGGAGCCGTCACCAGCGACGCCGAGGCGGACGAACTCGTCGGCCGGTCGCTCGGCGACTGGCATCCGACGCTTCCTGCCGCCCCGCGCGGATTCCCCCGCGAGGTCGACGGTGGGTTCGACCTCACTCGCGACGAGGCGACGTGGCTGAGAGAGAGAATGGTCGAGGGTGCCGGCGACACGCTCCTGGGGCATCTCGTCCGGTCGGGCCGGGCGCCCGAGCAGGGCAGCGTCACCCCGTGGAGTGATCCCCTGGCGGTCAGCGTCGCTGGTGGCGAGGCCGCGGCGGGGCTGCGGCACGCCGAGGTGTTCTCACGAGTCATGCACGGGGCCTCGATGCTGTACCTCATGCTCGTCGCCGAGGCCTACGCTTCCGCCGGATTCGCCGACGACGCCTTCAGCATCGAGCCGTACCGACAGCGGCTGAAATGGTGGGTGGACGGCGTGGATCGTCGGAACCTGCTCGATGGCTGGTCGTCCTTCGCCTTCTGGACGTATGTCCTCGCCCGTAACCCCCGTATCGGTCCGCGGACCAGGGCATTCGTCGACGACTGGCTCGACATCGTGCGGTCGGGGCGTCTTCCCGACATCCTTGATGATCACTCGGACCTCGCCCGTCGATCGCGCACTCTCGTCGGACGTCGCGAGCGCACGCTGAAGGCGGGCCAGTCGCGTCTGGTCAACCGGCGGCTCCTCCAGACCTGGTCACCGGCCGACATCGGTCGGCAAGGTCTTCGCGAGACGCCGCCGTCCACGCCACAGGTGACCTTCACCTACCGCTGGGCGAACGTGCGCGCCGTCCTCCGCGACATCGTCGACGGTCTCGAGCGTGGAAGGGAGCTAGGCCCGGACGATGTTCGAACCTGACTCTCGGGTTGTCCTCCTCGACCAACTCCGACCACCGGCCGGGTACTCACTCCACTCGGCGGTGGGGACGACTTTCAGCCTGTCGCTGCAGACGGCCCTGGTGCCACCCCTCGCCTTCGCCGCCTTCACGGTGCGTGACTCCATCGACCCGGTGGCCGTGCTCGAAGCGGCCCGATCCTGCACCGATCGCGTCGACGTCTTCTGTCAGGCAGGTCAGATCGCCGTTCCCCGCGCCCACTCCGACCTCATGGCCTTTCTCGAACCGATGGTCCACCCCGTCCAGGCCATGAGGCGCGGCTACCTTTTTCACCCCAAGGTGTGGTTCCTCCGCTATGCCGCCGACGAGAACGACCGCGACGTCCGATACCGGTTGCTCGTCGCCACTCGCAACCTCGTCGACTCCGACGCCTGGGACCTCGCCGTCACGCTCGACGGGGCACCCACCCGCGCGAACCGACCCGTCAACCGGCCCCTCTCGGCGTTCCTTCGCGCCCTCCCGGGCATGGCCGTCACGCCCCTGGGGCGCGATCGCGCCTCGCGGGTGGCGGATCTTGCCGATCAGGCCAAACGGGTCCAGTGGGACGTCCCCGACGGCATCGGCCGTGTGGACTTCCACGCCTGGGGCATCCCGAGGTTGACCCCGACCGCCGACTTCAGCGGCTACCGCCATCTCGTGATGTCGCCCTTCATGGACGCCGAGGGTCTTCGGCACGTCGCGCCGAGTCCGGACAGCGAGGTTCACATCGTCTCGCGGGGTGAGGCGCTCGACGCGATGGACGAGTCCGACCTCCCGATGGCTGGGCCCGGTCGCCCGCCTCGTCTCCTCGTTCTCGATCCCCTTGCCGGACTGATCGACTCGGACGAGGCGGAAGAAGCCCACGGGGAGGGGATGTCCGATTCCGACGGGGCGGAGTGCGACGGGGAACGAATGCCCACCACCCTCTCGGCGCAACGCGTCGGGCTTCACGCCAAGGCCACGATCGTCGAGCGCAACAACCGCGAGGCCCACCTGTTCGTCGGGTCGCCGAACGCCACTCGCGCGGCGTACGACGGCAATGTCGAGTTCGCCGTCGAATTCACGGGTCGGGCCGGCGCGATCGGGGTGCAGTCCGTCCTCGGCACCAGCCGTGTCGATACGGAGAAGGACACGGCGGACGCCGCTGCTCGCGGTCTCTCCGGCGTGCTCCAGCCCTACGAACGCCAACCGGCGAACGCCGAGGCCGAGGCGCGGCGACGGGCGCTCGCCAAGGTCCTGCGTCGCCTCGCTGCCGTGCCTCTGAGCGCCCGAGTGATCGACGACGGCGGGGCTTACGACGAGCGCGTGAGCGGGCAGGGATCCGTTCCGACGTGGCCGACGGAGATGTCCGTGCGAGCGTCGCTGCTCACGCGCCCGGCGGTCACCTGTGACATTGCGCCGGGGGAGGTCCTGGACGTGACGTTCGGCCCCGTGGACCTGGCGGAGGTGACTCCGTTCGTCGTCCTCATGGTCACGGACGCGGATGGCATGGTCGTTTCATCGGTCGTCCACGCGGCCCTGCTGGGGGACCCGCCGGACCGGTTGAACGCGATCCTGGCGCGACAGATCGACACCCCGGCCAAGTTCCTCCACTTCCTGCACCTTCTTCTCGCGCTGTCGGGCGATGGCTCCGACTGGACGACGTCCCGCGGCGTGACGGCTGGGACCGAATGGGGGACCGTGGCGGCGGTGGGGGTCCTCGAGAGCATCGCTGCGGCTCTTGCCAGAGGGTCACGACACCTCGAGGCGATGGATGGCCTCCTCGCCCGGCTCAACCGGACCGAGGCCGGGCGGAAGGTGATCCCGGAGGGGTTCGACGCCCTGTGGCAGCAGGTGCAGATGGCACGGGAGCGCCTCGATCGGGACGCGGAGCGATGACGGGCGGGTTCGACGCGACCCCCGTCCTCGCGGGGCTCACGACCTTCCAGCGCGACACCGTCGACCACGTCGTCGGCCGGTTCTTCGGAGCGGACCCCACCGACCGCTTTCTCGTCGCCGACCAGACCGGGCTGGGCAAGACGATGGTCGCCCGGGGGGTCATCGCGCGCACCATCGAGGCGCTGCAACACGATGCCGGGACGGATCGTGTGGACATCGTCTACGTCTGCTCCAACCAGGACCTCGCCAGACAGAACCTTCGCAAGCTCGCCGTCGGTGGCGGCGCGGCGTCGGAGTTCACCGCTCGCCTCTCGATGCTCGGGACCGTCGTCTCCGACTTCCCCCGTCGCGTGGCCGAGGGCCCGGCGCCGATCAATCTCGTGTCGTTCACGCCGGGCACCTCGTTCAAGCCGGGATGGCGGAGCGGCACCAAGGAGGAGCGCGCCCTGCTTCTCCTCATGCTCGAGTGCGAGCCGAGCCTCCAGCTCACGACGAACGCCGGACGGGCAGCAGCGGCGTTGCGCTTCCTCATGTGCGGGGTTCGCACCGTCGAGGCGTTCGAGGGGGTCGTCGCGGAGATGCGGAGCCAGGTTCCTCACCTCGACCAGTCCCTCGTGGACGCGTTCCGCGCCGGTCTCCGGCGGCCCGACCAGGGAGTCACACCGCTCGAGCGCGTGCGCGAGGAACTCGAGTCGGCCGCACGAGGGACCGACACCGGGCGGACCTGGCAGACCGTCGGGTGGCTCCGAGCCGTGATGGCTCGGGCGAGTGTCTCGCTCCTGACCCCGGACCTGGTGATCCTCGACGAGTTCCAACGCTTCCGAGAGCTTCTCGCCAAGGACACCGACGCCGGCGAGCTCGCTCACCACCTCTTCGACCACGCATCGAGTGCCGGATCCCGAGCCAAGGTCCTGCTGCTCTCTGCCACGCCGTACAAGCCCTTCACCTACGCCGAGGAGGTCTCCGCGGGCGAGGATCATCACCGCGACTTCATGAAGGTCGTACGGTTCCTCGGCGACGGTGACCCAGGCGACCCGGCCGGAGCCATCGAGGCTGCGCTGCGCTCCTACCGCGAGGGGGTGGTCCGCGGCGACCTCACCCGGGAGACCACCGAGGCGGTCCGCGCGGCGACTCTGCGGATCATGTGTCGGACCGAACGCCCGGACGGCGCCACGGTCTCGATGCGCCGGGAGGTCGCGCTGCCCATGGGGCCGCCCTCGGCGGACAACCTGCTCGGGTACGTCGCGCTGAAAGAGCTGTCCGACGTCGTCGGGGGACAGGTGAACCTCGGGTACTGGAAGGACGTGCCGTACTTCGCGTCTTTCATGTCCGGATACAAGCTGGCGGGCGCGGTGACGGGGGCGCTGTCAGGACCGGACGGGGACCGGGCGGCCCAGACACGGCGACTCCTCGCGCGTACACAGCGTCTCCACACGGCCGATGTCGACGCCAACGCGCCGATCGCCATGTCCCACCCCCGACTCGAGACCGTTCATCGGCACACCGTGGGGCGTGGATGGCCGAGGTTGCTGTGGGTGCCCCCCTCTCTGCCCTACCTCGAACCGGCCGGCGCCTATGCGGAGCCAGGGGCGTCCTCGGTGTCGAAACTCCTCGTGTTCTCGTCGTGGGCGGCCACGCCCACTGCCCTTTCCTCGCTGCTCTCGTATGAGGCGGATCGCGTCACAGCATCACCTCATCAGGGGGCGATGTCGGCCGATGAACGGGCGGCCGACAGGCGCAGCCGCGCGACGAGACTCAACTATCGGTGGAACGCGCAGTACGACCGGGCCGGATCGATGAGTGCCTTGGCCCTGTTCTGGCCGATGCCCGGGCTGGCGGGACTCGCAGACCCGTTGGCGCACCGCCGTGCGGTCGGTACGAGCCTCTCCATCGCCGCGTTCGAGGAACGTGTCATCGAGGCCTTGCGCACCGAGCACCCCACCGCCGAGGGCGACGACCCCCCGGCGACGCCCTGGGCCGAGGCGATGCGACGCCTCGACTCCCTCCCCGGCGGCCTCTCTGAGCGTGATGTCCGTGAGGCGCTCGACGCGCGCACCTGGGACCCTGAGACCGATCGCGACGCCGAGCTCGGCCTGCTTGCGCGGCACGTGTCGATCGCCCTTGCGGCGCGCGGGACACCGAGGCGGAACCGCCTCGACGGCGCGGGCCTTGTCTCGCTCGCGCGCCTCGCCGCCCACTCGCCGGGCAACATCGCATGGCGCGCCGTGCGCCGTCTCGTCGGGGCCGACACACCGATCATGGACGGCGAGCAGTGGATCGAGGCCGCCCGTCTTGCCGTCGCCATCCGCTCGCTGTTCGCACGCCCGGAGACGACGATGCTGCTCGACCCGACCGACGGCGACGGAAACACGCCGTACTGGCAGCGCATCCTTCGCTACTGCGCCGAGGGAAACCTGCAGGCAGTCCTCGACGAGCATCTGCACCACGTCGCGGTGTCCCTCGGGGGCTCGGTCACCGACGCGGACTCCCTGCACGTCGTCGTGGGAAACGTCGTGGAGGCGCTGTCGTTCAGAGCCGCGCGGTACGCACTCTTCGCCCCGGACACCGGAGGGACGAACCCGACGAGCTTCAGCACGCGTTTCGCGGTGCGGTACGGAAGTGGGCGGGGGGAGACACTGGAGGAAGGCGCGACCCAGCGCCAGCACCAGGTGCGCCAGGCCTTCAACAGCCCCTTCTGGCCGTTCGTCCTCGCCACCACGAGCATCGGACAGGAGGGCATCGACTTCCACTGGTGGTGCCGGTCGGTGCTGCACTGGAACACCCCCACCAACCCCGTCGACTTCGAGCAGCGTGAGGGCCGGGTGGACCGGTACGACGGGCTGGCGGTCCGACGCAACATCATGGCGACACACGCGCAGGACGTGTTCGCTGCCGAGGCGGATGACCCCTGGGCTGCGGCGTACGAGATCGCGGCGAATGCTCGACCGGACTTGGGCTCTTTCGCGCCTCACTGGGTCTACCCCGGCAAGGCGCAGATCGAGCGATACGTGGCTCCGTACCCGCTGAGCACCGACGGGGTCCGCCTGGAGAGGATCAGGCGCGACGTGGCCCGTTACCGTCTCACCTTTGGCCAGCCCCGCCAGGAGGACCTACTGGAGATCCTCCGCGACCGCCTCGGCGCCGACGGAGAGGTTCCCGACCACTGGCGCGTGGACCTGAGGCCACCTGCGAGGTAGCGGGAGGACCGCCGCTCCTCAAGGCGTCGGCCCGGGCAAGACCGGAAATCGAGACCGGAGCCGGATGTCGGCGCGCCGCGTGCCGGGCCCCAGCCCGGAATGCGCCCCATCCATCTCGAACCGAGGGGGTAGCGCGACCGGGTCCATGCTCGGGCATCGGCAGGCCGCACGGCCGGATGAGGACGAACCCGTCAGGTCACGTCACGTCTCACCAGGCTGTAGGCGACGGTCGCTCCACCCGGCACGCCTCCGAGAGCCTCCGGGTTGAGGTGGGATGACGAGGTGCGGGGCGATAGAGCAACTCAGCCCTCAGGTCTTCCACGCCCCCGCTTGACCTCGCTCCGGCGCTTCTTGCTCGCGAGACGGCGTTCCTTCGAGCCGCGGGTGGGGCGGGTGGCGCGGCGGGGTGGTGGCGGTGGCGCCATGGCCTCCCGCAGCAGCTGGGCCAGGCGCTCGCGGGCGATGCGGCGGTTCGCGAGCTGGCTGCGGCGCTCGGCGGCGGCGACCGTGATCCGACCCTCGACGAGACGTCCGGCCAGTCGCGCCAACGCCCGGGTGCGGTGGGTCTCCGGCAAGGACGGGGAGTTCGCGACGTCGAAGGTCAGCTCGACCCGAGAGTCCGCGGTGTTGACGCCCTGACCCCCGGGGCCGGAGGCGTGGGAGAACCGCTCCCGCAGCTCCGAGGCCGGGATGCGCACCCGGTTCGTCACCACCAGTTCCTCGTCCACCCGCCCATCGTCGCAGCACACCAACCGGGCAGGACCGCCCGGCACCCGTCGGGGCGGGGACGGGTTGCGTCACGCGCCCGCGTCAGTCGGTGACCTCGACGACGCCGTGGGCGCCGCTCTCAGCGTCGCTCATGACGTGCGAGACGACGGGGTAGCGCCCGGCCTCGGGGAACGACAGCTCGACGAAGCCACCCTGTGCCGGTTGCAGTGCGAGGGCCTGCGAACCGCCCCCGGTGGTGCCGAACGGGTCCTTGCCGCTCTTGAGGTGGTAGCCGCCCTCGGCGTAGACCGTGTCGAACTGGCCGCCGACGACGTGCAGACTCGACGGCACGTTCGGGCCGGTGTCGACGCTCCAGATGCGCACCCGCTCACCGACCTTCGCCCGGAGCGGGAACTCGTCGTACTGGTTGGCGATGCCGTTGAACATGACGAAGTCGTGACGGCGGGCAGCGATCTTCGCGGCGTCGATCGGCTGGGCGTCCTCCGGGCGCGCCGCCGCCCGCCCGTCTGCTCCCGCCGTGACGTAGGCCTCGGACTGCACGAGCACGTAGCTGCGGTCGACCGGCGGCAGGCCGTCGGGCTCGATGATCACCGCTCCCGCCATCCCGGCCGCGATGTGGTGACTCATCGGATGCGTCGAGCAGTGGTACATCCATGCGCCGGCCCGCCCCGCCGTGAACCGGTAGACGAGGGACTGCCCGGGCGGAATCGTCCGCATCGGGCGATCCGGCGCGAGGGCACCGGCGTGGAAGTCGATCGAATGGCCCATCGTGCCGTCGTTGACGAGCGTGATCTCGAAGACGTCCCCCACGCGCCCGTGCAGGGTGGGGCCGACGTGACCGCCGTCGAACGTCCACCGCGTCTGCCACACGCCAGGGGCGACCTCGAGGGGAACCTCGGTGGCACGCATGGTGATCCGGTGCACGGTCGGCGAGCCGCGCCGGGGTGGCAGTGGCGCGAGAACCGGGTCGACGTGCGTCGTCAGCCGGGTGTCAGGCACGGCGCGCACCGCCGCGGACGGTGCCGTGCCCATCCCGGTCATGTCGCCACCCTCGTGGCCGGCGTGCGCCCCCGCGCCGCCCGCGGCGGTCTCACCACCTCCTGGCCCACCGGTGACGAGGACGTCGAACACCATCCCCATCTGCCGGTGGCCGGCGATGCTGCACCACCCCGAGGTGGGCCCGGAGACGACGCCCGCGTCGACCTCCGCGCGTTCGCCCGGCGCGAGACGCCCGGAGGTCGCCTCACCGAGCACGAGGTCGTGCACCTGCGCCGGGTCGTCGTTGACGAGGTCGACGACGAGCCGATCCCCCGCCGCGACCGTCACCGACGCGGGGGTGAACCGCATGTCCTCGGCGCTCACCGCGACCCGGACGGTGCGGCCGGTCGGGGCCACCGGCTGCGCATCCGTCTGGGCGGTTCCACCCGTCGCCGCGAAACCGGCCGCGGCAGGGTCGACACCGACGCCGACGACCACCGCGACGCCGATGGCGGACAACGCGGCGACCACCTGACCCGCCGACCACAGCCGGGGCACCTCAGTGCCGACTGCGCCACCGTCAACGGGCTCTCCGGCGGCGACGGCCTCGCGCCCTCGCCGGTTGACGCGCACGGCCGCGACCACGAGCGGGAGGAACCACACGAGCCCGACGAGGCCGAGCAGCGAGGTCGTCACGCTCACCCAGCTCGGTACCGGCAGCACGAGGAAGAGCAGTCCCGTGTTGACGAGGACGAGACGCGCGGCGGCCTGCCGGTCGAACACCCGGCCCGTGGCCCGCACGACCGCAGGTCCTCCGCCGAGGACCGTCGGGACGAGGTGGGCGAGCGCGCCGCAGAGGATCTGCACGCCGACGCCGGCCGCGGCGACACCCGCGACGGGCGTGAGGTGGGCGACGACGTCGGCCCAACCTGCGTCGCCGGGGCGCATCGTCGCGAGGATCCACCCGAGCCATCCGAGCGCGACCATTCCCCACGGCAGCGACGCGGCGACGGAGGCGGCGGCGAACGACCGTGGGGGGCGGGCCCGGAGCGGGACGAGCAGCGCCCGTCCCCACCAGCACACCCCGACGACGTAGGCGAGGATACCGACGAGTGCGACGACCCGCGTCCCCGCGAGCGCGCCGCCGACGAGCCCGGACACCCCGACGAGCAGCGCCGGGAGCGCCTGTCGCGCGAGGGTCTCGGCGCGCGGGTCGATGCGGGCGTGAAGGAGGGTCGGCCAGAACGTCACGAGCGTCCCGAGAATCGTCAATCCCACCCAGCCGAGCAGGTTGGCCGACGCGTGCGCGAGGAGCAGACGCCCGTGGGCCGGGTCCGGCACCCCGCCGGGGGTCGACCCGAGGAGGCCACCGAGGAGCGCGCCGACGCCGAGCGCGGCCGAGGCGGCGACGTAGTAGTGCACGGTGATCCGAAAGCGGCCGGGCAGTCCACCGGCGAGCATGCGCCACAGGGTGATTCCGTGCCAGAGGACCGCGACCGCGACGAGCCCCGCCCCGAGGCCGACCGCCGGCGGGAGCCCTGCGGGCACCCCCACGAGGACGAGGCTCGAGCCGAGGAGCAGCGTGAGGATGCGCGCCGACTGCCGCGCGCGGTCGGCCTCCGTCGTGGGGACCTTGAGCAGCGCGTCGGCGAAGTAGCGGCTCCAGACGAGGATCGCGTGCGTGAGCGCCCCGAGCAGCACGAGGTGGATCATGAGCCACAGCGACTCCGGGACGAACCGGTGCACGAGGGCCACGCCGGCGGCGGCCGCCAGCCAGAACACCGAGGGGTAGTCCCGCAACGGCCAGCGCCGTCGACGCGACCCCGGGGAGGCCGTGCGCGGCGGGCCGACCGGACGACGGTCGCGGGAATCAAGGGACGCGGGCACGAGCGCTCACCACCAGGACGAGGGAGACGAGGACGAAGAGGAGAACGGCGAGGACGGTCAGTGCCGCGCCCCACCGGAAGAGCAGGTCGCCGCCACCGAGCGCCATGACGACGTCGCCGACGACCCGCACGAGAAGGCCGAGGTGTAGCGCCCCCAAGGGAATCCATGACACGGTCCGGTAGGGGAGCGGGGCGCCGACGACGGCGGGCAGGATCGTCGGCGCGTGGGCGATCACCATCGACATCCCGAACCCGAGGAACACCCCGTGGACGGCGATGTCGTACGACGGCCCCACCGGGACGCCCCCGACGAGCCACACGAGCGCCGCCACCCCCAGCCAGGCGTACCCCGCGAGGAGTGCCGTCGCGCTGAACCGGCGCAACCCCTCGGTCCGGACGAAGCGTCGGGCCACGTCGTCCCTCACCAGCCAGACGGTGAGCAGCAGCAGCACGGCGCCGAACGCCCGGGTCCCGCCCACCGGCCACACGAGGGCGACGAGGGCGGCGAGGACGAGAGCCGAGCCCAGTGTCAGCAGCCGCCTCGGGGCCGCGCGGCCCATCGTCAGCGCCGCGAGTTCGGTGCGTTCCGCGGCGATGGTGAGCACGACGAACGTCGCGAGCAGGCAGACGATCGCGGGAACCGGGGCCCACACCCACGTGACGGCAGACAGGAGGGCGGCAAGGGCGCCGAGGCCCTCGACCGCGACGACATCGGCACGTGCCCGCCGCCACAACGCGACGTAGACGGCCACGAACACCGCACATCCCTGGGTGAGGAGCAACGCCCCCACGACGACCGGTGCACCCGCGACCAGTGAGAGGCTCCCGGCGGCGAGGGTCGCGGGTGCGAGCAGCGCCCATGCGGCCCCGAGGGCCTGCGCGCGCTCGAGGGCGATGAGGGTGCCGAGGAATCCGAGCACCATGACGATCCCGTGCAACACCGCGAGCCGGGGCGACTCGACCGGTGCCCACAGGCCTGCGCGAGCGAGCCCCGCGTCGAGTCCGACGAGCAGGCTCGCCCCACCGAGGGCGAGAAGCGCGAGACGGGTTCGGCGTGGCCGGCGTCGGGACGACGGGACGGGGCGCGCAGGCGCGGTGACGGCGTGCATCGGGGCGACCGCGCCTGTCAGGCAGCGACCTTGGTGAACCTCACCCGCACGCCGTCACCTCCGGCGAGGTCGCCGTCTCGGTCGACGTATCCGATGTCGACCGTCTCGCCGTAGGCCTCGCGCACCTGCTGCAGGAGGGGGAGCGGGTCGTGCGGGGCGAGCAGCACCAGGCCGGAACCGGGCCGCACCTGCGAGATCGCGCCGAGGATGGCACCGTGCCGGATCGCTCCGGGAATGACCCGGGCGTCGAGCACCGGCAGCTCGTCGTGGCCGCATCCGCACCCGCAGCCGTGGTCGGGCGAGGAGGTCTCGGTGAGGGGCAGGGGAGTGCGGGACATGGCGTCTCCTTCGATCGGGTCGTGACGCCGTGAATATTACAGAAGAAATCCGCTTTAAATGCTGGGGCCTGGCGAAGGGCCGACCCGTCCGCCCCTCACCACCTCGCGGGGGTCATCCCTGCGCGACCGCGGGCTCGGCGTCGCGCCGGCGCTCGGCGTCGTAGGAGCCGGGGTGGGGTGGGGTCGGGACGAGCCAGGCCGAGGGGTCCTCGCCCTCGAGGCCGGCGACGAGTTCGTAGGTCGTGGCGCCGTCGATGTGTTCGCGGATGATGTCGGCGTGTCCGGCATGGCGCGCGATCTCCTCGACGAGGTGAAGCAGCCCCCAGCGGACGTTCCAGGCGTCGAGATCCTGCGGCCACCATGGGGCATCGGTGGGGACGGGGACCTCGGCGTCCAGGTCCAAGTCGGCGGCCGCATCGGCGATCCGCGCTCGCAGCCGGTCGAATTCGGCGACCAATGCGCCGAGGGTCTCCTCCGGCTGCATGACGAACTCCTCCGCGTAGAGCCGGCCCGCCTCCTCGGCGGGCTGCGTGTCGCGCTCAGTGCGCTCGGGGGCGGACTCGAAGCGGGCGAACCACTGGTCGGTGCAGCGGACGACGTGCTTGAGCAGGCCCCCGACCGACAGGGCACTGGTGGTCGGGGTGGCGCGGGCCTGGTCGTCGGTGAGGCCGAAGGCGACCGCACGCATCCCGTCGAGCTGGCTGAGGACGAACGTGCGCAGGGCCTCACCCTCGTCGCGGGCGGTGGCGGGGGTGAGAGCGGGCATGGGGGTCTCCAGACGTCAAGGGTCGGGTCAGGGCAGGTCAGGGCAGGGCAGGGCGCCGCGGGGCGGGGCGGGGCGCTCGGGCGGCTCAGCGGGTGTGGGCGTACAGATCTCGGAGCAGGGCGATCTCGGCGCCGTGATGGATGACCTCGCGATGGATGTGCTGGACGAGGGTGAGCATGGGGCGGTCGGCCCACGGACCCTCGGCCTCGCCGACGGGGCGCGCGAGGTCGTCCTCGGTGAGGGCGGCGACCCCCGCACACCAGCGGCGGTACTGCTCGTCGAGGTGCGCCAGGGCGCCGGCGGCGTGCAGCGGGTAGTCGAAGGTCATGTAGTCGGTGGGCGGTGCGCCGAAGTGAGCGGCGTTCCGCACGCCGAGCACGCCGACGACGAGGTGGCCGAGGCGCCATGCGATCGTCGTGAACGGCGCGGGATCGGGCTCGGGGTAGGCGAACTCGATGACCGCGTCGCCGCTGCCGCCTTGGATCTGCGCCGACGATTCACCGCGTGGGCGCACGTTCCAGCAGTCCGCCACGGGCTCCCAGCGGTACTCCTCGTCGGTGAGCCCGTCGAAGCGTGGGCGGAGCTGTTCGCGCCAGTGCCACTCGAGTTGCTCGAGCAGGTGAGCCGAAAGCGGCCCGTCGATCGCCGGCGTGGCCGGAGTCCGGTCGATCGGGTCGTCGGGGGCCGGGGCGGGGGATGAACTCGTCATGGCACGAGCGTCCACCGCTCTCCGGACAGATCCTGTCCTCTGTCTGGGTCATCCTCGTGACATGGCCGATCCCACGGTGCGACTCATGCGCCTGCTCACCCTGCTGCAGCAACGTGCGGCGTGGGCCGGTCCCGACCTCGCCGAGCGGCTCGGCGTGTCGACCCGTGGGGTGAGGCGCGACATCGAGCGGCTCCGCCGACTGGGATACCCAGTGGAGTCCGAACGCGGGGCCGGTGGCGGGTACCGCCTCGTCGCCGGGAGGGCGATGCCGCCGCTGGTCCTCGACGACGACGAGGCGGTGGCGATCGCCGTCTCCCTGCGTGTGGCAGCCGGAGGCACGGTCGCCGGGATGGAGGAGACCGCCGTGCGCGCCCTCGCCAAGCTCGACCAGGTCGTGCCCGCGCGGTTGCGGGAGCGGATCGACGCCGTCCGCATGGCGACGGTGCGTGCCGACTCCGGCGTCGTCGCCGTCGACGCCGAGGTGTTGACGGCCCTGGCCCGCGCCTGCCGAGACACGGTGCAGGTGCGTTTCGCCTACACCCGAGCCGACGGCAGCGAGGCGGGTGAGCGCCGCGTCGAGCCCTACCGGCTCGTGACGACCGACCGGCGCTGGTACCTGTTCGCCTGGGATCTCGACCGTGATGACTGGCGTGTGTTCCGCCTCGACCGGATGGGTGAGGTGCGTGCGACGACCTGGCGGTTCACCCCTCGTGACGCCCCCGACGCCGCCGAGCACGTCGCCCGCGGGACGAGCCGTGACGCCTACCCCCACCTCGTCCGTCTTCGTGTCCACGCCCCGGCGACCGCGGTGCGGCAGGTCTACCCGCCGACGACAGCCAATGTCCGTCCCGATCCGTCCGCGCTCGACGGTGCCTCGTGTCTTGTGGACGTGGGAGCGATGGACCTCGATCACGCCGCCCGCCACCTCGCTTGGCTGCCGTGGGCGTTCGAGGTGCTGGACCCACCCGAGGCGGCCGACGCCGTGCGGTCGCTGGCCGATCGGTTGGCCGAGGCCGCTCGGTTCGACCGCTAGGCAGGGTCCACCGGCAGTGGGGAGGGCGTCGGACCTCACCCGCGTGGCCGACGGGGGCCCGCCCCGAAAGGGAAGTGGCAATTTCGACGGAGTCGAAGGTCCGAGGCCATGGGTGCGGGGCCGTGACCAGCGCTGATTCCGGAGACGTTCAGGCGCGGGGGAGGTCGACTCCGCCGAGATTGTCACGTCGATCCCACGATGCCCGCGAGGTCGAGTGACGAACCGGGGCGCCTGGGCGCCCGTTGGGTGCGTCACGGTCCGCGAGCCGCGAGAAGCGCGCAGACCTCAGGAGGGAGGCTCAGGTCCGGCCCAGGCTCGGGGGCGGGTCCACGGGGAGCGGGCACGTGTAGAACGTGACCCGCTTGGCCGACGGATTGCCGGCGCCGACGCGGCGGTAGCGCGCGAGCAGTTCGGTCATCTCGGCGCGGAGGGAGGCGAGTTGCTCGTCGGTGACGAGGACGAGGTGATCCTCCAGCCCGCAGGCCTCCTGCCAGCCCAACGGCCACTCCGGGGCGTCGGTCAACCACGCCTGGGCCTTCTGCGCGAAGTGCCCGACGTAGTCCCGCGCGAGCCAGTCGAGAGCGGCCTCGTCGTCCTCGTCGTCGCCGACGTCGAGAGCGCGGTCCTCGGTCGCGACCTCCCACAGCCGCCGGCGGCCGATCGTGCCCGCGTCCGCGACGAGTCCCACCTCCGCCATTCGTCGCAGGTGGTAACTCGTCGCGCCACTGTTGGTGCCGAGCACGCGCGCGAGGTCGCTCGCCGTCGCGGACCCCAGTGCCCGGAGTTCGGCGAGGAGTCGAGTGCGCAGCGGGTGGGCGAGGACGCGCAAGGCCGACCGGTCGACCGGGTGCTCGGGGGCGACGCCGGGACGGGTCTCAGGGTCGGGCACCGGTCGTCCTCCGATACTCGGCGTCGGCGGCTCGCCGACGGTGGAGCGCGGATGTTGGCCGTTTCATGCAGAGAATGTTTGCATAGAATCGCTGCATGAGGTCGCGGTTGCCGGGTCCCATGCGAGGAAACCGCAGGTGAAGGGCCCTGCCTCGTCGTTTTGGAGGGCAGGGTCGTCGCTCGATAAACTGGTGGAGTTGTCGTGCGAGCGACTGTCGCGCGATCCAGGCCCTCGGGTCGGATCCCCGCCGCGGTGTCGTCCCCATCGTCCTTCGGTGCCTCCGGCGTCGAGGCGTCCGGATGCACGCACGACCGTCCAACACCCGAGCAAGCAAGGCTGATAACCGTGCGTACCTACACCCCCAAGCCGGGCGAGATCGAGCGCAAGTGGCACGTCATCGACGCCACCGACGTCGTTCTCGGCCGTCTGGCCTCCCAGGCTGCGCAGTTGCTGCGCGGCAAGCACAAGCCGACGTTCGCCCCCCACGTGGACACGGGCGACTACGTCATCATCATCAACGCCGACAAGGTCGCCCTCACCGGCGCCAAGCTTCAGCAGAAGAAGGCCTACCACCACTCCGGGTACCCGGGTGGTCTGCGGGCGACCTCCTACACCGAGCTCATGGCCAAGAACCCGACGCGCGCCGTCGAGAAGGCCATCCGCGGCATGCTTCCGAAGAACTCGCTGGCTCGTCAGCAGCTCAGCAAGCTCAAGGTCTACGCCGGCGACACCCACCCGCACCAGGCGCAGCAGCCTGAGCCCTTCGAGATCTCGCAGGTCGCCCAGTAATCACTGGGTGATACGCCACGAGGAGAACCGTGACTGACAACACTCCGGACACCGAGCTCGAGAACGACGAGCCCACGCTGTCCAGCTACACCTCCGAGTCCAGCGCTGCGCCGACCGACGAGCCCGTCCGCCGCCCGTCCGCCTCGGCGCCGGGCTCCGCGACCGGTCGTCGCAAGCAGGCCATCGCCCGCGTGCGCATCGTCCCCGGCACCGGCACGTGGAAGATCAACGGCCGCACCCTCGAGGACTACTTCCCGAACAAGGTGCACCAGCAGATCGTCAACGAGCCCCTCAAGGTGCTCGAGCTCGACGGCGCCTACGACGTGCTCGTGCGCGTCGGCGGCGGTGGCCCCTCCGGCCAGGCCGGCGCCGTCCGCCTCGGTGTGGCCCGCAGCCTCAACGAGGTCGACGCCGAGCTCAACCGCGCCGCCCTCAAGAAGGCCGGCTTCCTCACCCGTGACGCCCGCGTCCCGGAGCGCAAGAAGGCCGGTCTCAAGAAGGCCCGCAAGGCGCCTCAGTACTCCAAGCGCTGATCCCCGCTGGCGCGGTGCTCAGCGGTTGGCTCCACAAGCGCTGATCCCCGCTGGCGCGGTGCTCAGCGGTTGGCTCCACAAGCGCTGATCATGCGCTGAGAGCCGCTCTCGTGCGGCACGTCGATGCCGTCACCTCCCTCGGAGGTGGCGGCATTCGTCGTGTCCCCGTGCGCTCCGGACCCGGCGTGCCGGGACCTCGCCGGGACGTGGCCGTGGGCCAGGGCTCCCGCCGGTACGATGGATCGGCTCGTGCCACCGGCGCGAGCGGGCTCCCTGCGACGTCCGACCGGCCCACCGGCCGTGGTCCCGACGTCGCCGTGGCGATCTGCCGCCCCGGAGCCACGGACGAGAGGGAGACATTCATGGGAGCACGTCTGTTCGGCACCGACGGTGTCCGTGGACTTGCCAACAAGGACCTCACCGCCGACCTGGCGTTGAGCCTGTCCGTCGCCGCCGCCCGCGCCCTGGGAGACAGGGGAGCCTTCGGTGGTCAACGCGCCGTCGCCGTGGTCGGTCGCGACACCCGCGCGTCGGGCGAGTTCCTCGGCGCGGCGGTCTGCGCGGGATTCGCCTCGGCGGGCGTCGACGTCCTCGACGCGGGCGTGCTGCCCACGCCCGCCATCGCCTACCTCACCGCACGGATGAAGGCCGAGATGGGCGCCGTGCTCTCGGCCAGCCACAACGCGATGCCCGACAACGGGATCAAGTTCCTCGGCAAGGGTGGGCACAAGCTGTCCGACGCCACCGAGGACGAGATCAGCGCCCACATGGACGAGCCCTGGACCGACCGTCCGCAGGGCGCCGCCGTCGGTCGTATCCGCCCGTTCCCGCAGGGCCGCGACTTCTACCTCGAGCACCTGCGCGACAGCGTGCCCACCCGGCTCGACGGCCTCCACGTCGTCGTCGACGCGGCCCACGGCGCGGCGAGCGTCGTCGGTCCCGCCGCGTTCGAGCAGGCCGGGGCGACGGTCGACGTCATCGGCGGATCACCCGACGGCCTCAACATCAACGACGGTTACGGGTCCACCCACCTCGACAAGCTCAAGGAGGCCGTCGTCGCCCGCGGCGCCGACATGGGGTTCGCGTGGGACGGCGACGCCGACCGGTGTCTCGCCGTCGACGCCGACGGCACCGTCGTCGACGGCGACCAGATCATGGGGATCCTCGCGCTCGCGATGCGCGACGCCGGTCGCCTTCGCGACGACACTCTCGTCGTCACGGTGATGAGCAACCTCGGGCTCCTGCAGGCGATGGAGCGTGAAGGCGTCGTCACGACGCAGACGGGTGTCGGGGACCGTTACGTCCTCGAACAGATGCGCACCAAGGGCTTCAACCTCGGTGGTGAGCAGTCCGGGCACGTCATCATGCTCGACCACGCGACCACCGGTGACGGCGTCCTCACCGCGCTCATGGTCGCGGCCCGCGTCGTGGAGACCGGCCGCACCCTCGCCGACCTCGCGCAGGTCATGACGCGGCTCCCGCAGGTCCTCGTCAACGTGAGGGGGGTCGACAAGAACCGCGTGGAGTCCGACGCGGAGTTGCAGCAGGCGGTCAGCGACGCGCAGGCGGAGCTGAGCGGCGCCGGCCGGGTGCTGCTCCGCAAGTCCGGGACCGAGCCGCTCGTGCGGGTGATGGTCGAGGCGGACACCGCCGACCGCGCGCAGGGGGTCGCTGAGCGTCTCGCCTCCGTGGTCAAGGAGCGCCTCGCGCTCTGAGAAGTCCTGAGCCCCGCGCGGAGGGGGTGGACCTCGCCCCCATGCGGAGCTCGCCCCACCACGCACCGACGCGCGTGTCGGGCGCGATCACGACGGCCGGCCCGGAGGATTCCTCCGGGCCGGCCGTCGCGGATCCGCCGTCGCTCAGCTCTCCACGTTCCCGATGACCTCGATGACGCGGGCGCGGCCGACGGCGAGGTCGTACGCGAGGCCGATCATCGCGCACCTGCCCTCGGCGATGGCCGCGGCGATGATGAGGGACCGCTCGGCGATGAGATGGATGGTCTGGCGGACGTGCTCGGCCTCCACCTCGTCGCCCGTGGCGTCGCGGCCCGCGGCGTGCTGGGCCGCGACGACGCTCGGCGTGACCCGCTCGACGATGTCGCGGATGTACCCACCCGGCATGGAGCCGTCGGCGTAGTGCTGCATCGCCGCCTTGATCGCGCCGCACGAGTCGTGCCCGAGGACGACGATGAGCGGGACCTTGAGGATCTCCGTGGCGAACTCGAGCGAGCCGAGGACCCCCTCGCTCAGGACGTGCCCGGCGGTGCGGACGACGAACAGGTCGCCCAGGCCCTGGTCGAAGATCACCTCGGCCGCGACCCGTGAGTCGCCGCAGCCGAAGAACGTCGCGAACGGTGCCTGGCCGACGGCCAACTCACCGCGACGGTCGACACCCTGATTGGGGTGCGCGAGGGTGCCGACGACGAAGCGCTCGTTGCCCGCCTGCAGTTCCGCCCAGGCCTCCGCCGGGGTGCTGGGCCGATCCACGGTGCTCATGCCTCGTCCTCTCCGGCGCCGACCGGTGTCTCGCCGGCACCGGCATCGACGTCCTTCATCTCACCGTCGGCGGTCTCCCCGGCGCGAAGACCGGGACGCGGCGCGATGGTCTGCTGGATGGCCTTGGGGCCCACGGTGGCGAAGAAGTCGTTGCCCTTGTCGTCGACGACGATGAACGCGGGGAAGTCCTCGACCTCGATCTTCCACACCGCCTCCATGCCGAGCTCGGGGTACTCGAGCACTTCGACCTTCTTGATGCAGTCCTGCGCGAGGCGCGCGGCCGGGCCGCCGATCGACCCGAGGTAGAAGCCGCCGTGCTTCGCGCAGGCGTCGGTGACCTGTCGGCTCCGGTTGCCCTTGGCGAGCATCACCATCGAGCCGCCCTCGGCCTGGAACTCGTCGACGTAGGAGTCCATCCGCCCCGCCGTCGTGGGGCCGAAGGAGCCGGAGGCCATCCCCTCGGGCGTCTTGGCCGGCCCGGCGTAGTACACCGGGTGGTCCTTGAGGTACTGCGGCATGCCTTCGCCGGCGGCGAGACGCTCACGGATCTTCGCGTGGGCGATGTCGCGGGCGACGACGAGCGTCCCGTCGAGGGAGACGCGGGTCTTGATCGGGTACCTGCCCAGCTCGGCACGGATCTCGTCCATGGGGCGGCGCAGGTCGATCTTGACGACCGCTCCGGCCCCGGTGGACCCGGCGCCGACGGCGTCGCCCTCGAGGTGCTCGGGCGTGGTGTCGGGCAGGTAGGAGCCGGGCTCGGTCTCGAGCTGCTCGATGAAGACGCCCTCGGGGGTGATCTTGCCGAGGCACTGACGGTCCGCCGAGCACGACACCGCGATCGCCACCGGCAGGGAGGCGCCGTGGCGGGGGAGGCGGATGACGCGGACGTCGTGGCAGAAGTACTTGCCCCCGAACTGCGCGCCGATGCCGAGCTCACGGGTGATCTGCAGGATCTTCTCCTCCCATTCCACGTCGCGGAATCCGTGACCCGTGGCCGCGTCGCCGTGGGTGGGCAGGGAATCGAGGTACTTCGCGCTCGCGTACTTCGCCGTCTTGAGGGCGAATTCCGCACTCGTGCCGCCGATGACGACGGCGAGGTGATAGGGCGGACAGGCCGCCGTGCCGAGAGAGGCGATCTTCTCCCGGAGGAAATCGGGGAGGGTCTTCTCGTTGAGGATCGCCTTGGTCTCCTGGAAGAGATAACTCTTGTTGGCCGAGCCGCCACCCTTGGCCATGAAAAGGAACTTGTACGTGTTCTCGTGCCCGGGAAGGGTGTCCGCGTACAACTCGATCTGCGCGGGCAGGTTGCTGCCGGTGTTCTTCTCCTCGAACATCGACACCGGCGCGTTCTGGCTGTAACGGAGGTTGAGCGTCGTGTAGGCGTCGTAGACACCACGCGCGAGGGGCCGCTCGTCGACGCCCTCGGTGAGGACGCGTTGGCCGCGTTTGCCCATGATGATCGCGGTGCCCGTGTCCTGACACATCGGCAGGACACCGCCGGCGGCGATGTTCGCGTTCTTGAGCAGGTCGAGGGCGACGAACTTGTCGTTGTCGCTGGCCTCCGGGTCGTCGAGGATCCTGCGCAACTGCGCGAGGTGCGCCGGACGCAGGTAGTGGGCGATGTCGTGCATCGCGGTCTCGGCGAGCAGGCGCAGAGCCTCCGGCTCGACCAGGAGGAACGTCGCGCCGTCGGGACCCTCGACGGTGGACACCCCGGCATCGCTCAGTTTGCGGTAGGGCGTGGGGTCCTCGCCCAGAGGAAGAAGGTCCTCATACGCGAACTCGGCCATCGAACATGCTCCTTCTCGTCTGACTGCGGCTGCCGCTGGGGCGGCCCGGCATCGGCCTCGCGCGCGCAATCGGCCGCCCGTGGCCCTGTTCAGCCTAGTTCGTCGAGTGTTGTACGCACCGACCGGCGACAAAGAGTGTTAGACAACGAGTGGACTGTCGATGAACGCCCGGGCGACCCGTTCGAGAGTTCCCACGTCGGTGGTCCAGCCGAGACGAAGGAGTCGTGGTGCCCAGACGAAGGACCAGATCCGTTGCGGTCCTCGCGGTGATCTGCGTGGCGGCGACGGGCGCACTGAGCGCATGTGGCGGACAAGACACCTCCGAGGATTCCAGCACCCTCACCTGGTACATCAACCCGGACTCGGGCGGTAACGACCCGAACAAGACGGGACAGGCCCACCTCGCGAAGGTGTGCACCGATGCGGCGCAGGGCAAGTACCGGATCACCACCCAGGTGCTCCCCAACAGTGCGAGCGACCAGCGGCAGCAGTTGCTGCGTCGTCTCGCGGCAGGCGATCAGGGCGTCGACATCATGTCGATGGACCCCGTGTTCGTCGCCGAGTTCGCCGAGGCCGGGTTCCTCACCGAGGTCCCGCAGGACAAGCAGGCCGCCCTCACCGAGGATGCAGTCAAACCGATCGTCGAATCGGCGAAGTGGAAGGACAAGATGGTCGCCGCCCCGATGTGGGCGAACACCCAGGTCCTCTGGTACCGCAAGTCCATGGCCAAGGAGGCCGGGCTCGACATGGACAAGCCGGTCACGTGGGACCAGCTCATCGAGGCGGCCACGAAGCTCAAGTCGACGATCGGCGTCCAGGCCAAGCCGTACGAGGGCTACACCGTGTGGATCAACGCGCTCATCGAGTCCGGCGGGGGCCACATCATCCAGAACGAGGGCGCCTCGGCCGACGACATGAAGCTCGGGCTCGACACCCCTCAGGGCAAGAAGGCCGCCCAGATCATCGGCGACATCGCACGCGGGGGGCTCGGTGGCCCGGCCATGGGCTCCTCGGACGAGACCGCCGCGCTCGACGGGTTCGCCGGCGGCGGGGCCTTCCTCGTCAACTGGCCGTACACGTGGTCCGCGCTCCCCGAGAAGGGCACCGACCTCAACGACATCGGCTTCGCGCGCTACCCCCAGGTGGAGGCCGGGAAGGAGTCCCGCCCGCCGCTCGGTGGCATCGAGCTCGGCGTCAACTCCGCGAGCACGAACAAGGACGCGGCCTGGGAGGCCATCCAGTGCATCACCAGCCAGGAGAATCAGAAGGCCTACATGCTCGGGACCGGTAACCCCGCGGCCCGCAAGAAGGTCTACGACGACCCGGAGATCCAGAAGGCGTTCCCCATGGCGACGCTCATCCGCGAATCTCTGGACGCCGGTGGGGCCCGCCCGTCCTCGCAGTACTACGGCGACATCTCCACCGCCCTCTACAAGCAGTTCAGCCCGCCCGACTCCGTGGGCGAGGGCACGCCGGCCGCCGCGGCCGACTTCATCCTCAAGGTCCTGAAGGGGGAGGCACTGCTGTGAGCTCCGTCGCCACCACCGCACCCGCGGGCCAGCCGCGGGAGACCGACAGACGCGGTAAGCCCGCGATCTCCGACCGCGCTCGCGGCGAACGTGCCCTCGGCTGGAAGCTCGCCGGGCCCGCGTTCGTCATCATGCTGCTCGTCACGGCCTACCCCATCCTCCAGGCCATCTGGAACAGCTTCTTCAGCTACCGGCTCACCGACCCCGCCGCGCGCAAGCTCGTCGGGTTCGGCAACTACGCGACGATCCTGTCGGACTCCCTGTTCTGGCTCGCCGTGGGGAACACGCTGTTCATCACCGTCGTCACGGTCGTCATCGAACTCATCATCGGTTTCGCCCTCGCGATGCTCATGAACCGCGTCGTGTGGCCACGCAAGGCGCTGCGCACGATCGTGCTCATCCCCTACTCCATCATCACGGTCGTCTCCGCGTTCGCGTGGTTCTACGGATTCCAGGTGAGCACCGGGTTCATCAACCACTGGCTGAACGCGATCACCGTCGGAACCTTCCCGCTCGACTTCAACTGGTTCGGCCACTGGTGGAGCGCGATGTTCGTCATCTGCGCCTCGGAGATCTGGAAGACGACGCCGTTCATGTCGCTCCTGCTGCTCTCCGGTCTCGCGCAGATCGACGGGGCGATGGAGGAGGCCGCCAAGGTCGACGGCGCCACCTTCTGGCAGCGCATGTTCAGGGTGATCCTGCCGAACATGAAGGCCGCGATCATGGTCGCCGTGCTCTTCCGCACCCTCGATGCGTTCCGGATCTTCGACAACGTGTTCATCATGACCCAGGGCGCACAGGGGACGACGACGTTCTCCCTGCTCGCCTACGACCAGACCATCAACCGCGTCGAGATCGGCATGGGTTCGGCCATCTCGGTGCTGCTGTTCCTGTCGGTCCTCCTCATCGCCGCGATCTTCGTGCGCGGGTTCAAGGTCGACCTCACCGGTGGAAGGGGCTGAGCGCGATGGCCAGTACTTCGAAGAACTCCTCGACCACGCTCCTGGGGATCGCCTCCCTGTTCGTCATCCTCTTCACGATGATCCCGCTGCTGTGGATCTTCTCCCTGTCGATCAAGAGCCCGGCGGCGCAGGCGACCCCCGAGCTCAACACCTTCGGCAACTTCTTCCCGAAACCGTCGGAGATGTCGTTCGACAACTACAAGCTCATCCTCACCGGCGGCGCGAGCGAGCTGTTCATCCCGGCCCTCATCAACTCACTCGTCGTCTGCCTGGTCGCCACGCTCATCTCGGTGATCCTCGCGACGTTCTGCGCCTACGCCATCGCCCGCCTGAACTTCCCGGGCAAGAAGGTCATCCTCGTCACCGCGCTCGCGGTGTCGTTCTTCCCCGTCATCTCCCTCGTCACCCCGCTGTTCGACGTGTGGAGCAAGATCGGGCTGTTCGACACCCAGATCGGCCTCATCATCCCCTACCTCTCCCTCACCCTTCCGTTGGCCATCTGGACGCTCTCGGCGTTCTTCCAACAGATCCCCTGGGAGATGGAGCAGGCGGCCCAGGTCGACGGCGCGACGAGCTGGCAGGCCTTCCGCAAGGTCATCGTGCCGCTCGCGAGCCCGGGCGTGTTCACCACGGCGATCATCACGTTCTTCACGGCGTGGAACGACTTCGTCTTCGCGATCTCCCTCACCAGTGACAGGGCGCGCACCGTGCCGGCCGCGCTCGCGTTCTTCACCGGCGCCTCGCAGTTCGAGCAGCCCTTCGGGGCGATCTCCGCGGCGGCCGTCATCGTGACGATCCCGGTCGTCATCCTCGTGCTGCTCTTCCAGCAGCGCATCGTGTCCGGCCTCACCTCGGGTGCGGTCAAGGGCTGACGCCCGGCCGCGTGCTCTCGACAAGGAGTCACCACCCTCATGTCCCAGATTCAGCTCAACAACATCGTCAAGAAGTACGGTGACGGTTTCCCCGCGGTGAACGACGTCAGCCTCGACATCGCGGACGGAGAGTTCATGATCTTCGTCGGTCCGTCGGGCTGTGGAAAATCCACCCTGCTCCGCATGATCGTCGGCCTCGAGGACATCACCTCGGGTGACATGTTCATCGACGGCAAGAAGGTCAACGACCTCGCGCCGCGCGACCGCAACCTCGCCATGGTGTTCCAGAACTACGCGCTCTACCCCCACCTCTCGGTGTTCGAGAACATCGCGTTCCCGCTACGCCTCGAGAAGGGCAAGCACGACGAGAACGTCATCCGTCAGAAGGTGCAGAACGCCAGTTCCATGCTCGAGCTCGACGAACACCTCGAGCGCAAGCCGGGCAACCTCTCCGGTGGTCAGCGGCAGCGTGTGGCCATGGGCCGCGCCATCGTCCGGGACGCCGATGCGTTCCTCTTCGACGAGCCGCTGTCGAACCTCGACGCTAAGCTCCGCGGTCAGATGCGCACCGAGATCGCGCGGATGCAGCGCCGCATGGGCATCACGACGATCTACGTCACCCACGACCAGACCGAGGCGATGACCCTGGGCGACCGGGTCGCGGTGCTCAAGAAGGGCGTCCTGCAGCAGGTGGCGAGCCCTCGGGAGCTGTACGAACAGCCGGTCAACCTGTTCGTCGCCGGCTTCATCGGCACCCCGCCGATGAACTTCCTGCCGGCGCGGGTCAACGGCAACGTCCTGTCGCTGCCCTTCGTCGACGTCCCCGTCTCCGGGGACCTCGCGAAGCAGGTCGAGGGCAAGGACCTCGTCATCGTCGGCATCCGCCCCGAGTACCTCAAGGACGCCTCGCTCGGCGACCAGCAGGCGCAGGGGGCGGTGTCCTTCGAGGCGCCGGTCGATCAGACCGAATGGCTCGGCAACGAGCAGTACGCCTACATCCCCTACGAGGCGGACGCCGCCGTGCAGCACAAGCTCGACGAGCTCGACCGAGAGCTCGACGGCGAGGGCATGCGCACGCAGATGGTCGTCAACCTCGACGGCCGTTCCCGCATCCGCGAGGGCGACAACGCCCAGCTCTACTTCGATCCCGCACTGATGCACGTCTTCGACCCCGAGTCGGGGGCCTGTCTCACTCGGGACGACGAGCGGGCCGCGCAGATCGCGAAGGAGTCCGAGGAGGACCGCCGTCGTGCGCTCGAGCGGGCTCGCGAGCGCGAGGGTGTGGACGGCAACCGCCGGAACGGACGTCAGGGCGAGGACGCGCACGGCACGCACGACGACGCGGGACGCGAGGGCGGCACCGACCGTGCCTCGGGTGCTGCTCGCGCCTAGTCGCCTCGTTCGGATCGACGGGGTCCACCGCGTCTCGCGGTGGGCCCCGTCGATCCGTCAGGGGTGAGTTCCGGCAAGGGTGAGTGCCGTCAGAGGTGAGTTTCCTCGGTCGCGACCTCGGTGACCCCAGAGTGGACCGTCGCAGCGGCATCGACCTCGACATCGGCGTGGGTGGCCAGGTGGACGAAGACGTCCTCCATCGTCGGGTCCACCGGTCTCACCTCGGCGCCGGGGAATCCGGCGCCAGCGAGTCGGTCGGCGAACTCCGCGGGAGTGGTGGGGGAGCCCTCGCCGAGCGAGACCCGGAGCCGTGCCCCTGCGGCGTAGGCCTCCGTGACCTCGTCCTGCCTCTCGATCCATGAGAGCGCCGAATCGGCGTCCCCCACCACGGCGACCTCAAGGAGCCGGTTCCGCATCGTCGCCGCGCGGATCTCCGACGGGGTGCCGTCGGCGATGATCCGCCCTCGATACATGAACGCGAGCCGGGTGCAGTTGCTCGCCTCCTCCATGTAGTGGGTCGTGACGAACAGCGTGACGCCGCCGCCGGCGAGGTCGTAGAGGCGGTCCCAGAACTCCCGCCGCGCGACGGGGTCGACGCCCGAGGTGGGTTCGTCGAGGAAGAGGATCTCGGGGCGGTGGATGGTCGCGGCGCCGAGCGCGAGTCGCTGCCGGACTCCGGTCGAGAGGGTCCGGGGGAGGTCGCCCTCCCGGCCGGTGAGCCCCGCGACCGCGATCGTCTCGCGCACGGATTCGGCGACGGCGGCACCGAGCCCGTAGACGCCCGCGTAGAAGCGCAGGTTCTCCTCGACCGACAGGTCCTCGAACAAGGAAAACTTCTGCGACATGTACCCGAGGCGGGGTTTGATCCGCTCGGGGTGGCGGGTGGTGTCCTCCCCGAGAACCAGCGCGGTCCCGGCGGTCGGGGTGAGGGAACCGGTGAGCATGCGGATCGTCGTCGTCTTGCCGCAGCCGTTGGGGCCGAGGAATCCGTAGATCTCCCCGCGGGCGACGTCGAGGTCGAGTCCGTCGACGGCCGTGAACTCCCCGAAGCGTTTCGTGAGCCCGCGGAGTCGCACCGCAGGAGACGCGTCGCCGCGCCGGTGGATTCGGGGGAACATGCCTGCCTCCCTCATTCCGTGAGCCGACGGCGGGTGACGAGGACGGCCGTGCCGAAGAGCAGCACCCCGAAGACCGTCAGGGCGGCGAGAGGCATGGCGAGTGCCTCGAACCCGGCTCCCTTGACCATCGCGCCACGGAGGACCTCGAGGGCGTAGCGGAGCGGGATGAGCCTGGTGAGCGGCACGATCGGGGCCGGCATCGAGTCGATGGGGAAGATGAACCCCGAGAGCAGCATCATCGGCAGGGCGAGGAACATCACCGATTGCTGCGCCTGCTGCCGGGTGCGGGAGAGCAGGGAGACGATCAGCCCCATCCCGATGGAGGTGAGCATGAACAGCGCGAGCCCGGCGACGACGACGAGAGCCTCGCCGCGGAACGGCACCCGGAACCACAGGATCCCCACGGCGAGGACGAGCGACGCCTGCACCGAGGCGATGACGGCATAGGGTGCGACCTTGCCGACGAGGTACTCGCCCGGGCGGATGGGGGTGACGAACATCTGCTCCAGCGTTCCGGATTCGCGTTCCTTCACGACGGCCTGGCTCATGAGGACCATGAGCGAGAGCATGAGGATGAACGCGACGAGGCCCGGGATCATCGTGTTGACGCTCGAGAGGGTCGGATCGTAGAGCACACGCACGCTCGCATCGAGTCCGGGGACGCCCGGGGTGTGCGGCATCCCCTCCCCGGCAGGAGGTCGACCCGGGTGTCCGGCGCCGGCCGGCGCCGCGACGCGCCGGGCCTCGAAGCGCGCGACGATCCGGCTCGCGTACCCGGCGCCGAGCGAGGCGCTCTGGCTGTCCGAGCCGTCGACGACGATGCCGAGCGGAGCGGTCTCGCCGCGATCCAGCCGGGCCTGCGTGCCGGCGGGGACGACGACGGCGACGCGGGTCTCCCCGGAGTCCATGAGCCCCCGGAGTTCGGACTCCCCAGCCGGATGCCGGCGGACGTCGAAGTAGTCCGAGGCCTCGAAGGCGTCCCCGAGCTGCCGCGACAGGGGCGTGCGGTCGAGATCGACGACGGCCGTGGGCATGCGGGTGACGTCGGCGGCGACGACGTAGCCGAGGAGGACGAGTTGCAGCACCGGCATGAGGACGAGGATGCGCAGCAGCAGGGGATCCCGACGCAGCTGCCGCACCTCCTTCCACGCGAGAAGACGCACCCGGGTCGCGTTCATGCCCGCCTCCTGGAGGAGGCGACGACGGCGAGGGTCACGAGGACGACGGCGTAGGCGGTCATCTGCGCGAGCGGGAGCCACAGCTCGGGGACCCCCGCGCCCTTGAGGAAGACGCCCCGGGTGATCTCCACCATGTAGCGGCCCGGGAATGCATAACTCACCCACTGGAGTACGCGCGGGATCGCGTCGAGGGGGAACGCGAAGCCCGACAGGAGGAACCCGGGCAGGAACGCGAGGAGCATCGCCACCTGGTTGGCGACCTCGAGGGAGGGCGCCACGGCCGAGACGAGCAGACCGAGGGCGAGCGCGGCGAAGACGAAGATGGTGCAGGCCAGCGCGAGCAGAGGGATGTCTCCACGGAGTGGGACGTCGAAGACCGTGACCCCGATGAGGGTGATGACGGCGGCGTCGAGGAGTGCGAGCAGTGTCCACGGCAGGAGCTTGCCGAGCATGAGTTCGCCCCCGCGCAGGGCGCTCACCTGCATCTGTTCGGCGGTGCCGAGGTCGCGTTCCCGCACGAGGGTCACCGCGGTCTGTTGGACGGTGACGACGAGCATGACGACGACGAGGAGACCCGGGACGAGGAACACGGTCGAGCGAAGGTCGGGGTTGTACCAGACGCGCACCCGGGGTTCGAGCGCACCGTTCGCCTGGGTGTCGACCCCCTGGCGTTCGGCCCAGTCGACGGCGAGCCGGCCGCCGTAGCGGGCGTTGAGGGCGGTGGCGTACGTCGAGGCGATCCGCGCGGTGTTCGTCTCGCTTCCGTCGACGAGCACGGTCACCGGCGCGGCCTCCCCCCGGGCGAGGGCGGCGGCGAATCCGGCGGGCACGACGACCGCGACGCGCGCGTCGCCGCGTTCGAGCGCCGCATCGACGTCGTTCGCCGACGAGACGTGCCCGACGAGGTCGAACAACTCCCCGCCGACGTAGGACGACACGTAGGACCGGGATGCCGCGGTGCGGTCCTGGTCGAGGACGAGGGTGGGCACGTGACGGACGTCGAAACTCACGGCGTAGGCGAACAGGAGGAGCTGGACGACCGGCATGAGGAGGACGATCGCGAGCATCCGCGGGTCGCGGCGCAGGTGGCGGAACTCCTTGACGACGACGGCCTGGATGCGCGTCACCGAGGCGGAGGTGCTCACGCCCGCTCCTGGGCGAGGACGGCGAACGCGGCCTCCATGTCGACGCGGAGGCGACGGGCGACGACACCGGGAACGCCGTGGTGGGCGGCGATCTCCTCGACGAGACGTGTCGCCGAATCATGATGAACAGCAAGCGAATCAAGTGATGCCGAGGATGATTCGGTCGGGCCTTCCCACAACACCCGGACGACGTCACCGTGCAGGTGCGCCGAGCGCAGCCGTGGGTCGTGGGCGGCCTGCAGCGCCCCGAGCACGTCGCGGGGAGCCGCACCGCCGACCTCGAGGAGTACCCCCGGTACCCGGGCGGCGACGTCGCTCTGCGTCCCTCGGATCGTGATGGCACCGCCGCGCAGGAACGCGATGTCGGTGCAGCGCTCGGCCTCGTCCATGTACGGGGTCGCGACGAGGATCGTGCGGCCCTCCCGGTGCAGGCCTGCGAGGAGGCGCCAGAACTCGCGGCGTGAGACCGGATCGACACCGGTCGTCGGCTCGTCGAGGAGGAGGACGTCGGGTTCGTGCATGAGGGTCGACGCGAGCATGAGCTTCTGCTTCATACCGCCGGAGATCGTCCCCGAGCGCATCCCGGCGAACTCCGCGAGACCCATCGACTCGAGCAGACGCGCCGATCGGGTGCGACGGTCGCGGCGACGAACGCCGCGGAGGGTCGCGAAGTAGTCGATGTTCTCCGCGATCGTGAGGTCGGGGTACATGCAGAACCGCTGCGGCATGTACCCGATCCGTGGTGTGACCTGCGCACGGTCGTGGGTGACCGAGAGCCCGAGGACATGGGCGTCGCCGTCCGTCGGGTCGAGCACCGTCGCGAGCATCCGGATGAGGGTCGTCTTGCCCGCGCCGTCGGGGCCGAGGAGGCCGAAGATGGACCCGGTCCGCACGTCGAGGTCGATCTCGTCCACGGCGACGAGATCCCCGAAGCGTCGGGTGAGGGACCGGGCCGCGAGCGCGACGACGGGAGGCGTGCTCATGAGAACGTCACCGTCACCGGCATGCCCGGCTTGAGGTCGCCGGCGGGGGTGGTCACCCGGAGGCGCACCTCGTAGACGAGCTTCGTGCGCTGGTCCTCCGTCTCGACCGTGTTGGGGGTGAACTCGGCCGTCGACGCGACCGAGGACACGGTGGCCTGCGCGTCGGGGGTGGAGTCGGAGGAGACGGTGGCGCGGCCGCCCACCTTCGCCTCGCCCAGACGGGTCTCGGGGACGTAGACCCGCACCCACAGATCCGAGGTGTCGACGAGGGTGAGGAGGACTCGCGCCGGGGAGGCGTTCTGACCGACGTTGGTGACGAGCGTCGCGACCGTCCCGGCATGGGGCGCCGTCACCGTGGCGTAGCCCTGCTGGACCTTCGCCAGATCCACGGCCGCCCGGGCCTGCGCCAGACGCGCCTGCGCCGCGGTGACCTCGGCGTCGGAGGAGTCGTCGTCCTCGGCCGCGTCCACGGCCGCCTTCGCCGCCCGCACGCCCTCCTGCGCCTGTGTCACCTGCAGGTCCAGAGCACGGGCGTCGAGGACGACCAACGGCTGCCGCGCCCTGACCCGGTCGCCTTCGGCCACGTTCACCTCGGTCACCGTGCCGGCGGTCGCGGGGGCGACCTGGTACTCGGTCGCCTGGACCGAACCGGTGAGTGCGAGGGGGCCGGACTCGGCGGCGTCCCGATGTCGCCACCACGACCAGAGGCCGACGGCGAGGGTGAGGACGACGACGAGCGCGACCGCGCGCGCCAGGACCTTCGTGGGTGGACGTGGCATGGCGCTCACCTTCCGGTGCTCGACGTGACGGGGGTGGGGGACGTCGCGGTGGTGCTCGCACAGGTGTCGAGCACGAGGCCGACCGGGGTGCCCTGGGGTAGTGGCGTGTCGGCCCCGAGGGGGTCGAGCCTCACCTCGACCGGGACGGCGAGCAGCAGGTGGATCTCGTCGGTGGCCTGCGACGTCGGCGGGTACTCCGCGCGCGGGCCGACCCGGGTGAGGCGCCCGGGGATCGGGACGGGGAGCCAGTCGGCGGTGACCTGCGCCGTCGCACCGAGGCAGGTCCGCGAGACCTCCTGGGGCGGAACCCATGCGAGGACCGTCGGGCGGGCGCGATCGGTGTCGGTGACGAGTGTGGCCACGGTCGCGCCCGGTGCGAGCACGTCACCCACCTGCGCGACCCGGGTGATCCTGCCGCTCACGGGCGCCACGACGACCGTCCGCGCACGGGTCACGGCCGCCTGGGCACGGTTCGTGCGTGCGGTCTCGACGGCGATGTGTGCCTGGCGACGGGCGTGGCCGAGCCGGCGTCGGGCGTCCTGGACGCGGGTGAGGCCCTCGTCGATCCTTCTCAGGCCGTCCTGGGCCGTGTCGATACCGGTGTCGATCCGCGCGAGCCCGGCCGACATGCGGGCGAGGCCGGAGACGAGCCGTGCCCGCCCCTCGCGGGCCCGCTCCTGCCGGGCGCGCAGGGTCGTTCGGGCCGTGGTGGCCTGCCGCCTCTTGGCCACGACCTCCCGCTCGGCCTCGACGAGGGACGCCCTGCCATGGCGGGCGGCGCGCAGTTGCGCGTCGACGCGGGCGATCCGCCGGTCGAGGTCGGCGAGCCTCTCGCGCGCCCGGTCGGGGGAGCCCGGTGGGGAGGTCCGCGGAGCGGCTGCGGGGACGACCGACCACGACGGCATCACCGGTGGGGGTGGGGGGGAGGACGGGTCGCTCGCGGGGGGCTCGTGGGGTGAGGACCCGGTCGTCGAGGGCTCAGGCGTCGAGGGCGCGGACGGTGGGACCGCGGGTGGGGGTGCGGACGGTGAAGGGGTGATGGTCGTCGGCGACTCCGGCGACGGTGGGGCGGGTGTCGGATCGCCGTCGGGGCGTCTCGGCGAGGTCGACGACAGTGCCTCGCGGGCCGCCACGAGGCGACGCCGCACTGCGGTGAGGGCCGTGATCTGGTTGTCGAGAGCGGCTCTGCGAGAGGCGATCCGGCGTCGTGCGACCTCCGCATGGTCGAGGGCCGCGTCGAGGGTGCGCAGGCCACGCTGCGCCGTGGGCAGGGCCGCCTCGACCTCACGGAGGGCGGCCTGCGCCTCGGTGCGGGCCGCGAGGAGTTCGGTTCGCTTCGCGTGCAATGTCGCCGATGCGGAGACGACCTCGCGGCGCTTGCCGCGGAGGTCGGACTCGGTCGACCGCGTGTCGGCGATGGCCTGATCGAGCACGCCGACCTGTGCCGAGGCCGTGTCGATCCCCCGGGCGGCGACGACCTCGGCCGCGCGGAAGGCGGCGTCGTCGAAGCGGGCGAGCTCCTGCCCGGACCGGACGTGGTCACCCTCGCGCACCGCCACCGTGGTCAGGCGCAGGGGGCTGGACGCCGAGACCCGCTGCGGACCGGGAGGGGTGCCGGCGACGGTGCCGGTCGTCCCGGCGGTGACGCCGCCGGTTCCGGCGGCGCTCGACGGGGGATCGGGGGCGAAGCCGAGACCGAGCGGCACCTGCGGGGCGGGGAGGGCGGGTGTGCTCACCGCGGCGACATCGGCGACGACGCGGCCGGTGACCGAGATCCGCTCCTCGGTGGTGGCTGCCGTCGAGGACGTCGAGCTTCCCGGCCACGGCGTCGCCGATGTCGCCGCGGGAAGGGCGAGGGCGCCGACGAGTGCACACGTCATGGCGGCCCGGCGAGAAGCGCCCGGAGTCCGGGGGTCCGATCGACCTTTATTCACCACATGATGAAATCTAATCCGCTCCGCCCGTCAGGACAAGGGGGTGGCGCGACCCGGCTCGCGAATCCACGTCCGGGACAGGCGGGCCGTCGGGGCAGGATGGACCCCATGACCCCTCCCGAGGCCCTCGCCCCCTCCACCAGCTGCGTCGTCACCGGGCGGCCGCACGCCCCGGGGTCGCCGGTCAACCCGCCGCTCGTCCTCACGTCGACGTTCGTCCACGGCGGTGAGCACACCTACGCCCGGGAGACCTCGCCGGCGTTCACCCCGTTCGAGGAGGCCGTCGGGGTGTTGGAGGGAGGCCGGGCGCTCGTGTTCGCATCGGGGATGGCGGCCGCGGCCGCCGTGCTCGCGCTCGTGCCGCACGGGGGCGTGGTCGTCGCCCCGCGGAGCGCCTACATGGGCGTGCTGACCCTGCTTCGCGAGGCCGCCGAGACCGGCCGCATCACCCTGCGCGAGGTCGACCTCACCGATGTCACCGCCGTCGAGTCGGCGCTCCCCGGCGCGGAGCTCCTGTGGGTGGAGTCGCCGGGAAACCCCCTCATGGAGGTCGCCGACCTGCCGCGTCTGCTCGCCGCCGCGCGTGCCGTCGGCGTGCGGAGCGTCGTCGACAACACCTTCCCGACCCCGATCCTCGCCCGCCCCCTGGAGTGGGGCGCGGACGTCGTCCTGCACTCGGCGACGAAGTACCTCTCCGGCCACAGCGACGTCGTCCTCGGGGTGCTCGTCACGCCGGAGGACGAGGGCGGGCGTGGTGCCTATGACTCCCTCTTCCACCATCGCCACCTGCATGGGGCCGTCCCGGGGCCGATGGAGGTCTGGCTGGCCCTGCGCGGCCTGCGGACTCTCGCGGTGCGCGTCGACCGGGCGGGCGCCAACGCGGCCACCCTGGCCGCACGCCTCGCGGAACACCCCGCGATCGAACGGGTGCGGTACCCCGGCTCGGGGGCGATGCTCGCCGTCGACGTCCGCGGCGGGGCGACGGCGGCCGAGCACGTCTGTGCCGCGACGACACTCTGGACCCACTCGACGAGCCTCGGCGGTGTCGAGTCCCAACTGGAACGTCGACGCCGCTACCCCTCGGAGCCGGACCTCGTCCCCGAGGGACTCGTGCGCCTGTCGGTCGGGATCGAGGACGTCGAGGACCTCTGGCGAGACCTCGCCCGGGCGCTCGACGCCGTCCTCAGCGCTCCGACCCCAGATCGCCCGTGAGGTAGTGCTGCAGGTTGGGGGCGGTGAGACGCGCGACCTCCTCGGCGGGCATGGCCGCGAGGACGGGCAGGCGGGCGACGTACCGCGCGATGATGATCCCCATGACGTGGGAGGCGGCGAGCTGCGCCCGCGTCTCCCGGCGGTCGGGCGACACCGCCGCCGCGATCGGCGCGAAGACCTCACCCTGGAGGAACTGGACCACCTGGGCGCGCACCTCGTCTCCAGCGGCGACCGCGCCCAGCATGGAGAGGAGCCGGTCCGAGGCTCCCGGCCGGTCCCAGATGCCGAGGAAGGCGACCGTCCAGCGGTGGGCCATGAACTCCGCGGGGCCGGTGATGATGCCCTCAATGATCTCGGCTGGACGGATCCGTTCCTCCGAGTCGGCCTCGATGTCGCCGATGACGGCGTGGAAGAACAGGTCGGACTTGCTCGTGAAGTAGTGGTGGACCAACGCGGGATCCACGTCGGCCGTGCGCGCCACACCGCGCAGCGAGGTCGCGTCGTACCCACGCTCGGCGAACGTGCGTCGGGCCGCGAGGAGGATGTCGCCCCGGGTGTCCGACCCGGCCGGGCGTCGGCCGCGCGGCCTCACGCCGTGCCCTCATTCCTCATGTGAGGAATCTAGCGGCTGCGTTCGGGGGCGGCTCGGAGGACGGGCCGCGGCGTCCCCGGTGACCGTCGGGTGCACCCGGCGGGATGCGCGAGAATGGCGCCATGAGCTCCCCGACTCCCTCGTCCTCTGCGCCCTCCGACCGGTCCTCGGGGTCCTCCACGCGGGATGCGGATACCTCCGCGCCGACCACCTCCGACCGGGAGGACCCGAGCTCGCCCGTCGACGCGTCCGTCGCGCACGGCGCGCCTCCCGCATCGATCACCCCCGGTGCTCCGGCCTCGGCAGCGGGTGCCGAGGGAGGCGCCGACGTCGACGCCGGGCCGCCCGCCCGCGCGCGTGGCCGCGGCAACTGGCGCAGCCTGCTGCTGTCCACCGCTGCGGTGGCGGCGCTGCTGTTCGTCATCTACGCCATCGTGCCGCGGCCGGACTCGGTGACCCAACCGCCCGTCGACGTCACCCCCGTGGCCCGGCAGCTCCAGGAGGAGTCGCAGACGACGGTGTGGATCCCGCAGCTCGGGGAGCCCGGCAACCCGTGGAAGGCGACGAGCGTGCGGCACGGCACGGACCCGGTCAGCTGGTACGTCGGGTACACCCGCACCGACGACGATTCGGTGTTCGTCGCCGTCCAACAGATTCCCGCCGACACCCCGGCGGATAAGGCCGAGGCCTGGCGCGCCGAGGCCGTGTCGAACGGCCGGCAGGACGGGACGAGCACCGTCGGTGGAGCCACGTGGACGCGGGTCACCGCCGGTGGCGATCCCGCGCGTCGCGGCCTCGTCGGGACCCGTGGCGACATGACGACGGTCGTCTCCGGCCTCGCCGACTACGCCACCCTCGAGCAGGTCGCGGGCTCCCTTCGGCCGTACGGCAAGTGAGCCCGACGCGGCGTTTGAGTCGCGTCCACGGGGGTCAGGCTCGCCCCGGGTCGGGCCGGGCGCGGTCCAGACGGGCCTCGGCGCGGTCGAGGGCCGCGGTGCAGTGGGCGGCCAGCGCCTCGCCCAGTTCCCACAGGGCGACGCTCGCCTCGAGATCGGCCTGGCCCGACTCCAACCGGGAGACCGTCTCGACGAGCTTGTCGCGCGCCTCCTCGTAGGAGAGGCCGGACACGTCGGGTCGGCTGCTCGTCGGGTCCGTGGCGGGACCGGCGCCGTCGACGCCGGCTGCCCCGGCATCGGCGGGGTCGAGGACCTCGACGAGGTCGTCCTCCGTGCGGGTGCCTGCCCCGGCGTCGTCGAGGGAGTCGTCGGTCATGCGCGTGCCTTTCTCCTGGTCACGGGGCGGACCCCGAAGTCTCCACGGGCGACCTTGACCCGCAGGATCTCACCGACCTCCACGTCCTCGCGATCGGTGACCACCCGCCCGTCGGCGTGGAGGACGATCGCGTAGCCGCGGTCGAGCGTCCCCTGCGGTGACAGGGCCCTGAGCTGCGCCGACAACGCGCTCACCCGTGCCCGCTCGCCGTCGAGGCGTCGAGTGAGTGCGCGTTCCCCGCGCTCGCGGTGCCGCGCGAGGACCTCGCGGTGGGGGGCGAGGGTGGCGTGCGGGTCCGTGAGGACCGGGCGTGATCGGATCACCTGCAGGTGACGACGTTCGCTCGCGAGGCGGGCGGCGACGGCCGCGCGCGCTCGGCCGGCGAGCTGCGCGATGCCCGCGCGCTCGACCTCGACGTCCGGCACGATGCGCTTCGCGGCGTCGGTGGGAGTCGAGGCGCGGAGGTCGGCGACGAAATCGAGCAGGGGGGTGTCGACCTCGTGGCCGATCGCGCTGACGACCGGCGTGCGTGCCGCGGCGACCGCCCGGATCAGGGACTCGTTGCTGAACGGCAGGAGATCCTCGAACGAGCCACCCCCGCGGGTGATGACGATGACGTCGACCTGCGGGTGGGTGTCGAGCTCCGTCAGTGCTGCGGTGACGGCGAGCACCGCGTCGGTGCCCTGCACCGGCACCTCCCGCACCTCGAACTCCACCGCCGGCCACCGGCGGCGGGCGTTGTCGAGCACGTCCCGCATCGCGGCGCTCGCCCGTCCGCACACGAGACCGACCCGCTGCGGCAGGAAGGGCAGGGAGCGCTTGCGGTCGGCGGCGAACAGTCCCTCCGACGCGAGCACACGTTTGAGGTGCTCCAGCCGGGCGAGGAGTTCGCCCTCGCCGACCGGGCGCATGTCGCGCGCCTCGAGCTGGAGGGTGCCGCGTTTGCTCCAGTACGTCGGCTTGGCGTGGGTGACGACGCGGCTGCCCTCGGTGATGGGCATCCGGTCGAGCACGACGGTGGGGACGGTCACCGTCATCGACATGTCGACGTCGGCGTCGCGGAGGGTGACGAAACACGACCGTGCCCCGGGACGGCGGTTGAGCTGGACGATCTGTCCCTCGATCCACACCGGGGACATCTTGTCCACGTACTCGGTGATCTTCATCGAGAGGAGCCGCAGCGGCCAGGGGCGCTCGGCGGTCGTCTCGGCCGCCTTGGCGGGCAGGGGCTCGCTCACGCGCGCCAGTATGCCAGCGCACCTGCGCCCCGCCGGTGCTGCGCCGCCCCGTGGCCCGGCGGGGGCCGGTGCGTCCAGGCGGCGTTCGGGACGCCTCTCTAGGATGGGAGGCGTGACTGACGAAGCGATGAACGACAAGCGAGTCCTGCTGGCCGCCCCGCGCGGGTACTGCGCGGGCGTCGACCGCGCCGTGGTCACGGTGGAGAAGGCGCTCGAGCTCTACGGTGCGCCGGTGTACGTGCGCAAGCAGATCGTCCACAACAAGCACGTCGTCACCGTGCTCGAACGGCGCGGCGCCGTGTTCGTCGAGGAGACCGACGAGGTGCCCGAGGGTGCCACGGTCGTGTTCTCGGCGCACGGGGTGGCCCCCGTGGTCCACGAGGAGGCCCAGACGCGGTCGCTCCGGGCGATCGACGCCACCTGTCCGCTGGTCACCAAGGTGCACCGTGAGGCCCAGCGGTTCGCGGGGGAGGACTACGACATCCTCCTCATCGGTCACGAGGGGCACGAGGAGGTCATCGGGACCGCCGGTGAGGCGCCCGAGCACATCACCCTCGTGGACGGCCCCGACGACGTCGCACGAGTCGAGGTGCGTGACCCGGAGAAGGTCGTGTGGCTCTCGCAGACGACCTTGAGCGTCGACGAGACCATGGAGACCGTCCGTCGCCTGCGCGAGAAGTTCCCCCACCTGCAGGATCCGCCGAGCGACGACATCTGCTACGCCACGCAGAACCGCCAGGGGGCGGTTCGGGCCATGGCCGACCGGGTCGACCTCATGCTCGTCGTGGGATCGCGGAACTCCTCGAACTCCGTGCGTCTCGTCGAGGTCGCCCTCGAACACGGCGCGACGGCGGGCCATCTCGTCGATTACGCCGACGAGATCGACGACTCGTGGTTCGAGGGCGTGCGAACCGTCGGCCTCAGCAGCGGTGCGTCGGTGCCGGAGATTCTCGTCAACGACGTGCTCGCCGCGCTCGCCGACCGCGGCTACACGGACGTCGAGCCCGTGGTCGCCGCCGAGGAGAGCCTGCTCTTCGCCCTCCCCGCCGACCTGCGCAAGGACCTCAAGGCCCGCGGCATCCCCTACCAGGCCAAGGTGAAGTCCGACGCGGGAGCGTCGTTGCGCTGAGGGCCGACCGCCCTCCCGCGGCCGCACTCGCTCATCCCGTACGCGTGTCGTCGGCCGCCGCGGCAGCCTGATCCTGCGGGGGAGGCACGTTCGCCGCGAGGAATCGTCGGTCGCGCGCGAGAGATCCGTCCTCCAGCCCGTCGAGGAGTTCGACGGCGGTGAGCGGACGGGGTGTCGCCTTGAGCGCGGTAAGCGTGGCGGGCGCCTCGTGGGCGAGCCCGAGCTCGTGCATCCGCCGGGCGGTGACGAAGACGCGCGACTCCATCGCGCCGACCATCGCGTTGTACGCCTCGACACTGCGCCGCAAGGCCCCACCGACCTTGCCGACGTGTCCACCGAGGGTGCCGAGGCGGTCGTAGAGCTCACGACCGAGGTCGAGGAGTTCGCGGGCGTTCTCGGTGAGGGCGTCCTGCTGCCAGGTGTGCGCCACCGTTCGCAGGAGGGCGAGCAGCGTCGCGGGGGAGGCGAGGACGACCCGTCGACCCATCGCGTGGTCGAACAGCGACGGATCGGCGTCGAGCGCGGCGGCCAGCACCGCGTCGGCGGGGACGAAGCACACGACCATCTCGGGGGAGGGGGAGAACGCCGTCCAGTACTCCTTTCGGGCGAGCGTCTCGACGTGCCCGCGGAGTGCGGCGGCGTGAGCCCCGAGGAGTTGGCGGCGCCGTGCCTCGTCGAGTTCGGGGGCCTGCGCCGACAGGAACGCCGTGAGCGGGGCCTTGGCGTCGACGACGAGGGACTTGCCTCCGGGGAGTCGCACGACGACGTCGGGGCGCACGGCCTGGGCCCGCGCGTTCTCGGCCGAGGCCTGTTCGTCGAAGTCGCAGCGCGCGAGCAGACCCGCGTGCTCGAGAAGACGCCGAAGCTGCACCTCACCCCACATGCCGCGGGTCGTGGAGGAGTTGAGGGAGCCGGCGAGGGAGGACGTCTCCTGGTGCAGGGCGCGCGTGCTGCGGACGACCTCGCCCAACCGTTCGCCGAGGCGGCCGTACTGTTCGACCCGGTCCCGCTCGAGGACCCCGACCTGCCGTTCGACCCGGGCCAGCGCCGAGGTGACCGGGGCGAGGGCGGCCATGACCTCCTCGTCGTCGTCCTCCCGGCGCCGGAGCTCCTCGACCCGCGCCCGCAGGACATCGCGTTCGGCGCCCGCGGCGGCGAGCGGCGCGGCGTACCGTGAGGCGGCCGCGAACCACGCCGTCACCGCCCCGAGGACGGCACCGACGACGAACACGAGCATGACGCCGAGCGCGGAGATCTCCATGGGGCGCACTCTCGCAGTCGGCTCCGACAACCCTTCCCACGTGCACGGGAACCCGCGTGGACGGGGTGTCGGGGGCGTCTGGTAGACCTCGGTCATGGCATCTGAATTCGACACCGCGACGCGGCTCGCCCCCGGCGCCGACGCGGGCACGTTCACCGGTCGTTTCGCGCAGGACTGGGCGATCGGCCCGGCGGTCAACGGCGGGGTCGTCATGGCGACCGCCGCCGCAGCCCTCACCCGGGTGCTCGGGGAGGGGCCGACGCCGCACGCCGACCCGCTCGCGTTCTCGGCCCACTTCCTCTCCGCGGGTGCGGACGGTGACCTGCGCGTCGACACCGAGGTCCTGCGGCGGGGGCGCACGTTCTCCACGGCGGAGGCGGTCGTCACCCAGGACGGCCCCGACGGTGGGCGCGTCGAACGCATGCGGGCCCTCGCGACGTACGGCGACCTCGACGTCGCCTCGCCGGTGCACCGCAGCGTCGAGCCGGTGAGCATGCCGAGCCCGGAGGAGTGCGTCGACGCGGCGCAGGCGCGCACCGGCGGCCCCATGCAGGCGCCGCCGCTCATGCACCGACTCGATCTGCGCCTCGACCCGTCGACGGCCGGATGGGCGATGGGCAAGCCCTCCGGTCGTGGGCAGATGCGGGCGTGGATCCGGTTCGCCGACGGTCGCGACGCCGACCCGTTGTCGTTGCTCTTCTTCCTCGATGCGATGCCGCCGGTGTCGTTCGATCTGGGCATCGGCGGGTGGGCCCCCACCCTCGAGTTCAGCGGTCACGTCCGCGGCCGCCCGGCGCCCGGGTGGCTGCAGATGGCGACGCACTCCTCGATCCTCACCGGCGGGCTCATGGAGGAGGACGCCCTCATCTGGGACTCCCGCGGCGCGCTCGTCGCGCAGTCACGGCAGCTGTGCAGCGTCCGCATCCCGCAGGGGTGGAATCCGCCCGCCTGACCACCGAGGCGATGGCTCAGGCGGGCGGGGCCCGCGTCACTGGATGTATCCGGGCACGTACACGCACTTCAGCGGCGTGGCCTTCTCCGGACGCAGGGTGTTGATGACGACCTGGAGCGCGACCGGGTCGTAGGTGAACCCGAAGTGGTCGGTGTGGTCGAGCGTGCACAGGTCCTGCATGACGATGTTCTTCACGCCGGGCTCGTCGATGACGGCGTTGGTGTAGGGCGTCACGACGTCGTCGTACCGGGTCGTGATGACCGTGTACTCCACACCGGGCTGGGTCATGCCGCCCTTGTTGAGATCGGTGAGGAACGGCGACCCCACGAGCTGCTCGGGCAGGGCGTAGTTGTTGTGCAGCCGGGCATTGGTCGTGAGCAGCCAGTTCGAGGCGGTTCCCTCCCTGGCGAGCAGCTTCTGCAGGCCGTAGACCGTGGTGCCGTGGTTGGACGGCACGAGACCGATGAGACGGGCCACCTTGGCCGACCCGCCCTCGTACTTGAGGTAGGCGCGGGGAAGGGGGCCGCCGCCCTGGGAGTGGCCGACGAGGTCCACCTTGTCGGCGCCCGTGCTCGCGAGAACGCGGTCGACGAAGGTGCCGAGGAACGCCGCCGAGCTACGGATGTGTCCCGAGAATGGCTTGGCCTCGTCCATCGGGTTGGTCACCGGGTTGACGTTGAAGGTGTAGACGCACAGGCCCGCGGCCTTGAGCTGAGGGGCGTAGAGCGACCAGGTCGCGAACGCGTCCTCGCCCGTGCCCGGGATGAGGACGACGGGCCGGGTCCCCGGAGAGGGACGGCAGGAACAGTCGTTCGCGCCCATCGGGCGCGAGCCGGGGTGGAGCTTGGAGTGGGACGAGGCGAGTGGCCACGTGAGGTAGGGGCGTCCCACCGGGCCGGCGGGGACACCGTTGGGGCTGTGGGGCGACATGATCGGGTCGGTGACCTCGCTCGGAGCCGGCTCGGAACTCGCGGTCGAGCTCGCCGTGGGGCTCGGCGCGGGGGGAGGAGTGGGTTCGACGGCCAGGGCCGACAGCGGGGTGGTGAGCGCGACGGTGAGGGCTGTCGCCGCCGCGACTGTGAGGCTGCGCATGTTCATGGGGAACTCCTGGGGGGCACCCGCAGGCGTCGTTACCCGCGGGTAAGAACGCCCGCAGCGTAGGACTGCTCGACGGTCGCCGTCAGGAGCGCTGTGAATGAGTGCGATCGCCGCCACGCGCCCTGATCATCCGTGCACGAGGCCGTCGGCAGACCGCCCGTCCGGCGTCCGTGCCCTGCGCGCCCGAGGTCGTCTCCGTGAGCCGATAGACTCCGGCCCCGTGGCACTCACCATCGGAATCGTCGGTCTCCCCAACGTCGGCAAGAGCACCATGTTCAATGCCTTGACGAAGAACAACGTGCTCGCCGCGAACTACCCGTTCGCGACGATCGAGCCGAACGTCGGTGTCGTGCCGTTGCCCGACCCGCGGCTGAACACCCTCGCCTCGATCTTCGGCAGCGAGAAGATCCTGCCCGCGACGGTGAGTTTCGTCGATATCGCCGGCATCGTCCGCGGCGCCTCCACCGGTGAGGGGCTGGGCAACAAGTTCCTCGCGAACATCCGTGAGGCCGACGCGATCTGCCAGGTCGTGCGCGCGTTCGACGACGACGACGTGACCCACGTCGACGGTCGCATCGACCCGGCCTCCGACATGGAGACGATCAACACCGAGCTCATCCTCGCCGACCTGCAGACCCTCGAGAAGGCGATCCCCCGCCTCGAGAAGGAGGTCAAGGGCAAGAAGGCCGACCCGGCCGTCCTCGCGGCGGCGACGGCGGCGAACGAGGTCCTCGAGGCCGGTGACACGCTGTTCGGTAAGAGCGAGGAGCTCACGAAGAAGGGCGTCGACCTCACCCTCCTGCGTGAACTCGGGCTCATGACGACCAAGCCGTTCCTCTACGTCTTCAACGTCGACGAGGACCAGCTCACCGACACCGATCTCCAGGCGCGTCTCCAGGACCTCGTGTCCCCGGCCGAGGCGATCTTCCTCAACGCGAAGCTCGAGTCCGAGGTCGCCGAGCTCGACGACGAGGACGCCGCCGAGCTTCTGGAGTCGGTCGGCGTCACCGAGCGTGGCCTCGACCAGCTCGCCCACAAGGGCTTCCGCACCCTCGGCCTCCAGACCTACCTCACCGCCGGCCCCAAGGAGTCCCGCGCGTGGACGATTCGCCAGGGGTGGACGGCCCCCCAGGCGGCGGGCGTCATCCACACCGACTTCCAGAAGGGCTTCATCAAGGCCGAGGTCGTCTCCTTCGACGACCTCGTCGCCGCTGGCTCCATGGCCGACGCCAAATCCGCCGGCAAGGTCCGCATGGAGGGCAAGGACTACGTGATGGCCGACGGCGACGTCGTGGAGTTCCGTAGCGGACTAACCTCTGGGGGTAAGAAGTGACTTGGTGGGAGCCGCTGATCCCATTGGGATCAGCGGTACTCGGTGCGTTGGTCGGCGGCTTCGTCGTCCATAAACTCACACTGCGGAGGGAAGCGGTCAGCGCCAGGCGGTCTCAGAGGGTGAACTTCCTGCTCGATGCTTACCGAAAACTGATCGATGCCTCCGAGCGGGAGAATATTAGTTCGCAGCGTCGAGACAATCTCGAGGGAGCGCTTGCTGACGTGATGCTCCTAGGTGGTCAGCAAGAGATTGATGCGGCGAATCGCTTCCAGCAGGATTTCGTGGGAGGAAAGAGCTCTTCACTTGTGCCGGTCATCGAGAGCCTTCGAAAGAGCCTCCGCAGCGAGCTTGATCTGCCTGAAATCGCCCTTCCGGGACATTTTAACTTTCGCCTCCGCCTCAAGGGTGAAGGCGAACCTGGTTTCTACGGTGATGGTTCGAGTTCTGTGCCCAGCGCACTCGTGGCGGATGGAGCTGATCTCCTGCATCAAATCAACAGCGCGCAGAAAGCGAAAACAGGCCGAGCGCTCAGCTACGAGCGGCAAAAGCAGGTGATAGATGCGTATGGCAGGGCCGCCGAAGTCGACGCCAAGCGCGTCCTTTGGGTGGACGATGACGAGGATTCGATCGTGTACGAACGGGCCATGCTAAAGGCTGCCGGCGTATCTACTGTCTGGGCCCCGAACACAGCGCGCGCGCTGGAGTTGCTGAATGGGAGTGCTTTCCAGGCCATAATCTCAGACATGGGCAGGGTTGAAGGTCCGCAGGAGGGGTTCGCGCTACTGGATGCGATCAGAGAGCGCGGCGACCGGACTCCGCTAATTGTGTACTCGGGATCAAATCGTCCAGACTATGTGCGAGCTGTACTTGACCGAGGCGGGCAGGGTGCGACTAACGATCCAAGCCGCCTTTTCGAACTGGTGATGAATGAGGTGTCCCGGTGAGTCTGTCAGACCGAGACTCGGTGGAGTTCCGTAGCGGATTAACCTCTGCGGGTAAGAAGTAAAAGAGTGAGGTCATCGGTGCGGGCGAGGAAGGCACACCATTGTCGCGACTGACGGAACTACTGCGGCAGGCGCGCAAGGCGGACCCGCAACTCGGTGCTGACCTGGAAGCCGAGATCGCAGCGCTCACTAAGCGTCGAACGTTCGGACTCGTCTTTGAGCAGCATCAGCCCGAGGCCGTCGAGTTGCCCGGCAGGCCGGTGCGACGTGGAGACAAGGTGCGGGTGCTTCCGCCTCGCGGGGAGACCAAGGGCGGGGACCAGCGGCTGTGGCGAGTGACGCGGATCGAGCGCGTCGATGGACAACGGGTGGCGCACCTCGCGGAGTTGGACGCCGAGGAGCCCGAGACCCAGGCTGTAGTCGCTGACGACGTGGTGGTTGTCGCAGAGTTCCGGGATCGCATCTACCCCGGCCTCGTGGAGACGGGCAGGGTCGAGCGAGGCGGGGACAAGACCTTCCACACGGTAATCAACGCCGAGAACTACCACGCACTGGAGATGCTGACGTACACGCATCGGCACTCCATCGACGCCATCTACATCGATCCGCCGTACAACACCGGGGCGAAGGACTGGAAGTACAACAACGATTACGTCGCCAGCGATGACGACTACCGGCACTCGAAGTGGCTGGCATTCATGGAACGACGGTTGAAGATCGCGCGCGAGTTGCTCAACCCGGAGGACTCCGTGCTCATCGTCACGATCGATGAGAAAGAGTACCTGCGATTGGGTCTGCTGCTGGAACAGACGTTCCCTGAGGCACGGATTCAGATGGTCGCCGCCCAGATCGCACCGCAGGGAAATCCGAGGAATAGGCAGTTCTATAGAACTGATGAGTACATCTTCTTTGTCGGATTGGGAAACGCGACTCCTTTAGCGCTTGCTCTGGACGATGCTTGGCGCAGCGGGACAGGAGATGCTCCCAAAAAGAACATCAACTGGCCCTCGCTGCTTCGCACAGGTAGCGAGCGGAGAAGGGAAGACCGGCCATCGATGTTCTATCCGATCTTCGTTGAGCAGGCTGAAGAGGGGGCGCGCATCCACAGTTTCGGCAGCCCACATCATGGCGATGACTTCGCGCTGCTAAGACCACCGCCGGGCACCGTTGCGGTTTGGCCTGTCGGTCGGGATGGCGAGTTGCGGCGTTGGCAGGTATCTGCGGATAGCGCTGAACGCTTACGTGCCGAGGGGTTCCTCAGAGCGGGGAAATGGAATGGTGACCGGACGGCTATTCAATATCTCGCGCGAACCAGCAGAGAGGAGATTCTCTCTGGCAAGATTGCAACCGAGGGTAGGAACTGGGACGGATCGTTCGCTGTTTCAGGAGATCACAGACCTACATTCATTCCAGGCACTCTCTGGAAAATCCCATCTCATGACGCTACGCGCTACGGAACTCAGATCATTCCAAAACTACTGCCGGGCCGTAAGTTCCCGTTCCCGAAATCTCTTTACGCGGTGGAGGACGCGCTGCGGTTCTTCGTGAAGGGAAAGTCTGAGGCTGTAGTACTGGATTTCTTCAGCGGGAGCGGGACGACGGCGCACGCGGTGATGCGCCTGAACCGGCAGGACGGTGGCCGCCGTCAATGCATCTCGGTGACCAACAACGAGGTCTCGGCTGATGAGCAGGCAGGGCTCCGTCAGAAAGGGCTACGCCCTGGAGATTCCGACTGGGAGGCGCTGGGCATCTGCGACTACATCACGAAGCCGCGCCTCACGGCTGCGATCTCCGGCCAGACCCCGGAGGGCGCGCCGATCAAGGGCGACTACAAGTTCACTGACGAGTTCCCCATGTCGGAGGGCTTCGAGCAGAACGCCGCGTTCTTCACCCTCACCCACGAGGCACCGCTGTCGGTCCGGCACAATCGCGCGTTCGAGCGGGTCGCGCCGATGCTGTGGCTGCGGGCCGGATCGCGCGGTCGGATCATCTACGACCTCGGTGAGGACGGCTGGGACGTGGCTGAGGCCTATGGCGTTTTGGAGAACCTGGATCAGGCCGATGAGTTCGTTGCTGCTGTGAGCACGCGGGAGGGCATTGAGATCGCGTACGTCGTCACGGACGACGACAGTGCCTTCCAGATGGTGTGCCGGGAACTGCCCAACGGTGTCCTGCCGGTGAGGCTCTACGAGTCGTACCTCCAGAACTTCGAGATCAACACGGGACGGAGCCTGTAGATGCGTTACACGCTGAAGGACTACCAGGCCGAAGCCGTCCGGGATGTGCTGCGGAACCTAGATCGAGCCCGAGATTCCTACCGTCGCTACGGTGCGCTCTCGCAGTTCTCACTCACGGCAACCACAGGCGCGGGCAAGACCGTCATGGCCGCGGCAGTGATCGAGGCGCTGTTCTACGGGAACGACGAGTTTGATTTCGCGCCCGACCCAGGTGCTGTAGTCCTCTGGTTTTCAGATGATCCAGCGTTGAACGAGCAATCGCGTGCCCGCATTCAGGCGGCTGCGAGCGAACTGGATTATCGGCTTCAACCTGTGTCTGCGGACTTCACCGATGTCCACTTCCGCCCGCGAATGGTCTACTTCCTCAACACACAGAAGTTGAGCAAGAACTCGAGACTGGTCCGCGGCGCTACGGGTCGGACCGAGTCGTCCGCCGCAGGCTTGTTCGAGCCTTTGAGCCGCCCTGACAACGCACAGTCCTCGATTTACGACACGATCACCAACACCATCGCCAACGAGGACCTGACCCTCTACCTCGTGCTGGACGAAGCGCATCGAGGCATGGGGACACGGGCGAGTGAACGGTCCACCATCGTGCAACGGCTCATCAACGGCCAGAACGCGGTGCCACCCATGCCGGTGGTGTTCGGCATCTCGGCCACGGTCGAGCGCTTCGAGGCCGCAATGAAAGATGCCAAGGGCCGGGACGCGCTGCCGTCGGTGCAGGTGGACTCCGCGCTCGTGCAGGCCTCCGGTCTGTTGAAGGACGACATCGCACTGTCGATCCCCGCCGAGGACGGCGCGTTCGAGACGGTGCTGCTCACCAAGGCTGTCGAGAAGATCAAGGCCTCCCAGGCAGCGTGGGAGGACTACGCACACGAGCAGGGCGAGGCTGAGGCCGTCCGTCCGCTCCTGGTGGTTCAGGTCGGGGACAAGCCCTCGCAGGAGACGCTCACGCGGACACTGGACACGATCTACGAGGCGTGGCCGGAGTTGCCCTACGACGCCGTGGCGAACGTCTTTGGTGAGCACACCGACCTAACCATCGGGCAGCAGATCGTGCCCTACATCGAGCCGCAGCGGGTGCAGGACGCGACTCATGTGCGGGTGTTGCTGGCCAAGAGCGCGATTTCCACCGGCTGGGACTGCCCGCGAGCCGAGGTGCTCGTCTCGTTCCGTCCGGCCAAGGACCGCACCCACATCACGCAGTTGCTCGGGCGGATGATGCGCACACCGCTGGCTCGGCGCATCCCCGGCAACGAACTGCTGAACTCGGTGGACTGCCTGCTGCCGCTCTTCGACCGGAAGACCGCGACCGGGGTCGCGGAATTGTTGATGAAGGGCGCGACGAGCAAGGATGCCGACGAAGGAGAGGACGGTGGCGGCGGTCTGGGTCGCAGGGTGCTGTTCGACCCGATCCCGCTGCATCCGAACCCGGCCATCGCTCAGGCGGTGTGGGAGCGGTTCTCAGCCATCCCCTCGGTGACGATCCCGAAGAAGAGCGTCAAGCCCATCCGCAGGCTCACCGCACTGGCTACGGCGCTGTCGAAGGACCACCTCATAGATGAGGCCGTGGAACAAGCGCACAAGCACCTCCACGCCGTCCTTGACGGGCGCGCGGTGCAGTACAAGGAGAAGATCGCGAAGGCCCGCGAGGACGTGCTTACGATGGAAGGCGAGGAAGTCCGAGGCCGAGTCGGCGGCGGGTTATCCTACCGTGCGTTCTCTGTCAGTGCTGACCCGCGCGCCATCGAGGACTACTACCGCACGTCCACCCGCGTGCTGAGCCCGGCATTGTGCGCTTCCTACGTCGATCACCTGGTCGGGCCAGACGGCGACGAGGATGAACTCCTCGAAGCCCACATCGCCCTCGCCTCGCTCGGGCGAGTTCCCGAGATCGCGCAGGCCGTCGAAGCCGAGGCAGATGCGCTGGCCCGTGACTGGCTCACGCAGACCCGCGTCGCACGCAAGGGACTGACCGACGAGCGCCAGGCCGAGTACGACGGTCTGGAGTCGATGTCCACCATCCCGGAGCCGATCAGCCTCACTACGCCGAAGAACGGCCAGGCCGACACCAAAGTGCGCCACCCGGACGGCACCGAGGAGAACTTGCCCACCCGCGAGATGCATCTGCTCGCATCCGCGGACGGGACGGTCCCGATCACCTTGAACGAGTGGGAGCGCAAGGTCCTCGACTCCGAATCCGCGCAGCCCGGCTTCCAGGGCTGGTACCGCAACCCCGACCGGGCCGCAAAGGAATCCCTCGCCGTGGCCTACAAGGACGAGATGGGTGACTGGAAGGCGTTGCGCCCGGACTTTCTCTTCTTCGGCACCAACCATGACGGCAGCGTCGCCGTGGACCTTGTAGACCCGCACGGGCACCATCTCTCCGACGCCCTGCCAAAACTCCGAGGACTGGCTGACTTCGCAGAGCGGTTCGCGAACGACTTCCGCCGCGTCGAGTCCGTGGCCGAGACTGGCGGCGTGCTACGCGTCCTCGACCTCACCAAGCCTCGCGTGCGGGAGGCGATCCGCGATGCCCAGAGCGCCAAGGCACTGTACGAGTCGGAGTTGGCCAGTGACTACTGACCTGCTCACCCAACCCGCGCCCATTTCCCACGATCATGCGGTGGTCTGAGGAATGGCCGCACCACAGCCAGCATGGTCCTACGCGACTCTGAAGGAAGTCGCCGCCGTTCTGGCGGACACGGGACTGCTGCAGCATCAGGTGGCATCTGACCGGGCTGGCCTGCGGGGCCGGCT
>NZ_DAMBGD010000022.1:0-68211 GCF_032060985.1 Mobilicoccus sp.
GCGACCGGCTCATCGGCACCCTCGACGGACCACCCGAGGGGCCCGGCACCCCCGTGCGCTGGCGACCACCCGACCCCGAGGAACACCCCACGCACCGCCGCGCCGCCTGACCGCGCCGCCCCGCGTATGCCCGGTGTGCGCCAAGTCGGCGTCGAGCACCGCCTCCCGGCCACCACGTGGGGTCGGCGCCGCGCGAGGAACCCCTCGAGGGACCGGTCACGCACGCGCGCTTCGCGGATGCGGCAGGCGAACGCGCGGCGGGTGTCAGGCGCTCATCGCCTGAGCGAGGTCGGCGATGAGGTCGGCGGGGTCCTCGAGTCCCACGGACAGCCGCAGGACGCCCGGCGTCGGCCGCGCCTCGAGAGCGACGGGTCGGTGAGTGAGCGAGGCCGGGTGTTGGATGAGGGAGTCGACCCCGCCGAGGGAGACCGCGTGGGTGATGACGCGCACGTGGTCGGCGACCGTCGCCGCCGCGTCGTAGCTGCCCAGGTCGAACGCGAGCACCGCGCCGGGGCCGGCCATCTGACGCCCGACGAGTCCGGCGGGATCGCCGCCGTCGGCACCCGGATACAGCACGCGCTCCACCTGCGGCTGCTGCGCGAGCCAGGCGGCCACCGCCTGGGCGCCGGCCTGTTGTGCGCGCACCCGCACCGGAAGGGTCTGCAGACCGCGATGCCCGAGGTAGGCCGAGAGCGGATGCATGACGCCGCCGGTCAGCGCGCGCACGCTGCGCAGCCGCGCCGACCACTCGGCGTTCGTCGCGACGATGCCGGCGAGGACGTCGCCATGGCCTCCGAGGAACTTCGTCACCGAATGCAGGACGAGGGTCGCGCCGTGCTCGAGCGGTCGCTGGAGGACCGGTGTCGCGAACGTGTTGTCGACGAGCACCGGCACGTCACCGGCCTGCGCGACGACCGCGGCGATGTCGACGAGATCGAGGGTCGGGTTGCCGGGGGTCTCGAGGACGACGAGCCCCGTGTCCTCGGTGATCGACGCGCCCACCGTCTCCACGGTCGCCCACGAGACCCGCGTCCCGAGGAGACCGGTCGCCAGGACGTGGTCGGTGCCGCCGTACAACGGGCGCACCGCGACGATGTGCGGCGTCCCGGCCTGGACGCACGCGAGCAGCACGGCCGACAGCGCCGCCATGCCCGAGGCATAGGCGACGGCCTGCTCGGCACCCTCGAGGCCCGCGACGGCGTCCTCGAAGCGGGCGACCGTCGGATTCCACAGTCGTTGGTAGACCGCCGAGTGGCCCGGCTCGAGCCTGCCGCCGGACGCGAGGTTCTCGTAGGAGTCGCCTCCGGACTCGACGTCGTGGATCGGGGAGGTGGAGGACAGGTCGATCGAGGGCACATGCAGCCCGAGTGCCGCGAGATCGTCGCGGGCACCGTGGACGGCGAGGGTGTCGAACCCGGACCGGGTGAGGTGGGTGTCGGACATGGCGGACTCCGGCTTCGTCGGCGGCGTTCCTAGGACGAGGGGAGGCACCACACCCCGGTCACACCGACGCGCTTCCTGCGCATCCCCACGCTTCACAGTGTGAAGATCCTGCGGCATGCGGTCAATCAGATCGCAGGATCCTTTTCGCAGCCACCGTCTACCCTGACAACACACGCGACGCCCGCGCCCTCCCACCGCACCGAAGGGGTGCCATGAGCCGTCAGGACGACCCCCGGCCTCTGGACGAGGTGGACCACACCCTGCTCGCCCTCCTCGAGGCCGACGGCCGCATGTCCAACGCCCAGCTCGCCCGCGAGAGCGGCATCGCGGAGTCCACGTGCCTCGCCCGCGTCCGGTCGCTGCGGGACCGCGGCGTCATCCGCGGCGTGCACGCCGACGTCGACCCCGCGACGGTGGGGCGCGGCGTCGAGGCGATCGTCGCCGTCCGGTTCGCCGGTCACGCGCGCACCGACATCGAGGAGTTCAGCGACGCCGTCCCCGATCTCCCCGGCGTCGTGAGCCTCTTCCACGTCTCCGGCGGCACCGACTTCTACGTCCACGTGGCCCAACCCAGCGCCCTCGAACTGAGGGACTTCGTCCTCGACCACCTCACGACCCGCCGAGGCGTCGCCCACGCGGAGACCTCACTCGTGTTCGACTCCCGGCGCGGCCGCCGTCCCCTCAGCGGGGAGTGACAGCGGGGGAACGACCGGCGGGGGAACGACGGCGAGCAGAGGGACGGCGACGTTCAGGTGCCGCAGTACGTGACGTACGGGGCAGCGGTCGACGGAGCCGGCTCGGCGAGCTCGGGGACGCTCGTCTCGTCCTCGAACGGATGCCGCAGCGCCTCGACGACCCGCTCGAACGGCCCGAGGTCGCCCTCGGTCGCCGCCGTGAGGACGTCCTCGACGACGTGGTTGCGCGGGACGATGTGCGGGTTCACCGCCCGCATCGCGGCCGCGGTCTCCTCCGCGTCTCCGAGGAGCACGGCGGCCCGGCGCTGGGACCACGCGTCGAACGGGGCCGGGTCCGTGAACAACTCCCGCGCCGCGCCGTTCGCGAGGGCACGGAAGAACCGCGTGTGGTCGATGTGGTGGGCGCTGAGCAGTCCGAGGGCGTCGGTGACGAGTCCCCGCAGGTCCTCGCCCGCACCCACGGCGTCGATGCCGAGCTTGCGGGCCATGAGCGGCAGGTACGTCTCGTCGTAGAGGTCGGGGACGCGGACGAGGACGTCCGTCGCCGCCTCGACCGCGGCCTCGGTGGGTTCCGGCAGCGTTGTCCCCTCGAGCGTGTCGAGCTCGTGCGGGGAACGGCCGATGAGCGGCAGCAGCGCCTCCGCGAGCCGCGCGAGGTTCCACTGGATGATGACGGGCTGGTTGCCGTACGCGTACCGCCCGCGGTGGTCGATGGAGCTGAAGACCGCGCGCGGGTCGTGGACATCGATGAACGCGCACGGCCCGTAGTCGATCGTCTCGCCCGACAAGGTCGTGTTGTCGGTGTTCATCACGCCGTGCACGAACCCCACGCTCATCCACTGGGCGACCAGGGACGCCTGGCTCCGCGCGACCGACTCGAGCAGGGCGAGGTAGGGGTCGTCGGACTCACGCGCCGCGGGGTGGTGGCGGTCGATCGCGTGGTCGGCGACCCCGCGCAGCAGGTCGCGGCGCCCACTGGCCGCCGCGTACTGGACCGTGCCCACCCGCAGGTGGCTCCGCGCGACGCGAGCGAGGATCGCCCCCGGCAGGGGACGTTCCCGACGCACGAGGTCACCCGTCGCGACGACGGCGAGCGCGCGGGTCGTCGGGATGCCGAGCGCCTGCATCGCCACGCCCATGAGGTACTCCCGCAGCATCGGGCCGACGACGGCGAGCCCGTCGCCACCGCGGGCGTACGGGGTGCGGCCCGACCCCTTGAGGTGCAGGTCCCGGCGCACCCCGTCCCGCGCGACGAACTCCCCGAGCAGCAGAGCCCGGCCGTCGCCGAGGACCGGCGAATACGAGCCGAACTGGTGACCGGCGTACCCCTGCGCATAGGTCGGCCGTGAGTCGGGCACATCGCCGACGAGGAGGCGCAGGCCTTCGGGGCCGGCGAACCATTCGGCATCGAGGCCGAGGTCGGCGATCAGAGTCCCGTCCACGATGAGGAGCCGGGGTTCGCTCACCGCCGCCGCGCGCCACGCCGTCGACAACTCGGGTACGGCCGCGGCGTAGGTCTGCTCGAACTCGGGTGCACCCATGCCCCCTGCTTACGTCACCCCGGCGCACAGGGCAAGCAGATGCGTCCGCGTGGACCGCGGTCGCGTCGTGCCCGACGCGCTGCCGGACCCGCCTGCAGGCACGCGCCGACGGGCGAGGACGACGGGTGGAGGATCACCCCCGTCGGGCCCTGCCGGGAGCAGCCGACGCGTGTCACCATTGCCGTCGTGCCGAAGCCCGACGAACCCCAGCCCACCCCCCGGCCCACCGGGGACGAGGCGCTCGCATCCGACGAGACCTCCCCCCGTTCGGAGCCCGTGCCCCATCCCGGGTCCACCTCCGAGGACAGCCGACCCGAACCGTCGGGCACGTCCGGCGGCGCCGCGAGCGCGGGCACGTCGACCGCCGGCAGCACGTCCGCCGGTCACGCCCACCCGGCGGGCGCGGCGCTCGCGTTCGCGGCGCTCGGCGTCGTGTTCGGCGACATCGGCACGAGCCCGCTGTACTCCCTGCAGACGGTGTTCAGCATCGACCACAACGCCGTCGCACCGACGAGGGGCGACGTCTACGGCGTGATCTCGATGGTGTTCTGGGCGATCACGCTCGTCGTGTCGATCAAGTACGTCGCGTTGGTCATGCGCGCCGACAACGAGGGCGAGGGCGGCATCCTCGCGCTCACGGCCCTCCTGCGCCGGGTGATGAAGGGACCCCGCGCGACGATCGCGGTCACCCTGCTCGGGATCGTCGGGGCGGGACTGTTCTACGGGGACTCGTTCATCACCCCCGCGATCTCGGTGATGTCGGCGATCGAGGGGCTGGAGGTCATCGACCCCCACGCGGGTGAACTCGTCATCCCCATCGCCGCGGTCATCCTCACGGTCCTCTTCCTCATCCAGCGGTACGGCACCTCGGTCGTCGGACGGGCCTTCGGGCCGGTCATGCTCCTGTGGTTCGTCACGATCGGCCTCCTCGGCGTGCCGCACATCATCGACCACCCGGAGATCGTCACCGCGTTGTCGCCGACCCACGCGTTCGCGTTCCTCGTCGACCGGCCGATGATCGCGTTCATCGCGATGGGCGCCGTCGTCCTCACGATCACCGGCGCCGAGGCCCTCTACGCCGACATGGGCCACTTCGGCGCCCGGCCCATCCGCCTCGCCTGGTTCGGGGTCGTGCTCCCGTGCCTGCTGCTCTGCTATCTCGGGCAGGCGGCCCTCATCGTCGAGAACCCCGCCGCCATGGACAACCCCTTCTTCCATCTCGTGCCCGGTCCGTTCCTCGTGCCCGTCGTCGTGCTCGCCACGCTCGCGACCGTCATCGCCTCACAGGCCGTGATCTCGGGGGCGTTCTCGGTCTCCCAGCAGGCCCTCCACCTCGGGCTCCTGCCGCGGCTCACCATCCGGCACACCTCGACGCACTCCGGCGGCCAGATCTACGTGCCGGTGATCAACTGGGTGCTGTTCGCCGGCGTACTCGTGCTCGTCTTCGGGTTCCGCAGCTCGACGGCCCTCGCCAGCGCCTACGGCCTCGCGGTCACCGGCACGCTCATCCTCACGACCGTGTTGTTCCTCGGCCTCGCCGACAAGGTCTGGCACTGGCCGATGGGGATCGTGGTCCTCATCATGGTGGTCATCGGCGGCGTCGAGGCGGTGTTCTTCGCGGCGAACATCACGAAGATCGTCCACGGCGGCTGGCTGCCGATCCTCATCGCCCTCGCCGTCATCGCGATCATGACGACGTGGTTGTGGGGTGCCCAGATCGTGCGGGAGAAGCGCACCGAGATCGAGGGCCCCCTCGACACCTGGCTCGACAAGGTCCGCGAACGCCACGTGCCTCGCGTGCCCGGCCAGGCCATCTACCTGCACGCCAACCTCGAGACGGTGCCGCTCGCACTCAAGGAGACCCTCCGGTTCCACCACGTTCTCCACGAACGCATCGCGATCATCACGGTCACCGTCGCGAACATCCCGCACGTGCGGCACGTCGATCGCGTGGTGGTCAGCGACCTCGGCGACCCCACCGACGGCATCGTCGGCGTGACGATCCGCCTCGGGTTCAACGACTCCCAGGACGTCCCCCACAACCTCAAGTGGAGCAACGACAAGAACCCCGAGTTCGTGTGGGACCCGGCCGAGGCGCGCTACTTCCTCTCCGTCCTCGACATCCGGCCCGGCAACGTCCGGGGCCTCGAGCGGGTGCGTCAGAACCTCTTCGTCCTGCTGAGCCGCAACGCCGGCAGCCGGGTCGACTCCTTCCACCTCCCGCCGAACCGCACCGCCGTCCTCGGCGGTCGCCTCGCCATGTGAGGACACGCGTCGGCGGGTCGAGACGTCGTTGTGTCGGCGGGCCGTCGCATCAGAGGGCGAGCCGGCGGACGGTCTCGATGGTGTCGGCCTCGGTGGCGGTCTTGTCGTCCCGGTAGCGCAGGACCCGCGCGAAGCGCAGCGCGAGGCCACCGGGGTACCGGGTGGAGCGCTGCAACCCGTCGAACGCGATCTCGACGACCTGCTCCGGACGCACGTGGACGACGTACCCCTCACGGTGGGTCTCGAGCGCGAGGAACCGCTGCGTCTGCCACGCGAGCATCTCGTCGGTCATGCCCTTGAACGTCTTGCCGAGCATGACGAACCCGCCCGGCGTCTGCGGGTCCCGCGCCCCGAGATGGATGTTCGACAACGTGCCCGAACGGCGGCCGCTGCCCCACTCCACCGCGAGGACGACGAGGTCGAGGGTGTGCCGCGGCTTGACCTTCACCCAACCGGCGCCGCGCCGACCCGCCGCGTACGGCGCGTCGAGGTTCTTGACGACGACGCCCTCGTGACCCGCCGCCACCTGCGCGTCGAAGAACTCCACCGCCTCCTGCGCGTCGGCCGTGACGACCCGCGGCACGAGGACCTCCGCCGGGACCACCGCGGCCAGACGCGCGAATCGTTCCGCCGCACCGGCGTCGAGGAGGTCCTCGCCGTCGAGGTGGAGGAGGTCGAAGGCGAAGGTCGTCACCGGAGTCGTCCTCGCGAGCGTCGCCGGGTCGGTGCGACCGGCCGTGCGGGCGCCGGTGACCTGGAACGGGTGCGGCCTCCCGTCGGCCTGCAGCGCGATGGCCTCGGCGTCGAGGACCGCGCTGCGCACCGGCAGGGCGGCGAGGAGCCCGACGACCTCGGGGAGACGGTCGGTGATGTCCTCCAGCGACCGGGTGTACAGGCGCACCTGTCGTTCGGCGACGTCGGTGAGCTCGCCGGTGAGCTCACCACCGAAGACATGGGCCTGGAGGCGGATGCCGTCGAGCTTGCGTTCGACGGCGACGGGCGCACCGCCACCGGCCTGGGCGAGACCGGCGGCCACGTCGTGGGCGGAGCCGGCGAGCATGGGCCGCAACGGCCGCCCGAGACGCAGACCGATCGCCGCCAGCGCGTCGAGGCCACCGGCGAGGGCCGCCGTCGCGACCGTGGCGCTCGACCCGGCGAGCATCACCGCGCGTCGGACCGCGGCGACGGGGACGTCGGCGGCCTGGGCCACCGCGGCCTGGAGCACCCCGTCGAGCGCCCCCTGTCGTACCTCGCCGGTGAGCAGACCGCGGAGGAACGTCTGTTCCGCCGCCGTGAGCCGGCCGAACAACGCGGCGACGGCGGCCGACCGCCGCGCCCCCGACCCGGCGCCGGAGAGAGCGGCGAGGTCGGTGATCGCGGCGTCGACCTCGGCGACGCTGAGCGAGGGCTCGGGTGCGGGATCCGGCAGCGAGGTGAGCGACCGCCACCCCACCCCCGTGCGCCGCTGCGGCAGCTCACCCGCGAGGTAGGACGCGACCAGCCGGGCATCGTCCGGCCCGGCCCGCCGCAGCGCCTCGGCGACGAGCGTCGTCTTCGCGGTCCGCGAGCGGGTCGCGCCCACCTGCGCCGAGGTGTCGACGACGTCGACGAACGCCGCCCCTCGGTGTCCGCTCGCGCTCATCCTCCGACGTCCTCGCTCACTCAGGCGAACGTCGCGCGGGTCTTCTTCGCGGCCTGGGAGATGCCGGATCGCTCGGAGACGAAGGCGCCCACGGCGCCGACACCGGGCAGATTGCTGAGGGCGCGGGAGAAGAACCCGCCCTGCTGACGCTCGTCGAGGTCGGCGCGAAGACTCCTCATCCGCTTCGCGACCCGCCACACGAGCGCCCCCGTGCGTCCGACACGGCCGAGGAGGCCGCGCTTCTCCTCCTCGGCGTCCCCCGGCTGGTCGGGGTCGGCCTGCGCCTCGGGCGCGTCGAGCACGGAGTGCACGGCGGCCGGGTCGAGGTCGTGGCCGAGGACGATGTGAGCGGCCGCGACGACCCGCTCGCCCACGTCGGCGCGGCCCATCTCCCGCGCCACGGCGTTGACGACGAGGATCTGCGCGGCGGCCCCGACGACATCGCCGATGCCGACCATCTTGCCGAGGCGACCGCCGATTCCCGGCACGGCGGCGAGCGCCGCGGCGGCGGTACCGAACCGGGACACCCACCACGAGGTGCGGTCGTCCAGGCTCGCCGAGTCCCAGCCCTCGGCGCGGGGATGCACCGAGCCGAACGCGAGCCGCCCGGCGACGCCGACGACGGTCCCGGCCGCCGAGAGCAGTCTGCGGGCCGCGCTCTTGTGCTCCTCGTCGGCGTCGGGGTCGGCCTCGACGGCGGCCGCGACCTCCTGCTCACCCGGTTCGTCGTCACCGAGGAGCAGATCACGGGCGCGGTCGAACTCGCGCGAGGCGAAGGCGAGGAACGTGACGACCTGGCGATCGTCGTCGGAGAGGGTCGTCGTCATGGGGTCCTCCGTGGGTCGGGAGCGGTCCGGTTCGACCGGGCGGGGGGATCGCCGCCGGTGGATGTCGCCGCCCATCCTCCCTGCTGCGCCCCTGACCGGCCCGCCGAAACCCGCCCAAGGATGCAACCCGCGACGTTGCATCCCTCGTTGCTGGTCACCCGTCCGAGACCGTCGTACAACTGAGTCGACGCCAACGTGAACGACCGTTCAAAACGGACGCCCGGTTCCATCACCGGACGACCGGTTCCTCCCCTCCGGACGCTCACCTCACGACGGGCCCGGACCCGGCGTCGTATCGCAGGCCCTCGAGCAGGTCGGGGGCCGTGTCCAGGGGAGTGACTCATGGGAATTCTCAAAGCCCGCGTGACGGCCGTGAGCGCCGCTGCCGCGGCACTCGTCCTCGCGGGGATGCCCGCCTTCGCCGCGGACGCGCCCGGCGCGCTCGAGGTGCAGGGCTGGTCGTACGACTACACCGCGAACGGCAGGAACCACACCGACGCGGCGAAGGTCTTCTCGTCCATCGGCACCACCGCGAGCGGATCCCCGCTCGTGGGGACGACGATGTTCGGCCGCGTCAACGGCTCGACCGGGCTCTACTACCCGAAGGTGACGAAGCAGGACGGTTTCGCCGCACAGGGGTCGGTGTCCATCCACGCGCCGGTGGCCGGCACCACCGGCGTCCCGACGCTCACCACGAGCGCCGGGAGCCTCCAGGTGCGGTGCACCGTCGACGCCGAGGGCAACCCCGACGCGTCGGTCAAGGCCACCGCCACCGTGCCGCACAGCTCGTTCTCGACGATGCCGGTCAACCACACGGTCGTCGTCAAGAACAAGCTCATCGAGCCCGAATCGTCGATGACCGTCGTCTACAACGAGCAGAAGACGCTTCCCGACGGTCGGCTGCAGGTCGTCGGCATGCACGTGAAGTTCGACGTCAAGGACAGTGGGCTGGCGGGCTCAGGACCGGTCACCGGCGACATTCGCTACGGCATCGTCACCTGCGGCAAGGTCACCAACGCCGAGGAGACCCCGGTGCCGCTCGCGCCCGCCGGTCTCGCCGGTGGCGTCCTCGGCCTGTCGGCCCTCATCGGCGGCGGCTACGCCGTCCGTCGTCGCACCGCCTGAGGTCCACACCATGTACGCGGGAACGAACACGAAGCTCATGTCGTCCACGGCGGCGGGTGGCGCCGCCGCGGCCACCCTCGGCGGCACCACCGTCCTCATCGTCCTGGGCCTGGCCCTGGTCGCCGTGGTCCTCGGTGCGTGGCTGCTCATGCGTGGCCCCCGCCGCCACCCCTCGACGACGACGTCGACCTCCCGCGGGTGAGAAGACCGGGGGCGGCCCAGCGCCGCCCCCGGTCACCTCGCCGGCCCCCACCCCACCGCTCATCGGGTCCCCTCCCCGACGCACCGTCCTCCCGGAGGAGACCTCCCCATGTCCGCCTACGTCCAGCTCCAGGCGCTCGCCTTCGTCCTGCTGACGGTCTTCCTCGCCTACGTGGCGACGATCCTCGTGCCCTACCTGCGCCGACGTCCCGACGAGATCGGCAACGCCGGCGCCTACTCCTGGCACGTGTTCGTCCCGTGCCGCAACGAGGAGGCCGTCATCGGCGACTCGATCCGCCGCCTGCGTCAACGGTTCCCGCAGGCGCACGCGTGGATCATCGACGACGCCAGTGACGACGCCACGGCCGCGATCATCACCGCCGCCGCAGAGCTCGACGACCACGTGCACCTCGTGGCCCGCACGTTCCCCGAGGCACAGACGGGCAAGGGCGACGCGCTCAACGCCGCCTACCGGCAGCTGCTCTCCTGGCTGCCGGCGGACGCCGACCACGACTCCGTCATCGTCACCGTCGTCGACGCCGACGGCGACCTCGCCGCCGAGGCCCTTCAGATCGTCGCGAGCGAGAACGTCTTCGGAGATCCCGTCGTCGGAGCCGCGCAGTGCCAGGTGCAGATGTTCGCCGCGCCCGTGGGTGCCTCCTGGTTCGTGCGCCTGCTGCGTCACCTCCAGGACGCGGAGTTCCGCACGACGATCGCGGCGATGCAGATGTTGCGACGCCACACCGTCTCCGTCGGGCTCGGCGGCAACGGGCAGTTCAGCCGTCTCTCCGCCCTTGAGGTCATCGGCGCCCAGGCCGGCGATCCCTGGCACGGATCCCTGCTCGAGGACTACGAACTCAGCCTCCACATGATGCTCGCCGGCTACGAGATCCGCTACGTGCACGACGCCGTCGTCGCGCAGGAGGGCGTCGCCACCCTTCCGGCCCTCGTCAGACAGCGGACCCGCTGGTGCCAGGGCGGCATCCAGTGCCTGCGCTACCTGCGCGAGGTCGCGAACAGCCCGCACGTCACGCCCGCCGCCACGGTCGAGATGACCTACTTCCTCACCACCCCGGTGCAGACACTCATCGGCATCGTCGTCTGGCCGATCGTGCTCGTCGGCATGGCCGTCCACGGCGCCATGACCTTCGGCGGGCTGTGGCCGTGGATGGTCGCCTCGTGGTGGCTGTTGCCGCTGGTGCTGCTCACCGGCATCGCGCCGTTCGCGACGTGGGGTGTGCTCTACGGCCGTGAGGTCGGCTGGAACCTGCCCACGGCACTCGGCTTCGGCCTCGCCTACTGGGTCTACAGCTACCTCACCCAGATCTACGTGCTCAACGCCTTCAGGCGCCTGCTCACCGGGCAGAACGGGTGGGTCAAGACCCGGCGGCTCAGCGAGTCCGGGTACGTCTCCGCGACCCAGATCGCCGACACCCAGGCCCGCGACGCCGTGCTCGTCGGCGCCGTCGCCGGCGGCAGCGTCCTGCCGCACCCGGACCGCGCGCCCACCGCCCGCGGCTCCTTCGGACCCCGCACCGGCGCCCACACCACGACCCACACCCGCACGAGCACCGCTTCGAACCGACCCGGAGGCACCCGATGACCACGCACGTCCGCACCCTCGGCGCTCTGCTCCTCGCCGCGATCGCCGCGCTCATCCTCCTCGACCGGACCCCGTTCCTCGCCGCCGAGGCCGGAGCGGCCGCACGCGTCGCCGGGGTCCTTCCCGGCGCGGCGATCGCCGTCGGACCGCGCCTGTTCGTCGGCGTCGGCACCCCCGACGTCCTCGGCATGCAGATCACGCCGCTGTGCTCGACGGTCATCCTCGCCGCGCCCGTGCTCCTCGTCGGCGCCGCGCTCCTGCTCGGCCTCCGCCGGGCACACGTGCACCGCATCGCCCTCGGCGTCGCGGCGGGCCTCGTCCTCGTCGTCGTCGCCAACCAGGCGCGCTACCTCCTTCTCGGGTGGCTCGGCCTCACCTACGGCAGGACGGGATTCCTGCTCGGCCACCACTGGGTCGGCGCCCTCGGCGTGCTCGTCGCGTTCGCCGCCGCACTGTTCCTCACCGTTCGCATCGCTGCCAGCGGTGTCACCCACACCGGCCCCACCGGATCACAGAGTTGACGGTCTGCGCCTCCGTCACGACACCCCTGAGGTCGTCCGGACCCACATGAGCGCGCCGACAGGCACGCAGCCCCCTCGCTCCATCGACACCTGCCACGAGAAAGCGACAGCACCATGAACACCGACCCCACGTCGGCGACCGACACACCGCAGCGCCCGCTCGTCCTGTTCGTCTACGGCACCCGGCCCGAGGCGATCAAGACGGCACCGCTCGTCCTCGCCTGCCGCGAACGCGACGCCTTCGACGTCCAGGTCGTCGTCACCGGCCAGCACCGCGAGATGCTCACCCAGGTCAACGACGTCTTCGGCATCACCCCCGAGCACGATCTCGAGCTGTTCGAGCCGGGCCAGGGCGTCGAGGCCATCGTCGCCAAGACCCTCGTGCGACTCACCCCGATCCTCCGCGAACTGCGGCCGGCGGCCGTCGTCGTCCACGGCGACACGAGCACGGCCAACGCCGCGGCGCAGGCCGCGTTCTACGCGCAGATCCCCGTCGTGCACCTCGAGGCCGGGCTGCGCACGAACGACCTCACCAGCCCGTTCCCCGAGGAGGCGAACCGGCAGCTCATCGGCCGCCTGGCCTCGCTGCACCTCGCGCCCACCGAGGGCAACCGCGCCGCGCTGCTCGCCGAGAACGTCACTCCGGACGACATCGTCGTCACCGGCAACACCGTCATCGACGCGCTCCACCACGTCGTCGCCGGCCTGCCCGACCTCCCCACACCGACCGATGTCGACGAGGTCCGCCGTCGCCTGCTCGTCACCCTGCACCGCCGCGAGAACCTCGGCGAGCGCATGGCCGACATCGCCCGGGCGATCGGGGAGTTCGCGCTGACCCACCCCGACGTCGACGTCATCGTGCCGCTGCACCTCAACCCGAACGTGCGCGCCGCCGTCGTTCCGCACCTCGCGCACCTGCCCAACGTCGACCTGCGCGACCCGCTCGACTACGTGACGTTCGTCGACGAGCTGCGTCGCGCCACCGTCGTCCTCACCGACTCCGGCGGCCTGCAGGAGGAGGCTCCCGGCCTCGGCGTGCCCGTGCTCGTCGCGCGGAACACGACCGAACGCCCGGAGGCCGTCGACGCCGGCACCGCCCGCCTCGTCGGCACCGACGGCGCGGACGTCCTGCGCCACCTCGACCGTCTCTTCGACGACGCGAAGGCGTATGCGGAGATGGCGAACGCGGTCAACCCGTACGGCGACGGCCGGGCCTGCAGCCGCTGCGCCGACGCCCTGGAGGCGCTCCTCGGCCTCGGCACCCGCGCGGCGGACTTCGTCCCCGTCCCGGCGCCGCGGATGATCCCGGCGCCCCAGGTCGACCCGGCGCGCCGGGTCGGCTCCCCCTGCCACGTCCTCACGATCTGAGCCCGGCGCGGGGCGCACCCGACGATTCGCGCGTCGCCGTCGCGGTGCGTCGCCACGGTGAACGGTCCTCGCGCGGGCAGGATTGACCTGACCCCGGACGGCGGTGGGGAAGCCTGCAGTCCGGGGTCACCCATGCCCGTCCTCCGAGGGCGCGCCCGAAGCCCCTCCCCTCGCCACCCGGGTCGTCGGCGGCGAAGGTCGGCCACGTGGTGTTCGTCGCCGCTTCTCCTCCCGGGCGTCGAGGGCGCACCGTGGAGTCAGTAGGCTGTCCGGCGGTCCGGCGGGGCCGATCGTCTCGCCGGACGTCACCCGCACGATCAGGAGGCGCACGTGGACGCGACCCACACCCCCGGAACCGACGACGCCGACCACGCCGACGACACCTCGGACCTGCCGACCACGGCCGCGTCCCCCGACGGAGTGACCGACGCCGCGTCGGCGGCCGGGCGCGACGCCGACACTGTCCCGGGGACGGCCGACGGGCCGAACGACGACCGGCCGAGCGACGATCCGTCGTCCGATCCCTCCGCACTCACCGCGCTGATTGGCGAGATCGAGGAGCGGTCCTTCGACTACGAGATCCTCAACGGCGTGGCGCTGCGGGTCGGTGTCCCCGTCGGCGACGCCGTCATGGGTGTCGTGCCGTTGCTCGCGGAGGCGTCGGCCCCGGTCGCCGTCCTCGCCGAGACGCGCGATGGGGCCTCGGCGCTCGTCATGCGTGACGGCCAGGACCTGTTCGTCGTCAAGCGCTCGCCCGGAGCATGGGAGCACTTCCGTTCCCGCGGAGGACCGAGCGCGATCTACGGCAGTTGGCGCAGCGGAGAACGCACGCGGTTCCGCATGCGTCACGGGGCACTCTGGCAGACGATCCCGGCCGCGGTGACCCTCGCCGAGACCCTCGGCGTCGCCGACCTCCTTCCCGCCGAGACCCCACCCCCGCCGCCACGACCGGCGCCGGAGAAGCTCACCCGTCCCCGCACTCCCCGCGCCGCCACACGCCCGTCGTCGAGCGCCACTGCCGGCGCGAAGCCCGCGGCGTCCTCGACCCGGCCGGCGACGAAGCGCTCGGCCCCGGAGCCGATGCCCGCCATCTGCCCCCGCTGCTTCGTCCAGCTGCCGGCGAGCGGCGTCTGCGACTGCGGCTGACCTGCACGAGGGGTCGTCGACCATCCGAGAGGTGACACCGGCCGGCGACGACGGACAGGCTCAGGGCGCGACGCCCTCGCCGCCCACCCACGCGTCCCGCCACCGGCGGAGTTGGTGGTGCAGCGCGACCGGTCCGACGAGCACCGGCGACTCGCCCAGTTCCGGGACCGTGCTCGTCGAGGACGCATCGAGTGCCCAGTCCCGCGGATGGAGCAGGATCGCGTGATTCTGCGGACCGCCCAGTCCGCCGTGGGATCCGACCTGCTCCTCGAAGGCGTGGACGTGGCCCCGGCCGTTCACCGTCGAGATGACCACGAGGTCGCCGGCATCGCGGACCGCGGACAAGCGGGCGAGGTCCGCGGCGGCCCGCTGCGGGAAACCGGCCACGGGGTCGCTGCCCGACACGACCGTGGCCGAGCCGTCGAGGCGGCGCGCCCCCGTGGGGCCGATGACGAGAGGTACCCCGTCCTCGTCCGCGGCGAGGACGAGACCGACCCCCGGGGTCGCCAGCAGGCCGGGGACGAGGTCGGGCCACGTCCGGTCGATCTCGCCGAGGGTGGGGCGGTCGGCACGACGGGGAAACCACACCATTCCGAGGTTCCCACCGCCGGTCACGACGACCTCCGGCAGATCGGCGAGGTCCTCGGGGGGCCGGTCCGTGTGCGGCTCGAGCCCCCGGCCTCGCGGCCGACGATCGGCGGGGTTGCGGCCCTGATCGGGTCCGAGGACGACGGGCGGGGACTCCGTGGTCCAGCGCTCGAGCACCGAGGCGAGGAGGGCGTTCATCGGCGCCCAGTCCTCCCCCGTGCCGATGTCGCCGGCGTCCTCGTCCGCCGGTGCCAGGCCCATGAGCTCATGGACGCGCTCGCTGAACCCCTGCCCGTTGAGTTGCGCGAAGGTGCTCCCGAGTGACTGCCCGTGGTCCGAGAGCACGACGAGTTCGTAGTCCGTCGCACAGGATCGCGCGAGCGCCTGCAGCGCCCCGAGCACGGCGTCCAGACCTTCGACGGCCCGCAGGGACTCGGGCCGCTCGGGGCCGGCGTGGTGGGCGATCTCGTCGTAGTCGACGAAGTCCACGAAGATGACGGGCCGCCCCAGCCCCATGGCCTCGGCGATGAGCGAGAGGTTGAGCTTGCGCACGAGCACGTTCGTCAGTCCGCGCAGAACCACGTAGGTCCCGCGCCGCGGGATGCGCGGCCGGACTCCCCGCACCCGCTGCCGACGGGCCTGGTACAGCTCCTTGACGACCTCGCCCACCGTGAGGACCAGGGCGCCGGGCAGGAGCAGCGGCCGGGAGAAGAAGCCGAGGAAGGCCGACCCGGACCCGAGGCCTCGAAGGCGGGTGGCGTTGCTGATCGTGAGGTAGGCCTGAGTGGCACCACCGGTGAACGTCGTGCTGGTCGCGGTCCCCCCGCCCGACAACAGTTCGCTGCCCGAGGCGAATCGACTCTCGATGAGCAGGGCGTCCCTCGGGTTGCTGGCCGCGAGCAACCGGCCGGCCCGCCGGTCCCACCACCGGAAGGCCGGCACCGTGTCGGCGTCACCGTGCAGCACCCCCGCCATCGTCGCCGGGGTGGTCGACGGCACCGTGGCCCACCACCCGCGGAGGACGTGCGTCGTCCCCACCCAGCGCGCGATCGCCGGTGCCTGCCCGCCCTCGATCGCGCGGTGCAGCGTCGGCAGGCTCACTCCGTCGAGTTGGACGACGAGGAGGCCGCGGGGGCGTCTCCCGCCGCCGGGCCCGCCCTCGTAGCTGCTCCGGGCGCGGGCGGGGACGCGGGTACGGGCGCCGTGACGGCCGGCCGCGGCCACGATGTAGGCGCTGTCCGAGGCGCCGACCACCCACCTGCCCGCGCTGAGCACGGCCGCGGCGACGACGAGGACGAGGACGATCGTCGTGAACGGCAACCGGGCCAGGTCCGTGCTGAGCGCCAACGCCGTGCCGAGGACGGCGAGCTGTGCCGTCGTCCCCAGGACGAGGGCGGTGACGACGCTGCCCCGGGCGGCCAGACCACGGAGCAACGACCCCGTCGCGAGCTCGAGCACGAGGGCGGCGACGGCCACGGAGGAGACGAGGACCCACCATTGCGTGATCGTGAGGCCCGCCACCGCGACTCCGACCGAGAGCGCGATCGAGACGATGACCAGGGACACCAGAGCACGGCCCACGTCGGCGAGGATCCGGACGCGAGACCGGTTCGCCTCGCCCGGATCGGACCAGCGTGGCGCTGAGTCGGACATCGGTGGGAATCCCTCGGATCGGAGTCGGGGCCGCACGACTCCAGCCGTGCGGTCACGCGGACCAGGGCGCTGCGGTGGCGGACGGGATCGCCGTCGTCCGCCGCGGAACCACCCCTCATGCGCGCTTCAGGGGGCGACCGTTCGCAGCATACGGACACGGCGCCCCGACCGCGGTCGGGGCGAGCGACCGGACCGCCTCGTCGAATCGGCCACGGCCCCACCCCGTCGCCGCTCGTTAGGGTGGCGGGATGATCGCTGTGACACCCGCGCGGCGGGCGACGCCGACCGCACCGACGGGCTGCGGGTGAGCACCGCAGCCCCTGGTGGGTCCGCTCCCGTCAAGGCCCGTCCCATCATGCTCGTCTTCGCCGTCGTCGCGGTCGCTCCGGCGTTCTTCCTGGGGTCGGCGGTGGGGGCGGGGAGCGTGGCGATGATCGGCGCGCTGGTCGCCCTCTTCGCCCTCATCGCTCTCCTGGGAGGACGGTTGCGGGCCGACATGCGCATGGCGATCGTCGTCCTGCCCTGCCTCGTCGTCGCCTCCGTCGTGCCGCGACTGGTGAGCGAGGTCTCCCGCGTCGCCTCCATCGCGGCAGTCGTCGCCGTTCTCTTCGTCGCCGCGCTCCTGCCCGTGCTGGGCAGTCGGTACGTGGGCGTCGGCCAAGGGGTCGGCATGGCGAGCCTGTTCTCCTACGGCTCGGCGGTGACGGGGCCCTTCCGGCCCACCCAGTTGGTGCTCGCGTGCTCGCCGGCGTCCTCGTCGCCCTCGTCGTCCGCGTGCTCTTCGGGGCCGGGGACCCGCGGGAGGAGACCCGACTCCGCATCGCCGGCGTGTTGGACGCGCGCCGGCCGGACGTCTCCGGCGCCCTCGAGACCTGGGTGAGCGATGGTCGACCGACATGGCTCGGACAGGTCCTGGACGGCGCCGTCCGCTACCGCATCGGGCTGCAGGAGACCGAGCGCGAAGTGCGAACCCGGAGCGAGCGCCCGGCAGAACCGGCGGCGGAACGCCCGAGCGCGGCGGGCGTCGAACCGCTGCGGAGGCGAGCGGCGCAGCTGGCCGAGCAGGTGCGGGCGAAGGACCCGGACCTCTCCGCGGACGGCGGGAACGTCTCGGATGCCGCGGACGTCTCGGATGCCGCAGATGCCGCTGATGCCGCCGGTGTCGCGGACGACGAGGCGGCGCCGCGCCCCACCGCCGCGACCGGGGCCCCCGACCCGTCGGAGAACGCGGTCTCCACTGCGGCGGGGACGGCGAGCGCCGGTCTCGATCAGGTGGCGGCGGCCCTGGCGCACCGGGACGACTCCACCGCGACACCCCACGCTCAGGAGCGCGAGCTGTACCGGGCCGCCCGGCGACCCACATGGCGCGCCCGATCGACGTACGTCCGCCACGCCGTTCGCACGGCCCTGGGCATGCTCATCATGCTCGTCATCACCGCCACCCTGCGGCCGGGCGATCCGCTCGTCGCGACCGTGCTGCTCGCGGCCTTCGCCATCCTCCAGGCCAGCTGGTCGGAGTCCCTCGCACGCGCTCGTCCGCGGCTGGTCGGAGTCGTCGTCGGCGCCCTCGTCGCGTTCGGGGTGTTCCTCTTCGCCCCCGCCGCTGCGCTCCTGCCGGTGAGCCTCGTGGCTCTCGTCGTCGGACTCTGGGTGATCACGGACCGGCCCGCGATCGGCAACGGGTGCATGGTCCTGGTCTCCGTCGGGCTCAACGTCTCGACGCGGCACCTCGACCCGGTCGGCACTCTGGTCGAGTACACGGTCCTCATGCTCGCCGCGGTCTTCGTCAGTCTCGTCCTCGGCTTCGTCGTCGTGCCCGGCCCGCGTCTGCCCTCGCTGGACCGTCGCATCCACGCCGCGTGGCACGCCACGGGGGAGGCGCTCGCCGAGGCGGGGCCGCGCGCCGCTGCGGGGCCCGACTCCAAGGGCCGGAACTCGGCGCTCGTCCGTGCCCTGCGTGAGGCCTCGGCCGCGCGCGCGGACCTGCTCGTCGACAGCGACCGCTGGGATCCCGACGTCGCCGCCCACCTGGAGGACTACGACCAGGCGCTGTCCGACCTCGTCCTCGTCGGCCTGCAGCTGCGGGACGAACCCGAGACGATCGCGGCGCTCACCCGTGATTTCCGCGCCGGCGTCACGGCCCGTGGCGACCACGACGCGTTCGAGGAGCAGACGCACCTGATCGCCGTTCCTCGCGCGCTCATGGACGAGGCCGGGACGGCGGGGACCGCCCTGCTGAATGCAGTTCCCGCCGGTTGACCGACGGCCGACCGGGCGAACCGATCGCACCGACCGCACCGCCGCGGGCCGCTCCCGGACGCGGGGTCAGGACGTCCCCCCGGCACACTGAGGGCATGGTGGTCCCAGGCGCGCGGGTGCTGGTGGTGGAGGACGAGCCGGTGTTGGCCGGGACGGTCTCCGCCTACGTCGAACGCGCCGGGATGACCGTGCGCACGGTCGCCGACGGCCTCGAGGCCGTCGCCGCGGCGCGTGAGTGGGCGCCGGACGTCATCGTGCTCGACCTGGGACTGCCGGGCCTGGACGGGGTGGAGGTCTGTCGTCGGGTCCGGACGTTCTCGGACTGCTACGTCGTCATGCTCACCGCCCGCGACGACGAGGTCGACACGCTCGTCGGGCTGTCGGTCGGCGCGGACGACTACGTCACCAAACCGTTCTCGGTCCGCGAACTCGTCGCACGCATCCAGGTGATGCAACGGCGCCCCCGCAACGACGGCGCCGCCGCTGCGGCGCCCGCACGGCGCATCGTCGGGACCTTGAGCGTCGACCCCGGGGCCCGCGAGGTGCTCCTCGACGGGAGGCCCGTCGACCTCACCCGCACCGAGTTCGACCTCCTCGAGGTGTTGTCCGCCCAGCCGCGCATGGCGTTCAGCCGACGCCGCCTCATCGACGAGGTGTGGGGACCCGACTGGGTCGGCGACGAACACCTCGTCGACGTCCACATCGCCCACGTCCGGAAGAAGCTCGGCGACGACCCCGCCCGGCCCCGGTTCGTCTCGACGGTCCGCGGGGTGGGCTACCGGATGGGTGCGGGGGAATGAGAGGCGCCACGCGCGGGTCGCTGACCCGGCACCTCGTGCTCGTGCAGACCGGCGTCGTCGCCCTCGCGTTCGGCGCGACGATCCTCGTCGCGGCCCTCGTCGCCCCCGCGGTCTTCGACTCCCACATGCGGCAGGCCGGGCACGCCGGGCAGCCGGGCGTCCTCATGCACGCCCAGGAGGCGTTCCGCTCCGCGGGGCTCGCGGCGATCCTCGCCGGTGCCGTCATCGCGCTCGTCTCCGCCGCCGTGACGAGCGCCTGGCTCATGCGTCGACTCGGCCGGGATCTCGACGCCCTCGCCGCCGGCGCGGGCCGCATCGCCGCCGGGCGGTACGACGAGCCCGTCCAACTGATCGGGTCCGAGCCCGAACTCATCTCTGTCGCAACCGCATTCAATGACATGTCGGCGCGCATCGATCACACCGAGGAGACCCGTCGTCGGCTCCTCACCGCCCTCGCCCACGAGCTGCGCACCCCCCTCGCCGTTCTCGACGTCACCGTCGAGGCGCTCGAGGACGGGGTGGTCCCGCTCGACGCGACCACCGTCGGCACCCTGCGCACGCAGACGGGCAGGCTGACCCGGCTGGCCGGGGATCTCACGCAGTTGTCCGCCGTCGACGAGGCACGTCTCGACCTCCACCGACGCCCGACGCCCGTCCACGACCTCCTCGCAGCGGCCGCCCACGCCGCGACGGCGAGCGCCCGACGAGCCGGTCTCACCGTCGCCGTCCCCGCCGGCCCCGTGCCGGGGACCGTCGAGGTCGACCCCGCCCGCCTCGGCCAGGTCCTGGACAACCTCGTGCGCAACGCGATCCACCACACCCCGCCGGGAGGTCGCGTCGAACTCGCCGCGCGCGCCGAGGGCCGTGTCGTCCGGATCGAGGTGCGCGACTCCGGTGCGGGGATCGACCCGGTCGACCTCCCCCACGTCTTCGACCGGTTCTACCGCGGCGCCCCACCACGTCACCGAGAGACGTCTGCGGGCACCGGCGTCGGACTGGCGATCTCCCGGGCCATCGCCGTGGCGCACGGCGGCACCCTCACCGCCGTCTCCGACGGTCCCGGACGCGGAGCGGCGTTCATCCTCACACTGCCGCTCGGCGGAGAACACCGCCAGGCCGGGGACGTCGGCCCGGAGTCCACGGACACCGACGGGCCTTGAGCACCCGCCGTTCCCGTCGATTCCGCCGCGGCTCCCGTCCGGTCGAGCCCCGGCGCCGGGATTCTTGACGGAATCTTCGTCGACGCTTCGTCGCGGCCTCACACGGTCGCGCCACGGTAGGGACATGGACGCCATGACCACCCCGCACACCCGTGACGCGCAGGACGAGACGCACCCCGCGGCCACGCAGCTGACACCGGCCCGTTCGACCCGCGCAGCCCGGGTCTTCCTCGCCGTCGCCACCGTCGTCGCCGTGCTGGCCGCCTTCCTCGTGAGCGACCGCACCGTCGACCCCGGTGCCGGCGGCATGGCGGGGATGTCGATGACGCACTACATGGGCCTCCTCTCGATCCGTCAGCCGTGGAATCTCTTGCTGTTCATGGCTCTTCCCGTCGTCCTCGCCGAGACCCTCGCCATCACCGAACTCGTGCTGCTCCTCGGCAGAGCCACCCCCGCGTGGGTGCGGCGGCTCAGCCACGGCGTCGGCCTGCTGGTCGGCCCGGTGTGGGTCTTCATCGCCCTTCACCTGGTCGTGCACGCGGTGCTCCCCCTGACCCGGACCGGCGGGTGGGCGGGCCCGGCGGACGTCATCGCCGTCGGCGCCTACCTCCTCGGCGGCGTCCCGATGATCGTCATCAGCCTCCTCGAGGCCGGCGTCCTCGTCCGCGACGACCCCTCCCGCTGGCTCCGGCTGCACGTCGCCATGGTCGCGGTGTTCCTCGTCGTCGCCCACATCGCGATGATCGTCGGCATGCTCGACCCCACGGTCCTCCAGAGCACCACCACCCCCGACATGGGAGACATGGGCGGCGAGCACATGCACCACGGCATGGGCGCGACCCCGACGCCGTCGGCGCCCTGAGCAGCCACGACGGGACGACGTGGAGGGCCGATGGCGGGGCGGCGTCGTCGCGGTCGCCTCGGACCCGCCACACTGGGGCGGCCGGACACACCGGCCCACCGCCGTGCAGCACGAGGAGCAGCGCCATGGATCTCGAGTTCGACCCCACCGCCGCCTCCCGCATCCAGCGGATCGTGGGTGAGGCCAACCAGAACGCGTACGACATCGTGCGGGGCATCCAGCGCCGGTTCGGTGAGGACGCCGACCCGCTGAGTCACCCGGAGGTCTCCGAGGCGCTGCGTCAGGGCTTCGCGCGCAACTTCGCCGCCGTCCAGATGGGGCAGGCGATCCTCCTGTGCCTCGAGACCGGCGTGCCCGTGCGCGACGTCCTCGTCATGCTCGACCTCGACGGGCTCATGGCGACCGAGAAGAGCTTCGACGACGAGCTGAACTCCTTGCTCGGCGGCGACGACGAGGAGTCCTGACCCCACCTGCCCGACCGTCGTGTCCGGGCCCCACGACACGCGCCTCACGACACGGGCCCCACGAGGCTAGGCCGCGAGGTCGGCGTCCAGGTGACGGCCGACCGCGTCCGCCCACGGGCGGGTCGACAGGCCGCGCGTGAGGCCGAGCCCGACGCCGTACTTGCTCATGGCGACCGGGCGTGCACCGAGGTCCAGGAGGAGACGGTGGACCCGGTCTCGGCTGGTCGGGCTCTTCACCTCGAGGAGGACCCGGTCGTGCAGCGCCTGAAGACCCCCCCGACCGGGGCGCAGGGCTTCCCTGCACTCCAGATCGGTGTCGACCGTGAGTCGGAACGGACGGTTCCGGCCGACGAACGTCGTCCGCGAGTAGGTCGTCGTCAGCGACGGCGCGAGGGTGTCGATGCGGCGATGGCCGTGGTGGGCCAGTTCTCGGTACAGCGACTCCAGCGCGCCCGGTGCCCGACCAGCGACGTCCTCGACCGCACGGTCGGGCAACGCCCAGCGCACCTTCTCGGTACCGCCCACGGCCCCCGCCAGTTTCAGCTCGAGGAAGCTGCCACCCGTGTCGAGGTAGCTGCGGGTGCGGACCTTGAACCGGCGGCGCCGCCCCTGGAGGTGGTCACGGAACATCCGCAGGTCGGGCGTGTCCAGATACCGCGACTCGTAGGCGAACCGGCGGCGCCCGTCGATCTCCAGGACGTCGACCTCCCCCTCCGGCTCCGCCTGGAGATGCTCGATGAGACGGCCCAGGACCGCCGGGAAGATCAGGTACTTGGTGTCGACGCGCTCCGTCAGCGCCGCCCGGTCCAGGACGGTCGCGAGGTCGACGGAGCCGGTCGTCTCCGCCAGGACGTCCATCGCCGCGCTCGCCGGGGAGAGGGCGCGCGCCGGGGAGAGGGCGCTCACCGGGTGCCTCCGGCGTAGAGCGCATCACCGGTCGTCGCGTTCGCCTTCGTGGCCCCGGACCTCGGCCTGTCGACCTCGACGTTGAGCACCATGACCTCACGGACGTAGTCGATCTCCTCGACGCCGACCGACAGGGCGGGCGTGCGCAGTCGGGCAAGGAGGTCGGCACGCAGAGCGTCCGGGTCGTCGTGGACGACGTCCAAGGTGATCCGCCGGGTCTCGGTGGGGCGGCGCTTCACGGCCCGCTCCCCCCGATCCAGTGCCCACAGGGCCCCGAGGAGCAACACGTTGATCGTCAGCGCGAGCGGCAGCACATGCGCGCCGAGGCTGTTGACCAGCCCGAGGACCAACGCGACGAAGTAGTAGGCGACCTCCGTCTGCGAGATCGCGCTGGAGCGGAGGCGGATGATCGAGAGGATCCCGAACAGGCCCATGCCGAGCGCGACGCCCCCGTCGGCGCCCGCGAGCAGGGCGACGGCCCCGAAGACCCCGATGTTCAGCACGATGTAGCTGAGCATGAGATCGACCTTGCTGTGACGTCGTCGGTAGCAGCCGAACACCAGCACGCCGATGACGGTGAGGTTCAGCGCCAGGCCGGTGAACAAGGTGGTCAGGTCCATGTCAGGGGTCCTCTCGGAGACGATCGGTGCCGGTCCGCAGCAGGCCGTCGGCGAGCCGGGAACGTGCTCAACCCTCGACGCCGGGTGTGAGAGGCCGATGACACGACGATGAGAGGACTCTCATCGTCTGCGGCCTGACTCCGCCTCCGGGTGCCCGCCACGATGGAGTCATGTCGTCAGCCCGCCTCGTCCTCGCCACCGTCGCCGCACTGTGCGCCGTGGCAGTCGTCGCGCTCGGCGCCTCTTTCGGTTTCGGACAGGAGCGCCCCGACCTGGGCCGTGTCGTCGACCTCGACCGGACCCCGACCGCCTCGGCCGCCGGAGCGACTCCGACCGACGGGGTGTCGGGAACCGGCCCGAGCGGCACGGTCGTGCCGACCGGCCCGACCCCGGCGTCGACGCCGACGACCGCTGTCGCGGCCTCCCCCTCCACGTCGGCCGGCACGCCCACTCCTCGCCGCTCCGCCCCGGCCGGTGCACCGGCGCCCACGCCCGCGCGCACCTCCGCCACGAAGGTCGTCAAACCCGTTCCCCAACCGCCCCAGCGTGTGGCCGTGACCGATGACGATGATGATGACGACGATGACCATGACGACGACGATGACGACGACGATGACGACTGATCTCGATGCGCGCTGAGCGCGCCGCTCCGCCGGCGTCGGCCGCCGAGGGGGTCGAGGGGGCCGGAGCGACCTTCGGGTGGCGCCGGCCCTCACTGCGCCGCCGCGTCCTCGGCTCGATCGCGCTGCTGTCGGCGGTCGGACTGCTCGGCGCCGGCGCGCCCGCCCTCCTCCTGGAACGCCAGCGGGTGGAGTCGCGGGTGGAACGGCAGTTGGCGCAGGAGATCCGCGAGTTCACCGAGCTGGCCTCCTCCGGCATCGACCCCGAGACGGGGCAACCCTTCAGCGACGCCGAGCGACTCTTCACCGTCTCCATGCAGCGCAACGTGCCCGACGAGAACGAGATCCACGTCGGCTACCTGACCGGCTCGACCATCGTGCAGGCCGACGGCGGCGGCGAGGTGCACACCGACGAGGACTTCCGGGAGCTCGCGACGGCGCATGACTCGCCGGCCTTCGGGGAGTACGACGCCGCGGGGCATGGGCGGATCTCCTACGCCGTCATGCCGGTCGTGCAGGGGGGTGATCGCGGACATTACGTCGCGCTGTACTACCTCGACCGCGAGTTCGCGGAGATGCAGGCCACGATCCGCTCCTACGCGGCGGGCGCCGTCATCGCCTGGCTCGTCCTGCTGGTGGCGGCGTCGCTGCTGGTCCGGCGCCTGCTGCGGCCCATGGAGGAGCTGCGAGACACCGCCGAGTCGATCACGGAGACCGACCTGTCCCGGCGGCTGGAGGTCCACGGCGACGACGAGGTCGCCGACCTCTCGCGGCAGTTCAACGGCATGCTCGACCGGCTCCAGGAGGCGCTCGGCGCACAGCGCGGCATGCTCGACGACGCCGGCCACGAACTGCGCACCCCGATCACGGTGCTGCGCGGCCACCTCGAACTCATGGACGCCCACGACCCCGAGGACGTCGAGGGGGTGCGCACCCTCGCCGTCGACGAGCTGGACCGGATGAGCGGGCTGGTCGAGGACCTCATCGTGCTGGCCAAGGCCCGACGCCCCGACTTCGTGCGCCTGGAGCAGTGCGAGGCCGCGTTGCTCGTCGAGGACTGCCTCGCCAAGGCCCGCACCCTCGGCGAACGCCGCTGGGTCATCGACCAGCTCTCCAACGTGTGGATCAGCGGCGACCCCCGCCGCCTCACCCAGGCACTGCTGCAGCTGGCCGCGAACGCCGTCGAGGCCACCGGCCCCGGCGACGAGATCGGATTCGGCTGTGCCGGAGGGCCGCACGGCGTCCAACTGTGGGTCCGCGACACCGGCCCGGGAGTGCCACCCACCGAGCGGTTCCGGATCTTCGACCGGCACCGCTCCGGCTCGACCGGCCGTGAGGGCGGCAGCGGGCTCGGACTCGCGATCGTCATGGCCATCGCGCAGGCTCACGGCGGCACGGCGTGGGTGTCCGCGGCGAGCGCGGCCGGCGGGGCACGGTTCGTCGTCGAACTCCCGGCCGAGGCCCTCGCCGACGCCCCCGCGGACGGCTCGGACGACGTGGACGACTCGGACTCCCTCGGCGGGCTCCCCGACGAACCGACCCCGGGTCTGCCCGTCGTCGGCGGTGACCGGCGATGAGCCGCATCCTCATCGCCGAAGACGAACCCCGCATCGCCAGTTTCGTCGCCAAGGGGTTGGGCGCCGGCGGCTTCACGACGACCATCGTGCAGGACGGTCCGTCGGCCCTCGCCCACGCCGTCGGCGGCGAGCACGACCTGCTGATCCTCGACGTCGGCCTGCCCGGCATGGACGGTTTCGAGGTGCTGCGCCGGCTGCGCGGCGCGGGGTCCTCGCTGCCGGTCATCGTCCTCACCGCTCGCGACTCCGCCGCCGACACCATCACCGGGCTCGAGGGCGGCGCCGACGACTACATGAGCAAACCGTTCTCCTTCGGCGAACTGCTCGCCCGCATCCGGTTGCGGTTGCGCGCCCCCGCCTCACCCGACCCGGCGGCGATGGAGTTGGAGACCGGGCGGATCAGCCTCGACGTGCGCTCACGGCAGGTGCGGGTCGACGGGCGGGTGCGGGACCTGTCGGCCCGTGAGTTCACGCTGTTGGAGACGTTCATGCGCCACCCCGGGCAGGTGCTGTCCCGCGAACAACTGCTCAGCCACGTGTGGGGGTACGACTTCGACCCGGGGTCGAACGTCGTCGACGTGTACGTGCGCTACCTGCGGCGCAAGGTGGGTCCCGACATTCTCGAGACCGTGCGGGGGATGGGGTACCGCTTGCGCGGCTGAGCCGGCACCCCGGGTCCACGCGCAGGTACACACCAGGCACATCGAAGTGGTGTCGGTGGAGTGTGATGTCCTGTGCTCGGGTGAGGGGAGGTCGAGAATGAGCAGCGACGACGCACCGTCGTCGACCGCTCGCGTGGTCGAACCGTCAGTGGGTGTCGACGCGGTGGAAGAGGCGTTGCGCCTGCTCGGGCTCCCCGGCGCCATCGGTGCCGCGTCCTACCTCACGAGCCCGAACGCGACGCAGTACCGGCTCCTGGTCGACGTCCTCGCCGACGAGCAGGCACGCCGACTCACCGGCGTACCCCATGACGAACTGCCCCACCTCGTGGCCGCCCGAGTGCAGCACCACGTCCGGTCGGAGTCCACCAGCGCTGTCCTCGACGCCCTGGCCGACCCCGACGCCCTCGCCAGACGCATGGAACAACTCGTGGCCTGGCGCACCTGTGACACGTGGCAGGACCAGGCCCATACCGAGGCGGATTTCCTGCGCAACCGCGCCCGCTACCAACTCACCGAACAGGGCGCCGCCGTCAACGCCCTCGCCCGCGAGATCGACGCCGGGCACGACACCCGCACGAGCTCCGCGGTCCTTGCGCCGCCCATCCTCGCCGCCGAGCTGGAGTCCGCGGTGGCCGCCTTCGTCCCCGACCCCGAGGTGGCGAGCACTGCGCTCGCGCAGGTTCAGACCACGATCGTCGACATGGCTCGCACCGCGGGGCGGTGGCAGGCCCGACTCGCGGCGGGTCTCAGCGGGGCGCCCGACCCCGACAAGGTCGCCCGGCTCCTTCAGACGGTGGTCGACTACGTCGACATGTGGGGCGCCGGCGTCGACGTGTACTCCGGCCGCATCGCCGACGCTGCGGACGCCCTCGAGGCCTTCCCCGACGAGGCGTGGCGCGGGCCTGCCTTCGCGCGTCTCGGTGCGGCGGCCGACGATGACCGGGTCGCCGAGGTCGTCGCCGAACTGCGCGGCACCCTCGGCACCGTCCAGCGATGGTTCACCGGCCCCCGCCCGCAGGCGCGCGCCCTGCGCCTCCAGATGCGAGACGCCGTCGCGCCCCTGCTGCGGGGCCACCGCACTCTCCTCGCGGTCGGTGGGGCGATCAGCCGCAGCGCCGATCTCCTCCGCCTCGCCACCGCCCTCGAGACCGCGACCGACGACGATGCGGCGTGGCGGGTGTGGTGCACGGCCACCGGGCTCTACGGGGCTCGGCACCTCGGGCTCACCGCACCGCCGGTCGACGCACGCGCTGAGACGTCGACCTGGGACGCCCCACCCGTCCCGATCGAGCGTCGCCTCCGCCTCCAAGGGCCCCGCGCGCTCAGCGGGCGCGCCCCCCGGATCCGGGACACCTCCGCCGCTCGCTCCCTCGCCCGCATGGAGGCCGCCCGCACGAGAGCCCGTACCGCCGAGGCCGAGTCCCGGCTCATCGCGCGCTCGGGCACGACCCTCTCCTCCTGGGGTGAGATCGAGACCGTCGAGGCCGAGCTGCTCCTCGACCTCATCCAGATCGCCCGCGCCGGGGCACCGGACTCCCGCGGGTGCTACCGCGGCACCTCCTCGGACGGCCGCCGCACCCTCCGCCTCACCCCCGTGACCCCTGCGGCCTCCGCGGTCCTCCACCTGCCCGCCGGGCGACTCGTCCTCGACGACGCCCTCGTCGAGATCGACGCATGAGAGGGGGACGGCGATGAGCCTCGCCTCCCACACCCGGTTCTCGCTGCCTGAGCAGCAGGAGGCCTTCGTCGGGCTCCTCGGCAGACCGCTCGTGGGGTCCCGGTCGGCCCCGGACCTCCATCGCGACATCGCCCGCTACCGCGCCACCCTGGAACGGTGGTGCGCACGTCTCGGGTACCGGATCCTCACGGTCGGTGGGCAGTACCGCCTCGTCCGCACCCCGCTCCGCGGCGCCGTCGCCATCCCGGCCGGCCCTCCCGTGCGGCGACGCGAACTCGTCCTCCTGCTCCTCGCTGCCGCAGCGCTGGAAGACACCACCGGCGACTCCGTGACGATCCAGGACCTCTCCGACGCCGTGCGACGCGCCTCGCTCACCGCCGGCACGACCCCCTACGATCCCGACCGCCGATCCCACCGCCTCGACCTCGTGCGTGCCCTCACCCGACTCACCGACCTCGGTGTCCTCGACCGGCGCACCCACGACGAGGAGACCCTCGACTCCTGGGAAAGTGAGGGGCGAGGCATCGGCGCGGGGTTCGTCCTCGACCGGGACGCCCTCCTGCTCATCGTCGACCCGCACGTCCTCACGTTGGCCCTCGAGGGTCCTCCGCCCGCCGACGAGGACGTCGTCGACTCCCGGCGCGCGCGGCTCCTTCGCACCCTCGTGGAGACGCAGTCCCTCGAGCTGGCCGACCTCACCCCCGAGGAGGTGGACTACCTGCGTCTTCAGCGATCACGCCTGATCGCCGACGCCGTGGAGATGACGGGCGGGACCATCGAGGTCCGCAGCGATGCCCTCGTGCTCGTCCTGCCGGCCGAGGAGCGCTGGGCCAAGGCCGCCACCGTCCCCTTCCCGGCCGTGACCACCGTCGCGTGGGTGGCGCTGCGACTTCTCGAGTCGTGCAGTGCCGTCGCCCACCCGGTGACGGGGCGGCCCGGGTTTCGGCGCTGCCCAGGGGCGACCGTCGATGCGCACGTCGCCGATATCAGGAGGTCCACCCGACTCACCGCGCACCTCGATTCCGACGCCGTGGTCCGGAGCGAGGCCGAGCGGGAACTCGCCGAGGCCGGTCTCCTCACCGTCACGGACGGCGACTGGGTGTTCCGTCCGGCGGCAGGCCGGTACCGGGCGGCCCGGCTGTCCGGGGGCAGCACTCCCGAGCCCGACGAGCCATCGGCGGACACCGTGCTCAAGGCAGAGACGATGGGCACGGCGGAGACGATGGGCACGGTGGAGACGGGGGCCACGTCCGGCTCGACCGACCGCCGCCCGATCGCTCCACCATCTCCGAACGGCGCCGACGCCACCCCCGCGCTCTTCGATGTGGAGGACCCCTCATGACGACCACCGACCGCGGCGACGGCCCGACGACGCCGGTCGCGGACCCGGCCCGCGCGGACGATGCGCACCTGCGGGCGTGGCGAGACGCCGCGCGCACCGGTGGGCTGCCCCTCCCCCACCGGCACGACCGGTGGCAGGCCCTACGCGCGGGCGTCGTCAACCTGTGGGAGTTCGAGGTCGCGGAGTACTGGTTCGCCGACGGTTGGGCTCAACTCACCGGCAGCAACGAGACGGGCAAGTCCTCACTCATGGCCATGACGACGCTCATCCCCTGGCTCGGGAGCGTCGCGAGCGCCAACATCGACACGCTCGGCGAACACGGCAAGACCTTCCGGTACTACGTCGAGCCGACGGGCCGCGACGACGATCGGCGACCGGCCGACGCCTCCACCAGCGAGGGGTGGCTGTGGGTGGAGTACGGCCGTCTCACCGAGGACGGCGCCCAGTTCTTCACGACGGCGATGTTCGCGCGGGTCAGGCGAGCCTCGACGTCGTTCACGCCGCGGTGGTGCACGATCGACGGCTCCCGCGTGGGAGATGGCGTCGACCTCGTCCTCGACCGTGCCGTCGTCCCACCGGATCGGGCGGCGGAGGCCGTGGAGCAGCATCCGACGGCCACGGCCTATCGCCAGCGGGTCGCCGCCCGCCTGCTCGGCGGCACGAGCGACCAGCTCGACGGCATCGGAAAACTGCTGCGCACGACCCGCACGCCCAAGCTCGGCGAACGGTTGAACGTCGGTTTCGTCACCGGCAAGCTGCGTGAGGCGCTGCCGGAGTTGGCCCAGCAGGAGATCGACGCGCTCACCGCGGGCTGGGATGAACTCGACCAGGTCCAGGCCGACGCCCGGTCGGCCAAGGAGGCCGCACAGTCGGTCCGGACGTTCCGAACCCGGTCCTGGTTGCCGTGGGCCGCCGCGCGGCTCCGGATCGTCGCCGACGACGGCGCCGCCGCGCGAACCGAGTTCGACGCGGTGACGCGGCGGGTGCGCGAGGCGCAGGCGACGCTGCGCGAGGTCGACGCGGAGGCGGAGGCGGTGACGACCGAGCGTGTGGCGGAGGAGGGCCGCGTCGAGGTCGAGGAGCGGTCGCTCACCGAACTGCGTGAGTCGACGGCATATCGCAACGCTCAAGGGCGCCTCGACCGACTGGCCCAGCTGCACGCAGACCTCGCCCGCATCGAGGGCCACCTCCGGCGGGCCACCGAGGAGAGCGAACGCGCCGATCGGCAGGCGGCCGAGACACGCGAGGAACTCGCCCGCGCCCGGCAGGACTCCGGTGCCGCGGAGGAGGCGGTCCGCGCCCAGGCCGCGACCCTCGCGACGCGCGTCACGGAGGCCGGACTCCCCGAGTCCACCTGCGCGGATCTGTCGCGGCTGCGGCAGGCGCTGCACGAGCGAGCCGCGGACGCCCGCCACGCGCGAGAGCTGCACGGACGCTTCGACAAGGCACACTCGACCGCCCAGGTCCACGAGGACATCGCCGCTCAATATGCGGCGGACCATGCGGACGCGGAGAAGAGCGCGCAGTCGGCGCGCGCCGCCGCCGAGACGGCCCGTGACGTGCTCGCCGCTGCGGTCTCCCGGTGGGCGGCCACGCTGGAGCCCACCCCGCCCCCCGGGGTCGTCGACGCCTGGGTCGACGGTCTCCCTGGCGACGAGCCGGGCGAACGCCTCCAGGACGCCGCCCGTCGCGACTGGTACGCGGCCCCGGCAGCCCGACTCCTCGAGGACGCCGCCTCGACCCGAGAGGAGATCCGTCGTCGGGAAGCTGAGATCGCCGCCCTGGACGCTGAGATCGCGGGTCTGCACGACACCGTGGACCCGTCGTTCCCGGAGCCGGTGGGGTGGGCACGTCGAGCGCGCCCGGCACCGGGGCCACACGGCGCACCGCTGTGGCGGCTCGTCAACCCCCGTACCGAGGACGACGACCTCGCCGATCTCGAAGCCGCACTCGCTGCCGCCGGGATCCTCGACGCGTGGGTGACGCACGACGGGGTGCACCTGCCTGCCCGTGACGAGGCCGACACCATCGTCGATCTCCGCGTCCCGACGGAGCCGATCGCCGGGCCCTGCCTCGCCGATGTGCTCGAGGCGGCCGACGGCGACGACGGCCTCGGCGGGGTCGTGGCCCGCCTGCTGGCGGCCGTCGCGATGACGACCGATGACGGCCACGGCGACGATGACGGCCACGGCGGCGACGACGGCGCCGGTGGGTCGGGCTACGTCGTCACACTCGACGGGCGGTGGCGGACGCCGCTGCTCTCCGGACACGCGGTGTCGGTGCATGGGCAGGCGGAGTGGATCGGGCAGGACGCCCGAGAACGCGGTCGGCAGCGGCGAATCGCCGAACTCGAACGGCGACGGGACGAGGTTCGGGAGGGCGCGGAGGCGCACCGCCGGCGGCACGCCCTCCTCGAGGAGGCGCGGGCACACCTCGACGCCGGCCTCGCGGCCTGCCCCGACGACGAGCCGCTGCGCCGTCAGATCGACGAGGCCGAACGGCGCGCCGAGTCGGCCGAGGAGGCCGCGACCCGCAGCCGGCGGGCCCAGCGTGCGGCGCAGGAGGCCCGGGCCGCCGCCGACGTCCTCCGGGCCGCTCTGCACGAACACGCCGCGAGCCGCCGACTCCCCACGGTCCTCACCGAGATCGACGCGCTCGCCGCCCGCATCGACGAGGCGGAACGCGCGCTCGGTGCGGTGATCGCGGAGCAGCGGGTCCTCGATCTCCGCCGTGGTGAGCAAGCCCGTGTCGCGAAGCGCGCCGAGGAGGCCGCGGTCCTCTCGCGCCGGCGAGCCGAGGAGAAGGACGCCGTCGCGAGAGATCTCGACGCCACCCGTGCCCAGGCGGCCGTCGTCGAGGCGGCCGTCGGCGCCGACGACCGCGAGATCCTCGAGCGGGTGGAGGGCTTGCAGGAGTCCGTCCGTGCCGGTCGGGGACGACTCACGCGGCTCACAAAGAAGGCCACCGAGCTCGCGGTCCGCAGTGGAGTTCTCCGCAGCGAACTCGGCCGGGCCGAGGCGGACCGGGACGCGGCGCGCGCACGCCGGGACTCCGTGTACGACCGGTTCCGTGGCCTCGTCGACGGGGGTCTGGTCGACGAGGCCGGGATCGTCCTGCCACAGGCGGATTCGACGAGCGTGGAGGCCACACGTGCCCAGGTGGCGGCCGTCCGGGAGGCGGTGGAGATCCGCGGTTGGCCGAGCAGCCAGGACGAGCAGGCGCGTGAGGTCGACCGCCGGTTCCAGCGCCTCACGACGGCGGTCGCCGAACTTCGGTCGTCGTTGGAGGCCGGAGGACGGTCGGTGCGACTCGACGACGAGGGCGACATCCCCACCGTCACGGTCGTCGTCGACTCGACCGGGGCCGCGTGGAGTCCGCGGCACGCCGCCGTCCGGCTCGGGGAGATCCACGAGACCCTGGCCGCGGCCTACGACGAGCGGATGCAGGCCCTGCTGAGCGAGTTGCTCGGGTCGACCTTCATCAACCACCTTCGCGACAGGCTCGCCTCGATGCGGCGGCTGGTCGCCGACATCAACCACGTCCTCGCCGCCCATCCCACCGGTACGACGCGCACGGCCCTGCGACTCAAGCTCACTCCGCTGGCGGGGGTGACCGGCGAGGTCCTTGCCGCGCTCGAGGATGTGGGCGGTGCGGCGCTGCTCGACCCCACGGTCGCGGCGCAGGTGCGGTCCTTCCTCAGGGCGAGGGTCGACGGCGCGAAGGAGGCCGCGAGCGCGGCAGGTCACACGGACTGGGCGACCGACCTCGCCGTGGCCCTCGACTACCGGCTGTGGTTCGACGTCGGCCTCGAGAAGCGTTCCGGGACAGGCGGTTCGTGGGCACCGCTCACGCCGTCGGCCTACGCGGATGCCTCGGGTGGCGCCCGTGTCGTCATGCTCATGACCCCGCTCATCGCGACGCTCGCCGCTCTCTACTCCGGCTTGTCGGGCGCTCCACGGCCGTTGTGGCTGGACGAGGCGTTCGACGGCCTCGACACCGACAACCGCGCGACCGTGCTCGACCTCCTGCGGCAGTTCGATCTGGACGTCCTCATCGCGGGGCCGGGGCGGCTGGTCAACTCCCGTGTCGTCCCGGCCGCCGCGATCTACCAGGTGGTCCGGGCGCCTCACCCCCAGCCGGGCGCCGATCTGCTCCTGGAGTTGTGGGCCGGTCGTGAGCTGACCCCGATCGATCTGCCGCTGCCGACCAGTCGGTCCGCGTCCGCCTCGCACGGCGACGGCGACGACGGCGACGGCGACGGCGACGATCTGTTCTCCGCGTCGGTGACCACGTGAGCGGCGGCATCCCACCCGAGATCCTGCGCTGGGCACGACACGACGGGCCGAGCCTCGTGCTCGGCATGGTCAGGGAGCGGGTGGAGTCCGGCCGTGTCGGGGCACGGGCCCAGGTGGCGCCGACGCTGTCGCGAACGCAACGCGCCGAGGTGGGGAGGCTCCTCGGCACCACCTGGGAGAGTGGTGGTGGGCCACTGCCCCTCGCGCTGCTCGCGAGCGCACTCGCCCGACATGGGGTCACCCTCGAGGAACTCCTCACCGCCGTCGGCGGACCGCTGCGTGACCGCGCCGAGGAGCGCCGGGTCGCCGCCGACGCGCGAGCGGCGGAACGGTCGGCGGCGACCGAGGTGTTGTCGGCCGCCCTGCGTGGCCACGGCGCGGAGTTCGTCGCCGAAGCGGAGAGACGGTGCCTGCCATCGGCCCGACCGCTCGCGCGAGCCCATGACCTCGCTGCTCTCTGGGCCGCTCTCCCCGGTCCCTCGGACGAGCCCGTCCTCCTCGCCGTGCTCGCGGCGAGGGTCTTCGGGGATGCCCATGCCCTCGACCGTGACCGTCCGCTCGGGCGGGCCGCAGCCCGTCTCGCCGCGGGAACGACGGAGGGGACCTCGGCCCTTTCCACCGTGCCCGTCGAGGCCGACGCCTGGCGTCGGTCGTGGGCCGGGGTCGGCGTGCTCTGCGACGAGGTGTCGTCGACGGTGCTCGTGCTCGGACTCCCCCTCCGCGGCGATTCGGCCGCTGCGCGACTTTCGCGCGCCGCCCCGCAGGAGCCGCTCTGGCTCACGTTGCGGTCCCTGCCGGTGCAGGTGTCCCCCCTCGGCGAGGTGCGCGAGGTGTTCGTCTGCGAGAACCCGTCGGTCATCGAGTCGGCCGCTCGCACGCTGGGGGCGGCCTCCGCACCGCTCATCTGCACCTATGGCCGCCCCGGGCTCGCCGCGCATCGGCTCCTCGCCGGCCTCGCGCACTCAGGGGTCCGCCTGCGTGTGCGGGCCGACGGTGACCCGACGGGGCGCGCCATCGTCGACGATCTCGTCTCCCGTCTGCCGGGTGCCACGCCGTGGCGGATGGAGGATCCCCGCTACGAGGAGGAGGATCTGCCCGTCCTTCTCGACGACCTCCGGCGAACGCGCTGACGGGAACGCCCTGACGCGGCCACCGACAGGTGCGCGCTCATCGGGATGACGTCGGCGGGTCCTCGAGCGCACGGCGCCGACGACGCCACCCCCGCCGACGGGGTGTCCGGTCCAGCATGCCGGGGGCCTCGCCAGTGGTGCGGACTCCGCCGCCGTGGACCTCGACGGGGATCTCCGGGGACAGGGTCCACCCCTCACGCAGGGGCAGGTCGTCACCGCTCCAGAAGCGGCCGGGGTCATACCAGTTCGGCGGACGTCCCGGTTCGACGATGCCCATCGCCTCGTACGCGACGGCGACGAGCTCGGCACAGTAGGCCGCCGCGGCCGTGCCCGCCTGATCCGGGGCGGTGGTCGGGAACTCGCTCCGCAGCCGCCTGACGAGGGCCATCGAGGAGGACCGACCCCGCAGCCACCGCCAGGCGAGCTGCGACGTGCGGGGGAAGGAGGCGCCGTCCCACACGGCGATCGTCCGCAGGAGGGCGTCCTCGGCGTTGCGGGCCGGCACCGGGTCGAGCTGCCGCAGCCACGCCTGCTGGCCGTACACCTCCGCCCAGCGACGGACGGCGGCCTCGAGGTCGTGCAGTTGCGCACCGCGATGATGCGTGCCGGTCCACAGGTCGGGCAGGGACCGGCCGAGCTCGGCGTGCCACATCATCGGTGGCAGGTCGTCGAGCACGACGGCCATCCCCACGTGGTTGACGGGGGCGTTCGTGAGCATCCGGATCGCGCGGTCGGCGCCCGAGGTGCCCCGGAACAGCCAGACGTCGCCGGTCCGGGCGTGGGCGAGGGCGTCGGCGAGCGTCGTGGCCATGGACCCAGTGCACCACGGCCCACCCCGATCCGACGTGCCCGCGAAGGGGGGCGCCGAGGGAGGGTCACCCGCCGTTCGTGGGGCGTTGGAGGTGCACCCGTGCGGCACCGGTGACGAGCTCGGTGAGGTGGATGAGGGTCGGCGAATCGACGCGCCACCGATGCCAGTAGAGCGGCACCTCGATCGTGCCCGCGCCCTGGATGGGGATGAGGGACCCGTCGGCGATGGGGGCCCGCACCTGCGGAAGGGGGATCGCGCCCCACCCGAGACCGCAGAGGGTGGCCGCGATGAACTCGGCGTTGGACGGCACGTGGTGGACGGGCGGACGCGCCTCCGCGTGACCACTGCGCATGAGGAACGCGGGCTGGATGTCGTCGTCCCGCCCGAAGCGCAGCATCGGCATCCGACCGAGGTCGTCGATGTGGGCCCGGCCCAACCCGAGGCGATCGACGAGGTCGGGCGACACCGCCGGCACGTAGGACATGAGCCCGAGCGGCTCGACGGTGCACCCCTGGATGGGCTGGGGGTCGATGCTCACGGCCGCCATGACCTCGCCGGCCCGCAGCAGGTCGGCCGTGCGCGACTCGTCCTCGATCCGGAGGTCGAGCACGAGCCGCCCCTCCGCGGCGACATCGGCGAGCACCTCCTGGAACCACGTGCCGAGGGTGTCGGCGTTGAGCGCCACCGACACACGCACCTGCTCCGCCCCCTCGGCGTCGGCGAACGCCTCCAGACACTCCGCCTGCAGGAGCACGGTCTGCCGCGCGAGCCGCAGGACGATCTCGCCGTCCGCCGTGGGCGTGACCGGACGCGAGCGCCGCACGAGCACCCGGCCGAGTCGCCGCTCGAGGCCGCTGATGCGCTGGCTGAGGGCCGACGGAGTCACCTGCAGCTCGGCCGCGGCCTGTTCGAAGGTCCCGGCGTCGCAGACGGTGGCGAGGGCCTCGAGGTGAAGACTGCTCAACATGTAGGAATCCTAATCAACCCCTCGGAACAGTTGATAGACTGATGGGTCGCCGAGTCCGTACCGTCGAGTTCATGACCATGACGACGCCGACCCTCACCGCTGCGACGCCCGACGCGGCGCGGCGACGAGACGCGTCTCTGGCCACCCTCGCGCTCGTCCTCGTCACGGCGGTGTGGGGCTCCTCGTTCTTCCTCATCCGCGATCTCGTCGACACCGTGCCGCCGAACGACCTCTCGGCGATCCGCTTCGTCATCGCCGCGGTGGCGATGCTCGCGATCTTCGGCCGCCGACTCGTGGCGCTCACGCGGCGGGACGTCGTCACGGCCCTGCTCATCGGCGTCGTCTACGGCCTCGCGCAGTTGCTGCAGACCTACGGCCTCGCGTCCACGAGCGCGTCGACCTCGGGATTCCTCACCGGCCTGTGCGTCGTGCTCACCCCGCTCCTCGCGCTGCTCCTCTTCGGCGAGCAGCTGCCCCGGGTGACCTGGATTGCCGTGGCGCTGTCGGCGGCCGGGCTCGCGGTGCTCTGCTTCGGCGGCGGTGAGGGCTTCGCCGGTCTCGGCACGGGTGAACTGCTCACGCTCGCCTCGGCCGGGGCCTACGCCCTGCAGATGATCGCGCTCAGTCGCTACGTCTCCCCCGAGAAGGCCGACGGGATGGCGGTCGTCATGATGCTCGGCGTCGCCCTCACCTGCGGTGTCGGTGGCCTCGCCGACGGCGGGATCATCCTGCCCGCGACGCCGGGTGGGTGGGCCGCGATCGTGTGGATGGCCTTGTTCGCCGGTGCGCTCGCCATGTGGGCCCAGGCCTGGGCACAGTCCCGGATGCCCGCGACGCGCGCGGCCATCGTCATGACCCTCGAGCCGGTGTTCGCGTCGGTGTTCGCCGTGCTCTGGGGTGGTGAGTCCGTCACCCGCACCCTGCTGCTCGGCGGCGGTCTCATCCTCCTCGCGATGCTCGTCGCCGAGGTCCTCGGGAGCCGCGCGGCCCGGTCGGAACCCGGGACACCCGCCGAGCCGGCCCCGGGGATGGATCCGAGGGCCGAGATCGAGATGGCGGTGGGCGCCGGGGTCGCGGCACCGGAGGCGGCGAAGGCCCCGGCCTTCCAGGCGTGCTGACGGGCCGGGTGCCCTCACCTCCGCGGGCTGACACACTCTCGACATGTCGCGCCGCACTCGCTCCTCCGGCACCTCCTCCCTGAGGCCTTCGGCCGGGACGTGGTGGAAGCTCCTCGGCGCCGCGGGCGTCGCCGGTCTCGTCGCCACCGGTGCGCTCACCGTGCGCCAGGAGCGCCGCCGCGCCTCCTACACCCCGGACGAGATCCGCGAACGCCTCCACCGGCGTCACGCCGAGGCGGAGGCCGAACTCGCCCGCCGTGAGGTCGTGCTCGACGCCACGGCCAACCCGCCCCGCACCCTGCGGCAACGCCTCGACCTCGCCGCCCGGCGTCACGGCCACGAGTTCGGTCGCGACCGCGGGCAGAGGCCCGGGCACGGGGAGGCACCCGACCCACGGCGGGACGGCGGCGCACGGCGGGACGGCGGCGCACGGCGGGACGGCGGCGCACGCAGGTGGTTGCGCACGTCGACCAGGCTGTCGAGGCTGCTGCCCGCCTCCGCGCGGCCCGTGGCCACTTCGCCCGACCTACAGTGACCGGGTGACCGAGACCAACCCCGCCGCCGCGCGTCCCGACTCCGCCAAGACGAAGGTCTTCCTCGAGGAGGCCGACATCCCGACGCACTGGTACAACATCGTCGCCGACCTGCCGACGCCACCCGCGCCGCATCTGCACCCCGGCACGAAGGAGCCGATGAGCGCCGAGGACATGACGGCGATCTTCCCCCTCCAGCTGATCGAGCAGGAGATGAGCACGGACCGGTGGATCGAGATCCCCGAGGCGGTGCAGGAGATCTACCGGCTGTGGCGTCCCTCGTTGCTGCACCGGGCCCGGCGCCTCGAGCAGGCCCTCGGCACGACCGCGCGGATCTACTACAAGTACGAGGGCGAGTCACCGGTCGGCTCGCACAAGACGAACTCCGCGGTGCCGCAGGCGTACTTCAACAAGCTCGCCGGCAAGACCCGGCTCACCACCGAGACCGGCGCGGGCCAGTGGGGCGCGGCGCTCGCCTTCGCGACACAGGTCTTCGGTCTCACCTGCGAGATCTTCCAGGTGCGCAACACCTACGAGAACAAGCCCTACCGCAGCCTGCTCATGCGCACGTTCGGCGCGCAGGTGCAGCCCTCGCCCTCGATGAACACCGAGGTGGGACGGCAGCTCAACGAACGCTTCCCCGGCACGACCGGCAGCCTCGGCATGGCGATCTCCGAGGCCGTCGAACTCGCCGTCGCCGACCCCGAGGCCTCCTACGCGCTCGGCTCCGTGCTCAACCACGTCGCCCTCCATCAGACCGTCATCGGTCAGGAGGCCATCCGCCAGTTCGCGGGCTTCGGCGAGTCGATGCCCGATCACCTCTTCGCCTGCGCGGGTGGCGGGTCCAACCTCGCCGGCATCGCCTTCCCGTTCCTCCGGGAGAACCTCGAGGGACGCGCGAGCGTCGACGTCGTCGCGTGCGAACCGGCCGCCGCGCCGAGCCTCACGCAGGGCGAGTTCCGGTACGACTTCGGTGATGCCTCGGGCATGACCCCGCTGCTCAAGATGTACACGCTCGGCAACGACTTCGTTCCCGACCCCGTCCACGCCGGAGGGCTGCGGTACCACGGCATGGCGCCGCTGGTGAGCCACTGCTACGACGAGGGTCTCCTGCGGGCGGTCGCCGTCAAGCAGCGGGAGGCGTTCGAGGCGGGAGTGCTGTTCGCCCGCGCCGAGGGCATCGTGCCGGCGAGCGAGTCGACCCACGCGATCGCCGGGGCCCTGCGCCAGGCCCGGCAGGCGGCCGAGGACGGCACCAGCCCGGTCATCCTCATCGGCGTCTCCGGCTCGGGTCAGCTCGACCTGCCCGCCTACGCCGAGTTCCTCTCGGGGGACATGCTCGACACGTGAGGACGGGCCGCGTCCGGGCGGCGGGCGTGCACGGCGGGACATGCGGGTCGTCGGGACGCGGCTCGTCTGCGCCGACGCGGCGGGGGCCGGCGGCCCCCGGATGTGGTGTGCTGGAATCCCCTGATCGAGGAGACACCGATGCGATCCCGAACCGTCCAGATCACCCTCGACTGCGCCGATGTCGACGCCCAGGCCGCGTTCTGGTGCGAGGTGTTGGGGTACCGCCTCGAGCCGCCACCGCCCGGGTTCGCGGACTGGGAGGCCGCTCTCGACGCCTGGGGCGTGCCCGAGTCGGCCCGTCACACCCGCTCCGCCGCGGTCCCGCCCGAGGGCGAGCAGGGGCCCCGCCTGTTCTTCCAACGCGTCCCCGAGGGCAAGACCGCCAAGAACCGTCAGCACCTCGACGTGCGTGCCGCTCCGGGCGCGCAGGGCGAGGCCCGCATGTCGGCACTCCAGGCCGAGAGTGACCGCCTCGTCGCCCTCGGCGCCCGACAGATCCGTCGCGTCGAGCCCGACGGCAGACTCGAGGCTGGGTTCATCTGGATGGAGGACCCCGAGGGCAACGAGTTCTGCCTCGATTGACCACCGCGACCCGGCCGTGCCCTCCGGGCCCACCGCGGTCGTGTACCGAGCGGCTCCTTCGCCCGTGAGAGCCTGGCGCCATGACGACGGCTCCCCGACCCGCCTCGTTCGCCCGGGCCCCGGTCGGGCCGCTGACTCCCGACCAGGACCTCGGGCTGCCGCGCCCATGACCGCCCATCACCTCGTCGGTCTTCCCTACGTCGCCGACGGACACGAGGCCCAGGTCCTCGACCTCACCGTCCCCGACGGTCATCCGGGCGCGCGTCCCGTCGTCGTGTTCATCCACGGCGGGGCGTGGCGGGAGGGGAGTCGCCGCGTATGGGAGAGCAGCGAGGGCGAGGACTTCGCCGCCCTTCGTGCCGTCCTCCTCGATCGAGGGTGGGCCACGGTGAGCGTCGACTACCGCCTCACCGACGTCGCCCCGATACCGGCGCAACTCGACGACGTGGAAGCTGCGCTGGGGTGGGTCCACGCCCACGCCGACCGGTACGGCCTCGACGCCACGCGAGTCGCCGTCATCGGCGACTCCGCGGGCGGTCACCTCGCACAGCTCGTCGGCACGACGCGCCAGGAGCGGGAGACGGGCCGCGTCGCCGATTCCGGGGGTCGCTGCCGCATCGTCGCGGTCGTCAGCTACTACGGGGTCTCGGACCTGCGACGTCTCGTCGCCGATCGGGTGGCCGCGGGATGCGGTGAAGGAGAGTCCGGAGAGGCATCACCCGAGGGCCGACTCCTCGGCGTCGACCCGGCCCTTCCCTCCTCGGCGGCGGTGGCCGACGCGGCGAGTCCTCTCGCCCACGTCTCGCCCGCCGCCGCACCGACGCTGTTGTTTCACGGGAAACAGGACTGCCTCGTCCCCGACGCCCAGTCCCGCCGTGTCGCCGCCGCCCTGAAACGGGCCGGGGTCCCCACCGAGGTCGTCCTCGTCGACGGCGGGCACGCCGACCCCGTGTTCTACACCCACCCCGACCTGCAGCAGCGGGCCCTCGACTTCCTCGGCCGCCACCTCGAGGCCTGATGGCGGCCCACACCCCGGATGAACGCCCTACCGTTCTGCCATGACCATCGCAGACCCCCTCGTCTGGGCGGCTTACCTCATCCCGTTGCTGATCATCCTGTTCGGGCTCCATCTGGTGATCTGATTGGCCGTGAGCCACGCTCTTCGCGACGCCGGCCTGGGTGCGGGGAAGAGCGCTCCGGCGGGTCGGCCCGGGACCGGTCGGCCCCTCCCCGATCCGTCGGGGCCCCGATCGCCGTGAGCCCCGGGCGAGCGGCGTCGCCCGCGTCTCGGCGTCGCCCGCCTGCCGACCGGGAGCCTCAGGGGTGCACGTTCTCGAGGTCCGCGAGCACGCCGGGGTGCGTGGGTTCCCAGCCGAGGGTCCGACGCGTGTACTCGCTGCTCGCAGGCTGGTCGAGCGCGGCGATCTCGCCGAGCGCCCCGAAGGAGAACGCGGGCGTGGCCTGGACCGGGAGTCCCAGGCGGCGACCGATCACCTCGGCCATCTCCCGCACGGGCACGCCCTCGTCGGCGACGGCGTGCCACACCGCCCCGGGCTCGGCCCGCTCGAGCGCGAGTCGCAGCAGGGCCGCCGCGTCCTCGGCGTGCACTGCAGGCCACCGCTGGTCCCCGTCACCGGGATACCCGGCGACACCGGTCTGACGGGCCGCCTTGACGAGGACACCGGCGAAGCCACCCTCGCCGCCCACGTGAACGGTGCGCGGCATCCGCACGGCGCTGCTGCGCAGCCCCTGCGCGGAGAGCGCGAGCAGGGCGTCGACGGCGCGGGCACGCTCGCCGACGACACCGTCGGTGTGCAGCGGGTCGGTCTCCACGGAGGCCCGGCCGGGCACGATCGGTGTGAGGGACACGGCGACGATTGGCCGGTCGCCGCCCGCCAGCGCGTCGCCGAGGGCCTGCAGGGCACCCGACTCCTCACGCATGCTCGCGGCGACCGACATCGTGCTCACGTAGTCCGAGGAGAACGCGAGGTGGGCGACCGCGTCGCACGCCGTCGCGCCCTGGCGCAGCACGTCGAGCGTCCTCAGGTCCCCCTGGATCACCTGGGCCCCCGCCGACTGCAGCGTGTGCAACGCCCGTTGAGATCGGGCGAGGGCGAGAACCGTGTGACCGTGGCGACGGAGGTCGGAGACGAGAGCGGAGCCGATGAGCCCCGATCCGCCGGTGACGAAGACGCGCATGACGCCTCCTCGGGATCGTGGGTGAGCTTCCATCATGCGCCGAGCGAGGGGCCCTCGACAGGCGGATCGCCGAGGCAAGTTTCCGCGTCCCGACACCGATCCGCCCTCGGCGGCGCGGGAGGTGGTGCGTCGCACACCCTCGATCGCGCCGGGCCGTCCGGACACCCCCCGCCTCGTCGTCGAGAGGCATTACCGTGGTCGTCTCATGTCTTCCACGCCGCCCCAGGACGCCGCTCCCGCCCCCCGTTCCAGGCGGCGGGTGCTGTGGATCGTCCTCTCGATCGTCCTCGTCCTGCTCCTCGCCCTCGCCGGCGTCGGCGTGTGGGGGTTCCGGCATCTCTCTGACAACCTGCGCACGGCCCCCGTCGGCGACGCGGGACGCCGCACGATCGGACCGGGTGGGCACACGCCCATCGACGTCCTCGTCATCGGCTCCGACGGGCGCCGCGACGAGGCGGACTGCAAGCTCGGCGGTGCCTGCGACTCCGACGAGATCAACGGCGACGTCATGCTGCTCGTCCACCTCGCCGCGGACCGCTCCAACGCCACGGTGATGAGCATCCCCCGCGACACGATGGCGCAGATCCCCGCGTGCACCGACGTGCGCACGGGCAAGGCGATCCCCGCCCACCGCGGGATGATCAACAGCGCCCTCACCGGCGGACCGGGGTGTCAGGTCTCGGCCGTCCACCACCTCACCGGCATCCCGATCGACCACTTCGCGATGGTCGACTTCGCCGGGGTCGTCACGATGTCCGACGCGATCGGCGGCGTGCCCGTCTGCGTCGACGCCGACGTCTACGACACCTACTCCCACCTCAAGCTCAAGAAGGGCGAGCACACACTCGTCGGGGAGAGTGCGCTGCAGTTCGTCCGCTCGCGGCACGGCTTCGGCGACGGCAGCGACATCGGCCGCACCCAGGCGCAGCACCTGTTCCTCTCCTCGATGGTGCGGGAGCTCAAGGGCGCCGGCACCCTCTCGGACCCGGTGGCGCTCTACCGCCTCGCCGACGCCGCGACCAAGGCCGTCACCGTCGACGAGAACCTCGGCGGCGTCGACGATCTCGTCGCGCTCGCCGCCGACGCGGGGCGGGTGCCCACCGAGGCCATCACGTTCACGACCATGCCGACGGTGGTCGACCCGCAGAACTCCAACCGACTCGTGCCGGCGCCGCGGGCCAAGGACCTCTTCGCCAAGATGATCGCCGACGAATCGCTCTCGGCCCCCACGGCCCCGAGCTCGGCGGCCACGTCCCCCTCGTCGTCGACCTCCCGGCCGTCCGCCGCACCGTCGACGCCCGCGGGGGGCGGCTCACCGAGCTCCCGGGCCACCCGCAGCGCCAAGCAGTCCGGATGCGCCCACGTCAGCCCCTACAAGACGGTCAAGATCGACGGCGTGCCGATGACCCCGACGCGGGCGTACGAGGTCGGCACCGCCAAGGGCATACCCGACTCCGCGCCCTGATCGCCCACCCGGTCGTCGGCCCGGCCGGCCCGGCGACGGGCGTCGCCACGAGGAGGTGAGGCGCATGTGTCGTCTCTTCGGTCTGACGGCGGGACACGCGCGGGTGCTCGCCGCGTTCTGGCTGCTCGACGCCCCGGACTCCCTCGTGCGGCAGTCGCGTGAGAATCCCGACGGCACGGGCCTCGGCTGGTTCGACGAGCAGGGCCGACCGCACGTGGAGAAGCAGCCGCTCGCCGCCGACCACGACCCCGCGTTCGCCACCGAGGCGCACGCACGACACAGCGCGACGTTCGTCGCCCACGTGCGCAAGGCGACCGGGACGCCGATCGCGCCGCGCAACACGCACCCGTTCACGCTCGACGGGCGGATCTTCGCCCACAACGGCGTCATCGGCGACCTTCCGCGCCTCGAACGACACCTCGGCCACGACATGTCCCTCGTGCGCGGCGACACCGACTCCGAGCGCCTCTTCGCGCTCGTCACCCGCGAGATCCGCCGGGCGGAGGGAGACGTCGGGGCCGGGATCCGCGCCGCCCTCGCCTGGATCGCCGCCGAACTCCCGGTCGTGTCGGCCAACGCCGTCCTCGCCGAGCCGGGACGCCTGTGGGCGTGGCGCCACCCCGCGGCCCATGAGCTGTGGGTCCTCGACCGCGCGGCGGACGGCGCCCGCCTGGATCACCGCAGCTCCCTCGGCACCCGGGTGACGAGCGACCACCTCGCCGACACCCCGTCGGTCGTCGTCGCGAGCGAACGCCTCGACGACGGGCCGTGGCAGCCGCTCGAGCCGGGAGATCTCCTCGCCGTCGGCACCGACCTGCGCCTCGAGCGCACCGCCCTCCTGCCCGGGGGATCGTGACGTTCGTCCGGTCGCGAGATCGGCGGTGGTCGCGGCGACCCCGTGAGGGCCCGACAATGGTCGGGTGATCGTCGACATGGCCGTGTACATCGAGGGCATGCGCCGCCCGTGCGGCGACCTCAGCACCGAGTTGGAACGCCTCCGCGAACAGGGCCACGGGTTCCTGTGGATCGGGGTCAAGGACCCCACGCACGAGGAGTTCGCCGCGGTCAACGACGAGTTGCACCTGCACCCCCTCGCCGTGGAGGACGCCCTCACCGGCAACCAGCGTCCCAAGATCGACTTCTACGAGGAGAACGTCTTCGTCTCGCTCAAGACGATGCGGTACATCGAGGCGACCAGCGACGTGGAGACCGGCGAACTCATGATGTTCGTCGGCGACCGGTTCGTCCTCACGATCCGCAACGGCGAGGCCAACCCGCTCGCCGGCCTCCGGGCCCACCTCGAAGGACGTCCCGAGCGGCTCAAGCTCGGCCCACTCGCGGTCATGCACGCCATCCTCGACCTCATCGTCGACACCTACCTGCAGATCGACGGTGAGCTCGGCTCGGACCTCACCGACATCGAGGAGGCGATCTTCGCCGGCGACCACGACGTGCAGAGCACCGACATCTACAAGCTCAAGCGCGAGGTCCTCGAGTTCAAGCGCGGCGCCGTCCCGCTCGTCATCCCATTGCGCCGACTCGTCACCGGCGACGCGCGGTCGCTCATCCCCAAGAAGCTGCGACCGTTCTTCGCCGACGTCCTCGACCACCTCATGCAGGTCGTCGAGCACGCCGAAGGCTATGACCACCTGCTCTCGGACGCCCTCTCGGCCTACCTCTCCCAGGTCTCGGTCCAGCAGAACGAAGACATGCGCAAGATCTCGGCGTGGGTCGCGATCGCCGCACTGCCGACGATGATCGCCGGCATCTACGGCATGAACTTCGATTACATGCCCGAACTACACACCCGATACGGCTACTTCGTCGTCATGGGCGTCATCGTCGGCGCCTGCGTCGGGCTCTACGCCCTGTTCCGCCGTTCCGACTGGCTCTGAGGCGCCCCTGGCCCGAGGCACCCCTCGGCATACCCCGGCGACCCCGCGGTGGCTCCGCGGCATCGGCCTGCCCCTGCCACGGCTCGTGATCGTGACGCGCTCAGGTCACGAAAAGGTCACGGGGACGTGAACAGCCTGCTCAGGGGGTGGGTGGCGGGGGCCTGGCGCGATAGGACGAGATTCCACGAATCCATCTGTCCGTCAAGGAGTTCGGATATGCGCCCCACTTCTGTCGTCCATCGCGGGAGAGCCGCGATCGCCGTGGCGACGGCCTTCGGTCTCGCGACGATCACCGGCGTCGCGACGGGTGCGGCCCCTGCCGCCGCCGGCACCCCGGCCGCCGCGGCACCGTCCGTCGCCGAGTCCACCCCCACCTCCGCATCCGTCCCGGCTCCGGTCGCCGCGCGCCACACGACCCGGGGCCACCTCCCCCCGACACCCGGCGCCCCGGGGATCGGTGACTCCTACTACCCGCTGTACGGCAACGGCGGTTACGACGTGCGGCACTACGGCATCAAGGTCGCCTACGACCCGGCCACCGATCTCCTCACCGGCACGACGACGATCACCGCGAAGGCGACCAAGAACCTCTCCCGGTTCGACCTCGACCTCGTCCTCCGGGCGACGAAGGTCACCGTCGACGGCAAACCGGCGCGGTTCCGGCAGGTCAAGGGGCAGGAACTCGTCGTCACCCCCGCCCGTCCCGTGCGGGCCGGGCGGGACATGGTCGTCACGGTCACCTACGCCGGTGTCCCGTCCGCGACCCAGCCGTTCGAGTGGACCCCGTGGGTCAAGAACGCCGACGGCGCCGTCGCCATCGGCGAGCCGGAGATCGCCGCCTGGTGGTTCCCGAGCAACGACCACCCGCTCGACAAGGCCAGGTACGACATCTCCCTCACCGTTCCCAAGGGCGTCGAGGCCATCAGCAACGGCGTCCTGCGGTCGCAGCGGTTCGGCAGGACCACCGACACGTGGAACTGGCGCGTCCGCACGCCCATGGCGAGCTACCTCGCGTTCGCGGCGATCGGCCAGTTCGACGTCGTCAAGGGTGAGACGAAGAGCGGCCTTCCCTCCCTCAACGCCTACGCCGTCGGCGGGGGCGAGGCGGGCCAGCGCGCCCGTCGGGACATCGGTCGCACGCCCGAGGTCGTCGACTGGCTCTCGCGCGTCTTCGGCCCCTACCCCTTCGAGGCCGTCGGCGGTGTCGCACCGGTCGGCAAGTTCGGGTTCGCGCTCGAGAACCAGACCCGCCCCGTGTACTCGCCCAAGTTCTGGGCCAAGGGGCAGAACATGGGCGTGGTCGTCCACGAGAACGCCCACCAGTGGTTCGGGAACTCCGTGAGCGTCCATCACTGGAAGGACATCTGGCTCAACGAGGGTTTCGCCAGCTACGCGGAATGGCTCTGGGACGAGCAGCACGGCGGCGACTCCGCTCAGAAGACGTTCGAGGCGGAGTACGCCAAGCAGCCCGCCGACGCGGCGTTCTGGCGGGTCGTCGTCGCGGACCCGGGACCGGACAACCAGTTCGACGGCGCGGTGTACGACCGGGGTGCGATGGCCGTGCACGCCCTCCGCAACCGCATCGGGGATGCGGCGTTCTTCCATCTCGTCCGCACGTGGACGGCCAAGCACCGTCACGGCAACGCCACCGTCGAGGAGTTCGAGGCCATGGCCGAGAAGATCTCCGGCCAGGAGCTCAGCCCGTTCTTCCGGGTGTGGCTGCGCACGGCGTCCCGCCCCGAACCGACCGTCGCGAACGGATTCCCCACACGCAGCTGACCGGGCGGCCGGTGCAGACACTCCGAGAACGCGGCGAGGCCGCACCCACGAGGATCGTGGGTGCGGCCTCACTCGTGTCCCCTCGCACAGTGGGACGGCGTGAGTCCCCGCTCAGGAGAGGGCGACGTCGTCGACGACGAAGCTCGTCTGCCTCGAGGAGTCCTCGGTGCCGGTGAACCGCAGCGTCACGGTGCGGCCCGCGTAGGAGGACAGGTCGAACGTGCGCTGGACGTAACCGGAGGACCGGTCCAGGTTGGAGTACGTCTTGAGCGTGGTCGCGGCGCCGGTCGAGGGGTCGACGACCTGCACGCGCATCGTGTCGTAGGCCCGGCTCGTCGTGCTCTCCGCCGTGTCGACGGCGAGGAAGAACGTGAGCTTGCCGTTCGCAGGGACGGTGACCTGCTGGTCCTCACGTTCGGTCGTGCTGGTGCCGTTGCCGAGCAGCCACATCTTCCACGTCCCCGTGCGGGCCGGGCGGCCGGAGTTGTTCGTGATGGGTCCGTTGGAGCCCGTCCATCCGGTCTGGCCGCTCTCGAAGCCACCGTTGACGACGACGTTCGTGCCCGGCGTCGGCGTGGGGGTGGGCGTCGGGGTGGGGGTCGGCGTCGGGGTGGGGGTCGGCGTCGGCGTGGGCGTCGGCGTCGGCGTCGGCGTGGCCGTGCTGCACTTCGCGGTGCCGGCGGGCACGTTGATGGCCGAGAAGGCGGCCTCGACGCTGCGGCAGGTCTGGCTGTCGGCACCGTAGAGCTCGATGGCCGAGGTGATCGCCCCCTCCCGCGCGTTCTTGTACGTGGACCGCGACGTGAGCTTGGTCGACAGGGTGCGATACCAGACCTTCTCGACGTTGCCGCGCCCGGCGCCGTTGACGCTGGAGCCGTTGCACGTGGGGCTCGAGTAGGTCGTGCCGTTGATCGACTTCGTGCCCGACCCCTCGGAGGCGAGGTAGTACCAGTGGTTGAGCGGGCCGGAGGAGGCGTGCGGGTCCTTGCTGCCGACGGTGCTGCTCCAGCAGTCGGGGCTGAACCCGTCCTTGCTCGGCTTGTCCATGTACCGCAGCGGCGTGCCGTTGCCGTTGATGTCGATGAGTTCGCCCATGAGGTAGTCCGGCACGTCGCTCGACAGGTTCGCGTACCACTCGACGGCCGTGCCGAGGATGTCGGAGGTGGCCTCGTTGAGGCCGCCGGCGTCCCCGCTGTAGATGAGGGCGGCGGTGTTCTCGGTGACGCCGTGGGTCATCTCGTGGGCGGCGACGTCGAGCTCGACGAGCGGGTTGGCGTTGTTCGCGCCGTCGCCGTAGGTCATCTGCTGTCCGTCCCACCTAGCGTTGCTGTAGTTGTTGCCGTAATGGACGCGGGAGCGGGCGCCGGTGCCGTTGTTCCAGATGCCGTTGCGACCCATGACGTTCTTGTAGAACCCAAACGTCGCGTCGGCGCCGTACTGGGCGTCGACCGCGGCGCTCTGGCGGTCGCTCTGGGAGCCGGTGCCCCAGACGTCGTCGGCGTCCGTGAAGAGCGTCCCCGCGGGCCCTGAGGTCGTGTCGGGGTTGAACGTGTTCTGCTGCAGGTCGGTGGTGTAGTTGCCCGTCGAGGGATTGCGCAGCTCGTAGCCGGAGGTGCCGGTGGCCGTCGTGAGCGGCACGGTGCCGACGAAGATGCCGCGTCCGGTGCCGTTCTTGATCTGCTCGTCGGCGCCGAGGGGTGCGCCGGTGTCGGCGTCGACGTAGGCCTTGATGCGCGACGGCGTCTGGTCCTTGCGCATACCGGTCGTCCTCACCTCGTACGCGAGGGTGGGTGAGGCGACGTCCCCGACGAGGACGACGAGGGACGCCCCCTCCGGGGTCACGGTCGCGAGCTTCTCGGCGTGGGGGGCCGACCTGGCGGCCGCGACACCCCGGGTCTGCGCGGTGGCGGTCGGGATGTCGGGCGTGATGTCGAGGTTCAAGGGTGAGACGAACGTGCCGTGGACGCCGGTCACGCGACCGTCGCGGGCACGGTCGATGACGACGTCCCCACCGACGACCGGCAGGCCGCGGAAGGTGCGGTCGGCACGCACGTGGGTGGTGCCGTCGGAGTCCTTGAGCACGTCCTTGACGACCAGCCCGTCATGGGGGGTGAGGCCGATGGCCTTGACGAGTCGGGGGAACCCTTCTGGGCCTCGGCGACGAGAGCCGATCGCTCGGACGGGCTCACGAGGACGGGGCCGCCGGCGTCGTGGCCGGCGGCGGTGGCGACGCCCGGGGCGGGGGCGAGGCCGAGTGCGCATGCCGCTGCGATGACAGCGGTCAGGGGAACAGCGCGTCGAGACATGGATCATCCTTCGTCCTGATGCCGACCACAGTGGCCGGGCGAGCAGAAGTGTGACCCTTCGACGACCCGTGCGCCCGCTTTTCCACCGGCGTTCGTTCGTGAATACCGTTGTCACACAACGTGTTTCGCAAACACGTACGGGCATGTCGACAATGCGGCCTCGGCGACGCGCAGGGGCGGTGGGGCGGTGGGGCGGTGAGCACACTCGGTCGGGGTGACCTCACGGCGGTGGCGCCGCAGCGGGTGGCGCCTCAGCTCGTGTGCCGCAGCGGGCGGTGCCTCAGCGGAACTGTGACTCGATCTGCGTGATCTCCTCGTCGGTGAGATCGAGGTCCGCGGCGCGCGCCGAGTCCTCGATCGACGCCGGGCGGCTCGCGCCCGGGATCGGGACGACGTGGTCGCCCAGCGAGAGCTCCCACGCGAGCACGACCTGTTGAGGACTCACCCCGCGAGCCTCGCCGATCTCGTCGAAGACGGGGTAGAGCGCCCCCACCTCCTTGCTCGCGGTCCCGGTACCCCCGAGCGGGCTCCACGGGAGGAAGGCGACACCGTGCGCGGCACAGTGCTCGAGTTCGTCACGGCTGCTGCGAAATCGCGGGGAGAACTCGTTCTGCACCGAGGCGAGCCCACCTTCGCCGAGGACCTCGAGCGCGACGTCGATCTCCTCGACGTCGGCGTTCGAGATGCCGATCGCGCGGATCTGGCCCTCCTCCTGCAGTTCCTTGAGCGTGGCGATGCACTCGCCGTAGACGCGCCACCGGTCGGGCCGGTGCCACTGATAGAGGTCGATGACGTCGCGCCGCAGGGCGCGCAGGGACGCCTCGACCGCGCCGCGCAGGTACTCGGGAGAGCCGTCGCGACCCCAGGTCTCGCCCTCACCGCGGGTGATGCCGCCCTTGGTCCCGACGACGACGCCCCCCACGTCGCCGTAGGAGGCGAGCGCCTCGGCGACGATCTCCTCGTTGTGGCCCATCGTGTCCCAGGTCGGCGCATAGATGTCGGCCGTGTCGATGAACGTGACCCCCGCATCGAGCGCCGCGTGGACCGTGGCGAGCGCCTGCGCACGATCCGGGCGCGCGTTCGCCCCCATCGACAGCGGCATGGCGCCGAGACCGATCGCCGAGACGGTGAAGGGGCCGAGATGTCGAGGTCGCATGGCCGAACGATAGAGGGCGGCGCCCGCCCGCGCCGGGCGATCCGAGGTCGCGTCGAGCACCGGACTCCCCAGCCTGCTGAGCGCGCGCTGAGAGGAATCTCCCTCGAGGGGTCGGCGAGTCGTCCTCCGCGCTCCGGTCTGGGCAGGATGGGTACGAGGCCGTCACCTGCCGGGGCGCCGGGACGATCGAACGAGGAGGACCCATGAACGGTCGGGATGCGGGGTCGCACTCCGGAGAGGCGCACGTGGGAGGGACGGGCGCGCGGCTCAACTGGCTGCGGGCCGGTGTGCTGGGCGCGAACGACGGGATCGTGTCGACGTCCAGCCTCGTCATCGGTGTCGCGGCGTCCGGTGTCGGGAACGATGCCCTGCTCACCGCCGGCCTCGCCGGACTCACCGCCGGCGCCCTGTCCATGGGGGTCGGTGAGTACGTCTCGGTGTCGACACAGCGCGACACCGAGAGGGCCCTGGTACAGAAGGAGAAGTACGAACTCGAGCACTTCCCGAACGAGGAGCTCGACGAACTGACCTCGCTGTACGAGGCCCGGGGCCTGTCGCCGGACCTCGCTCGGCAGGTCGCGGTGCAGCTCACCGAGCGTGACGCGTTCGCCGCGCACGCCGAGGTCGAACTCGGCTTCGGGGAGGAGGACTTCACCAACCCCTGGCACGCGGCCTGGGCGTCGATCGCCTCCTTCGTCCTCGGCGCGTTCTTGCCGCTCATCACGGTGCTGTTCCTGCCCGCGGACACCCGGATCATCGTCACCGTCGTCGCGGCCGCGACGGCGCTCGCCATCACCGGCACCGTCAGTGCCCGTCTCGGCGGTGCGCGGGTGCGACCGGCCCTGGTCCGCAACGTCCTCGGAGGTCTCACCGCCATGGCGATCACCTACGGCATCGGCACCCTCGTCGGCACGCGCATCGGCTGACCGGCGCGGCGCACGGATGGCCGTGCCGGACCGTCCCCCTGTGGTGTCCAGGGGTTTCGGAGACCGCCTCGGAGGGAAACGGAGGGCATGACCACTGTTCCCACCCTCGCCCTGCGCGCCGGCTCCGGCACGATCCAGATCCCGCAGATCGGCTTCGGCACCTGGGAGGTGCCCGACGAGGCCGTCACCGAGGCCGTGCTCCACGCGCTCAAGACCGGCTACCGCAGCATCGACACGGCCGCGATCTACGGCAACGAGGAGGGCGTGGGTCGAGCCCTCCGTCAGACGGAGATCCCCCGCGAGGACATCTTCCTCACCACGAAGGTGTGGAACGACCGCCAGGGTTTCGACTCGACGCGGGAGGCGATGGAGGAGTCACTGCGCAAGCTCGGCACCGAGTACGTCGACCTGTACCTCATCCACTGGCCTGTCCCCGCCAAGGACGCCTACGTCGACACGTGGAAGGCGTTGCTGCAGTTGCGGGAGGACGGCCTGGCCAAGGCCGTCGGCGTCTGCAACTTCCACGAGCAGCACCTGCGCCGCCTCGCCGACGAGACCGGTGAGTTCCCCGCGATCAATCAGATCGAGGTGCATCCCTACCTGCAGCAGACGGATCTGCGGGCCTTCGACGACGAGCAGGGCATCGTCACCGAGGACTGGAGCCCCCTCGGCGCCCGCCTCGGCATCATCGACGACCCGGTCATCGGGTCCGTCGCCTCGGCCACGGGAAAGACCCCAGCGCAGGTCATCCTCCGGTGGCACCTGCAGATCGGCTCCGTCGTCATCCCCCGTTCCACCAAGGCCGCCCGCATCGAGTCGAACCTCGACATCCTCGACTTCGAGCTCAGCCAGGCGCAGATGGACAGCATCGCCGCGCTGAACGAGGACAAGCGTTCCGGCCCCGACCCCGAGGAGTTCAACCTCGGCGCGTGAGACGCGTCAGCGGCGGCAGAGGCGCAGTTCAGGCGCCGGTGGTCTGCCGTTTGGGCTGCAGCACCTCCGGACCGTAGTACTCGTGGTCTCCCTCGAGGGGGGGCTGGATGAGTTGCGGTTCCGGAACGCCGAAGGAGGCCGCCAGACCGCATCCCAGGGCGTAGAGCTCCGTGTGGATCTGACGTGGCGTCGTCGACTCCTCCAGGACCATGCCGCCGTGAACGGCCGGCGACTCGTCGGGCGAGGACTCGCCGGTGACGTAGAGCTGCGCGTTCTCGGCGTCGAGTGCGTAGTAGGTGCACGTCGCGCCCGGCGCGGCGTAGGCGATCCAGACGTGGAAGTCGATGCGGCCGGTGTACCCCAACTGCAGTGCTGCGGCGATCCCCACCGTCACCACATCGCCGAGGACCGACTCGTAGTCGCTGAGCAGCACCGCTCCCGCACGCGTGATCCCTTCGTCGATCACGCCGCTGCGGGTGAGGCCGAGAGCCACGAAACCGGCGTTCCCGAAGCCGATCTGATACCTCAGATGCGGAGCCGACGCGACCGCGAGGTTGATGAGCTGGAAGTCGGGGTTCTCCTCGATGTCGAACCCTCCCGCGGTGAGCCCGACCGGGCCGCTGGGGAACACCGCCGTCGCGTCGCAGACGTCGATGACGTCCCGTGCCTCCTCGACGGTGAAGACATGCTCCTGGGGCATCTCGGCCATGTGCGCCAGGGCGATGATCCATGCGCGTTCCCGCGCGTCGACGCTCTCTTCGGCCTGTCGCCGCGCAAGGGTGACGATGTCGTCGGTCATGTCTGCTCCATGTGGGGTGGTGTGCCCTCCCCTCATCGTCTGTTCGCCCCGGAAATCCACCACGATCACCCGCCGAGTTCACGGACCGACGCCGGTCGCGCCGACGCCGCTGGTCGCGGCCTCGAGAGGTCGTCGGTGTCGTTCCCACATCACGCACTCAACACAGCGAACGCCTCCACGGCGACGGCCCGATCGTCGTTGATCAGGCCGTCGCCGTGGAGGCGGTGGCGGGGCTGCGGGCCGAGAGGACGGACCTACCCTGATGCTCCTCGATGTGCAGCGCACCTGAGGGGCACCGGCGGGCCTTGACCCCTGCGGGTGGACACGGGGGTTGATTACGCGGCGGTCGCCAGCGTAGCGGTCGTGGTGGTGGCTTCGTAGGTGTTGGGGCTGAGGTGGTCGCACCAGGAGTGGCGTCGGCGGGTGTTGTACCGGGTCAACCACTTGAAGGTCTCGCGGCGGCAGGCGTCAGCGTTCGGCCAGCAGCGGCGGTCTTGCAGAACCTCGCGTTTGAAGGTCGCGTTGAACGCCTCGGCCAGGGCGTTGTCGGCCGATGACCCGACCGCACCCATCGAAGGGGTCACCTGCAATCGGCGGCACAGCTTGGCGTAGTCCTTCGAGGTGTAGACCGACCCGTGATCGGAGTGGAAGATCGCTCCGGCCAGGGAACCCCGTTGCGCGGCAGCAGCCTTCAGCGCGTCTTCGACAAGTTCGGTGCGCATGTGATCGGCGATGGCCCACCCGACCAGGCGGCGGGAGTAGCAGTCGATCACCGTGGCCAGGTACCAGTTCGACCCGTCCGCCAGGGGCAAGTACGTGATGTCGCCGACGTACTTCATGTTCGGCGCTTGGGCGGTGAAGTCTCGTTGCAGCAGGTCAGGAACGTCCTCTCGGGATGGTTCGGGGCGGGTGGTGATGACCCTGCGCTTCTTGACATAGCCGACGATGTGCTCCAGGCGCATCACCCGGGCCACCCGCTTGTGATTCACCCGGTCCTGCGGCTCGACGCCGTCGTTGAGTTCGGCGGTGACCCGTGGGGCACCCAGGGTGTTGTCCCCCTGATGCAGAACCCGGATCCGCCTCGCCAACGCGGCGTCCGCCGCGGCGCGTTCGGCCCGCGCCGGCGCAGCCTGCAGCCAGGCGTAGTAGGACGAACGCTGAACCTCCAGCAGCTGGCACAGTCGCTTCACCTCGTAGGTGGCGGCATGGTCGGCGACGAACTGGAAGCGACTCACCAGCGCGTCTCCCCGGCGAAATACTTGGCCGCCTTCTGCAGGATGTCCCGCTCGGTGGTCAGTTTCGCCTCGTTGACCTCCAACTCCCGCACCCTGGCCCGTAGCCGAGCCAGCTCCTGCTCCGGGGTCTCACCGGTTGGCGGGGGCGCCGACGCGCTCCGCGCGCCGGCAGCGTGGACGGGACTGTCGACCCGGGTGCCGTCGGCAGCGACCTTCCTGCCCGTGCCGTGCTCGCGCAGCCACTGCGTCAACGTGCCCCGAACGATCCCCAGATCCTCTGCGATCCCGCGGACCGTGGCCCCCGGGGTCGTCTCGTACAACTCGACCGCCTGACGGCGGAACTCTACGGAGTAAGTCCTCCTGGCCATGATGGACAGATCCTCTCGCTCTCACCCGCGATGCGGGATTCAGCGTGTCCACTACGAGGGGTCAGGCCCCGGCCGACGACCTCACGCAGGTGCGCGGCGCGGTCGGGGTCGGCGGCCTGACCGGGATCGATCCAGGGCCGTCGGCTGACGTCGACGACCTCGGGCATGCCGTTGACGCATTCGGCGGCGTGACGACACAGCTCGCCGTCGAAGGAGACGTCGACGATCGGCCCGGTGAACGTCTTGCGGGTCATCGTCAGTCCTTCGCGGTCGAGGGGCGGGCGCCGTAGAGCAGGTCCACGTACTCGCGGTGCTTGCCGATCCAGCCCTTGATGAAGGGGCAGATCGGCAGCACCTTGTGGGTGCCCCGCTCGCGCACGTCGTCGAGCGCGAAGCGCGCGATCGCCGAACCGACCCCCTTCCCCTCGAAGGCGGGATCGACCTCGGTGTGGGTGAAGACGATCAGCTCCGACGTGAGCTGGTACTCGGCGAAACCGGCCAGTCGACCGTCGAGGTGGGCCTCATAGCGGTGCGCCTCCTCGTTGTTGCTCACCTGGACATCGGACATGGTGTGGCCCTTCTGTGGCGGGCGGGAGAACGGGTGGAGAGACCGGTGGGGAGGTCGGTCGGGAACGGGGGTGACGCGTCCGGGGTCAGCACCCCAGTGCCGCGTGGATGGCGGCGAATCCGACCTCCAGGTCGGCACGATGCCGTTCGACGAGGTCGCACGGGTTCGACAGGTGGCCGGCGGCGTCACGGTCACTGTCCACCACGGTGATCTCCACGTGCGGGTCCAGCAGGTTGGCGCGGACGACGCCGAAGACGACGGTCAGCTGTTCGGCCGCGCTGTGCCCACCGTGGTAGCCGTAGGTCACCAGCAGGACCGGCTTGTCCCGCCACTCCGCGTAGAGGCTGTCGATGGCATTCTTCAACGGCGCCGGGTAGCCACCGTTGTACTGCGGGGACACGACGATCACCGCGTCCAGACCGTCGATGGTGCGCTTTTATGCGCGGGTGTGTTCGTGCTGGTAGTTGCCCTTGGCGGGCATCGCCGGCTCGTCCAGGAGGGGGAGATCGACCTCGGCGAGGTCGATCATGGTGATGTCGGCCTCGGAGCGCAGCCGGGCCAGCTCGGCGATCTGGTCGGCCAGCTGGCCCCCGGCCCGCACCGGTCGGGTGCTGCCGACGAGGACGCCGATGACGGGGACGCGCCCGTTCTCGCCGGCGCTCATACCAGCGTCCCGAAGGTGCCCGCGTTGAAGTCGTTGACGGCCTGCACGATCTCGGCCTGCGTGTTCATCGCGAACGGTCCGTAGAAGATGACGGGCTCGCCGATCGGTTCACCACCGAGGAGGATGAAGCGGGCCCCGGTCTCGGGGGCGGTGACGGTCACGGTGTCGCCTGTGCGCTCGAACAGACCGAGCTTCTCGAAGCCGATCATCCCCCCCTCGGTGGTCACGTCGCCGTCGAGGACGAAGATCATGAGGGTGTGCCCGTCGGGCACGGCCAGCTCTGCGGTCTCGTTCGCGCTGAGGCGCACGTCCCACAACTCCATGGGGGTGTGGGTGCGGGCCGGTCCACGTTCCCCGTCGAGCTCGCCGGCGTAGAGGGTGACCGTGCCGCCGCCGGCCAGCTTGACCTTGCCCATGGACTCGGCGGTGAGGGCCTGGTAGCCGGGCTCGCTCATCTTGTCCTTGGCCGGCAGGTTCACCCAGAGCTGCATCATGTGGAAGCGGCCGCCGGTCTTGGCGAACTCCTCCGCGTGGTACTCCTTGTGCAGGATCCCGCGGGCGGCGGTCATCCACTGCGCGTCACCCGGGTAGATCGTGCCGCCACCACCGGTGGAGTCGTGGTGCTGGACGGCCCCTTCGAAGGCGAGGGTCACCGTCTCGAACCCACGGTGGGGGTGCGGGCCGACGCCGCGCAGCCGCGTGCTCGGCGGGTACTCGCGGACCGGGTTGTAGTCCAGCAGCAGGAACGGGTCGGCGGCCTTCTGCAACTCCGGGGTGCCGGGCAGTACCTGGGTGACGTAGAAGCCGTCACCGACCCAGTGGAATCCGTCGCCGGCGTAGACATTCGCCAGCTTGCGCTCAGTCATGGGGTGTCCCTTCGTCGCTGGGGTGGCTGGACTCGTCGCGCAGGCACGTGACGAGGTCGTTGAGGATGGCCGTCTGGCCGGGGTCCAGCACCGCGAACGTGCGCCGGACGATGTCGCGGTTGGTGCGCCCGCTGGCGGCCCGCACGCGCCGGCCCTCGTCCGTGAGGGCGATGAGCGTCGCGCGCTGATCCAGGGGGTCGGGCAGGCGGACCAGCCAACCGCGCCGGACGAGTCGATCGACGAGCCGGGTGAGGGCGGTGCGGGTGAGGATCACGCGGGAGGACAGCTCGCCGTGGCGCACCCGTTCCCTCGCGCCGATGTTGATGAGCACGTCGAACTCGCTGACCGAGAGCCCGTGCCGGGCGCGGAACTGTTCGTCGAGCTCACCGATGAGGGCGGCGTGCACCTCGAGCATCGCCCGCCAGGTGCGCACGCTGAGGTCGCTGGACGGCGGTGGCGGGCGGTGTCCGCCCCGACCCCCGTTCTCCGGAGTCCGCGGCGTGGTGCCCCGCTGTTTCGACGACGACATGTCACCAGTCTCGCATATAGGTGCACGTGCACCTAAATACGAGACCTTCCGGGGACCAGACCGCCCTCCTGACCTGCGGGCGGGCGGCGGAAACGTGGGGGCAGGTCCTCGATGAGACGCAGCCACAGCTCCGAGGCGGTGGGGTAGCTCGGCACCGCGTGGCGCAGGACGTGGACGGGCACGGCGCCGACGATCGCCACGGTGGCGGCGTGGACGAGCTCACCGGCGCCGGGTCCGACGAAGGTCGCTCCGAGGAGCAGGTGCGAGTCCTCGTCGACGACGAACATGGCGCCGCCCTCGACGTCGTCACGCAGCAACGCCGCTCCGGCCGCCGCGGTCCACGGCGCCTGGGACGTGACGACGCGGTGACCCGCGGCTCGCGCCTCGGACTCCGTCATCCCCACGCTGCCCACCTGCGGATCCGTGAAGATCACCTGGGTCACGGGCACGGCCGTCGGCAGCGGGGTCGAGGCGAGTGCGGGGGTCTCGACGTCGTCCTCCGTGTCGGCCTCGACGGCCGGGGCGGCGCCGAGAGTGCCGGCGGCGATCTCCTCGCCGAGCACCCGGGCGCGGTACTTGCCCCAGTGGGTCAGTGGCGCCTCGCCGGAGGCGTCCCCGACCGCGACGAGCCAGTCCGGGGTGCGGCCCTCGAGGACCGCCGAGGCATCCAGGCCCACCGAGTCGAGGCCCACGTCGCTCAGACGAGGACGCCTCCCCGTCGCGACGAGCAGCTCGTCGACCTCCAGCGTCTCTCCGGATTCCCCGGCCAGCTCCAGCAGGACCGGGCCTCCGTGGAGGCGGCCGAGGCCGGTGTGCTCGACGCGGTCGCGGCGACAGGCGGTGACCTCCGCGCCCAGGCGTACCTTCACCCCCGCCGCCCCCAGGGCCTCGGCGACGCGCTCGGACGCGAAGGGCTCGACGCGGGGCAAGACCCGGTCGCCGCGCACGAGCAGCGTGACGTGGGCTCCGAGCGCGGCCAGCCAGGTCGCGGCCTCGCAGGCGACGACACCGCCACCGATGATCGCGACGCGCTCGGGGACCTCGACCACGCCCGTCGCGTCGCGGGATCCCCACGGAGCCGCGTCGGCGTACATCTCGGGCACGACCGGTTCGCTGCCGGTGGCGAGGACGACCGCACGTCGGGCCTCGACGAGCCGATCTCCGTCGGTGCCGCTGACCTGCACGAGGCGTTCCCCGACGAGGCGCGCTCGGCCGCGCAGCACCTCGAGGCCGGCCGACGTCGCCCAGTCGACCTGCGAACCGTCCTCGTACCCGTTGACCCACGTGTCCCGTCGGCCCAGCACGGCGGCCGTGTCGAGGGCGGCGTCACGCACCCCGGGCAGATGGGCCGCGGTCTGCGCGACCTCGGCCGGGCGCAACAGCGCCTTGCTCGGCATGCACGCGTAGTAGGAGCATTCGCCGCCGACGAGCTCGGCCTCGATGAGGACGGCGCTGAGGTCGGTGCCCTCGGTGGCGTACTGACCGAGGTTCTCCCCCACGGGTCCGGCTCCGACTACGACGACGTCGACGACCATCGGGGTGCCGTCCGCACCGGGTGTGCCCGGGGCTCCCGTGACCCCCGGCCTGTCCTCCGGGGGCGTCACGGCGTCACGCCCTCCTGCCGGTCCAGCTCGGCCTTCTTGGGGAAGTACCAGTTCATGACCGCACGCAGGTGGTCGGAATCGGCGCGGGCCCAGTTGCGCATGAGCTCGGCGCCGAAGGAGATCGCGGTGACCGGCTGGGCGCCCGCGGCGATCATCCGCTCGAAGGCCCGCTCGTGGGCGACCGGGCTGATGCCGCCGACGGCGTCGGCGACCGGGAAGACCTCGTAGCCCTCGCGCAGCATGTCGAGGGTGGGGAAGGCGAGGCAGACCTCGCTCCACAGCCCGGCGATGACGACCTTGCGTCGGCCGCTGGACTCGATGGCGGCGCGGAAGTCGGCGTCCTCCCAGGCGTTCACCCCGCTCCGGTCGATCTCCTCGACGCCGGGAAGGGCGCCGCGCAGCACCTCGTCGGTGCCCTGGTTGACGCCCAGGTCCACCCCGACGGTCGAGAGCACGACCGGCACCTCGTAGGCCATCGCCAGCCGACACAAGGCCTCGGCGTTGAGGTTGATCCGCTCCTTCGAGGCAGACGTGATGGTCGCGTACTGCTCGGGCTGATAGTCGATGAGAGCGACGAGGCAGTTCGCGGGAGTGAGCAGGTGGTCGGTGTCGGGATCACGTACCGGCTCGGGCTGGGTCTTGGACATCACTGCCTCCTGGGGGAGCTCGGCACATGTACGTGCATCTGCACCCTTCCACAGGGGGGAGGTCTTGTCGACGGGTACGGCACGCTCGACCGGCGCCGTCCCCGACGGTGGCCGCCGTGGTCCTCCCCGCCGGTCGAGACGCCTCCGCCGCCGGCCCTCACACCCGCCTGGTCTGGTAGGCCCACAAGGCGATCTCGACCCGGTTGCGGGCACCGAGTTTGGCCATCAACGACGCGATGTGGCTCTTCACCGTGCTGAGACCGATGAACAGCTCGGCGGCGATCTCGACATTGGTGCGGCCGCGAGCCACGAGCGCGAGGACCTCCTCCTCGCGCTCGGTGAGGGGGTCGACGGGTTGACTCGGGCCCGTCGGCGCGCGGTCCGCGAACGCGGCCAGCAGGCGACGGGTGACGTTGGGGGCGATCAGCGCATCACCGTCGGCGGCGGCGTGGATCGCCTGGACGAGGAGCTCGGGGCCGGCGTCCTTGAGCAGGAATCCCCGCGCGCCCGCCCGGAGGGCGCCGAGGACGTACTCGTCGAGATCGAACGTCGTGATGACGACGACCGCGGGCGGGTGCGCCACGCCCGGCCCGGCCACGCGGCGCGTCACCTCGATGCCGTCCAGTCCGGGCATCCGGATGTCGACGAGGAGGACGTCCGGACGCAGGCGGGTCGTCGCCTCGACCGCCTCGAGGCCGTCGGCCGCCTCCCCCACGACGTCGATGTCGGGCTGGGCACGCAGGATCATCACGAGCCCGGCCCGCACCAGGTCCTGATCGTCGGCGACCACGACGCGGACGCTCACGCGGTCACCTCCGTGGGCAGGACGGCCTCGACCACCCAGCCACCCTCCGGCCGGGGGCCGGCCGCGAACGACCCGCCGAGCAGCTGCGCGCGCTCGGCCATGCCGGTCAGGCCGAATCCCGGCTCCGCGCCCGCTCCCGGCACGGTCGGTCCGTCGTCGGTGACGACCAGCCTCAGCCGGTCGCCCACGCGGCTCACGTCGATCTCGACGCGGGTCGCGCCGCGGGCATGACGGAGGGCGTTGGTCATGGCTTCCTGGGCGATCCGGTAGATCGCGGCGTCCACCGCCCCCGGCAGCGGGGCCGCGGTTCCGGTGAGCGAGACCGTGACGGTGGGCACCCCGTCCGGGCGGGCCAGGGTGGGAAGGTCCGCCATCCCCGGTTGCGGCGCGTAGGCCTCCCACGCGTCTTCGCGGAGTACCCGCACCATGGCCCGCATCGCCTCGAGCGTGCGGGAGGCCTCGGACTCGATCGCGGCGAGGACCCGCGCCGCTTCATCGGGGCGGGTGGGTGCCACCACCCCACCGGCCTGCGCCTGCACGGCGATCGCGGAGATGTGGTGGGCCACGGTGTCGTGGAGCTCGCGGGCCAGTGCCAGTCGCTCCTGGTTGCGGATCTCGCGTCGGCGACGCTCCCACAGGTCGGCGCGGGAACGCACTACCGCAGCGACGGCGACGAACAGCAGGAGGAAGAGGATTCCGCCGACGATGTCGGTCCCCCGAACCGGGGTGATGGACATGCCGAGGGCGACGACCGCGGCGACGAACGGCAGACCGAGCACGATCTCTCTGCCCGAGCCCCACCGGACGAGGCCGTAGAGCAGGACCACCACGATTGTCATCGAGGAGAGGCCGACGTCGCCGCTGCCGCTCCACCGCTGCACGGCGGACGACACCCCCGCGACGCCGAAGCCGACGAGGCAGGCTGCGAGGGGGTGCCGCCGACGCAGGAGGAGAGCGGGCGCCAGCGCCAGAGCGAGCAGGATGACGAGCGGCCGCCAGGGCAGACCTGGACGCGCGAGGCCCTCGACGAGCACGGCGACGGTGAATCCCCCGGCGAGGGCCCAGTCCCACCCTCCCGTGGGCGGGGGGTCGGCGGCACGCGGCTCCCGCCAGGCGGAGCGCCAGACGTGGGTCACTGCTTCAGGCTAGGGATCCCGGAGCTGCGGGGCCAGGTCCAGGCGGAGCGGAGGATGAAGCCGAGGAGGATCAGCTCGAGGGCGAATCCCAGGCCGTAGTAGTAGATCCACTCACCGCCCGCCAGGTTGAACGCCATCCAGGGAATGAGGAGGGAGGCGACGACGAGGTTCGTCAGGCGGTTGGCGCGGGCGGGCAGGGCCGTCGAGAGCACGATCATCATGATCGGGACCGCTGCACTGGCCAGCGCGCCGACGGCGAAGCTCTGGGTGATGTCGAATCTCCAGACCTGGCCCTTGAGGATGCCCTCGACGGCGCCCGGCTTGTAGAGGCCGAGGACGTCGACGTAGATGTAGAGCGACATGAAGCCGGCCCACGCTGCGGCGAGCTTCACCTGGACGGGGACCTGCTGGTCCTGGCGCGTGGTCGGGGCGACGGTCGTCTCGGTGGTCATGGTGGAGCCTTTCTCGTGGTGAGGGGTGGAATGCGTGCTCGACCACGATGGCTCGGCCCGCACGTGGGGATCCTCAGCCTGCGGGCTCCACCTGCCTCGGCCGAAAGGCCGTCCTGCGGGCCGTCCTTTCGGCCGTTCGGACCCCTCGCGAGGCCACGGACGCACGACGCGCGGTGAACGCCACCGAGACCCCACTTCACGCCGCCGACTTGTTCTGCCTCCTCCGGACACAACTCCCAGCGCTCGTTCAGCAGTGGCGCGCCACGCGCTGACCCGCCTCACCTCGGGACCGACTGGCACCGAGGCGACGATCGGCCGAACGCTGCAGGTCAGGGGTGCGACGCCGCACTGCCCCCGGATCTTGCGGTGGTCACCAGAGCGACGGCCACCGCGGCGACCGTCAACCCCGCCAGCGCTCCCGGGCTGGGGTGCTCGCCCAGCATTCCCCATACCCAGATCGTCGTGACGGCGGGTGTGAGGTAGAGCAGTGTGCTGGTGGTCGAGGCACCCAGGTGTCGTAGGCAAAGGACGAAGGCGCCGTAACCGCCGATGCCGGACAGCGCCACCAGCCACGCGAGCGCCCCGACCAGCTGGGTCGAGACCTCGACGGCGAGGGTGCCACCGATCCACGCCCAGGTCACGAAGACTGCGGCCGACACCGCCGACTGGGTGGCCAGAGCGACCGCCACGTGGGTGCGGGGTCGCCAGCGCCGCTCCAGGATGGCAGCAGCTGACAACCCCACCAGGCTGGCGACCGGAAGCAGGACGACGAACCCCAGGCCCCGCGGATTTCCTACGGTGAGCACGACGGCGACCAGACCGAGGGCCAGACCCCACCACGTGCGACCTGGGATCCGGTCTCCCCACCCCAGCGCGCCGACGACGGTGACCAGCATCGGCTGGAGCGCACAGACGAGAGCGACGGTGCCCGGAGCCAGACCGGCCCCCTGGGCGGCGAAGACCCCACCCAGGAAGACGACGTGCGCCAGCAACCCGAGAGCGATCTGCCGGCCCACCTCGATCCGCGTCAGGGTAGGCCGCAGGGGGATGATCATCAGGGCGAGGACACCCGTCGTGATGACGTAGCGCCACGCGAGCACGCCCTGCCAGGGGGTCGAGCCCGCCAACTCGGCACCGACGAACCCGGAACTCCAGAGCAGCACGAACAGGGCACCGAACGCCCACGATCTCCACATGTCGTCCAGTGAAGTATACCGATCGGTATACTGTCAGTGCATGCCTCCCATCACGGTCACGTTCGACGACCTTGCCCCGATGCCGGCGCCCAACTCCACCCCCGCCGGGCTGCGGATCCTCGCGACCGCGAGCGAGCTGTTCTACCTGCAGGGCATCACCGCGGTCGGGGTGGATCTGGTGGCGGATACGGCAGGGGTGACCAAGCGGACGCTCTACCAGCGCTTCGGGTCCAAGGAGGGGCTGGTCGCGGCCTACCTGCAGCGGCGAGCCCACCTGTGGCAGGAGTACCTACTCGCCGAGCTTCGGCGGGTGACGCCGGCCGACGCGATGGAGGCTGTCGGGGTGCTGTTCGACGCCACCCAGGAGTGGGCCGGACGGCACCACCGGGGGTGCGCATTCGTGGCAGCCTGGGTCGAGCTGGGGCCCCGAGGCGGGCCGGCCGTGGACGTGATCCGCGCCGAGAAGGCTTGGACCCGCCGCCTCCTGGAGAGGCTGGTCGACGACGACCTCCTTGCCCACCAGCTGCAGCTGCTTCACGAGGGTGCACAGGTCTCGGCCTCGGCACAGGGCGACACCCAGGCGTTCGCTGCGGCCCGGGAGGCCGCTCGTGTTCTCGTCGGCTCGTGTACCCATCCGCCACACCCCGTCCACATCAGGGACTGCTACACGATCACGTGACCCTCGTGACCTGGAACCCGCCTGCTGGGCGGATGAAACGACGTCACGTACTCACCAGCAGAACCGTGGGGTGCGTTTGTGCAGGTCGTCACCGTCGCCGATCGCGCCGAGCACGCGACAGCGACAGGCGTCCTATCAGGACCCATTGGCCGTCAGAGGTGTCACTGCGCGGCTCATTCGCAGCCACTCAGCCTGTGCGACCCTCCGGCGAGGACCATCCGGTTCGACGGAGCTGGGCGATGCCGGAAATCAGGACCTCGAGGGAGAACTCGAACTCGAAGTCCTCGTCGCAACCAGAGGCCCCCGGCCGACGGGATCGGGCGTCTGCCGTGATGGCAAGGATCGAGGGGTAGTCGTTCGGGTCCACCTCCGGTCCCCGTGAACGACGGGCAGGCGCCGCCGGTCGTTCTTCCGCGGGACCCCCCGGAGCCGGCGAACCGGCGGTGAAGAGCTCAGGGCTGAAGCCCCAGATCCGGTTGCCCAGCAGGTGCATGACGTGATGGGTGAGGTCGGGAGTGAAGCCTGACGCGAGAAAGATCGCACTGACGCGTTCCATGTGGGTGAGCACAGCGGGTGTGCGGATCGTCCGCGATTCGATGGCCCGGCGAGCCCACGTATGCGCCATGACGACGCGGCGCGCGCCGGACAGAGCCTGCCGCAGTGCCTGTGGCCAGTCGGTCGTGGAGACCACCGGCGCGGAGGGCTCGGCCATGGCCTCGACGAGCAGATCGACCATTCCGCCGACCAGATCCTCCTTGTCTGCCACGTGCCTGTAGAGAGCCATCGGGACCACGTCAAGCCGCTCCGCAAGGCGCCGCATCGTCACGGCCTCCAGCCCCTCCTCGTCAGCCAGCGCCAGTCCGGCGCGCAGCACTGTGCCCCGGCTCAGAGGTGGGCGCGACGTCGATGGCATAGCTCTTGCTCCCGGGGCGTGGATGGGTGGTTGACGGAGTGTACATCGTACACCTACCGTACGGCTCGAGAGGTGTACGCCGTACACCGCGAAGGGAGAAGCCCTATGTTTCACGACCGCCGGCTCGCCCGGGCCGCCGCCGCCTTGTACTTCGTCACCTGGGTCACCTCGGTGCTCGCACTCCCCCTCTACGGCGGCTCCGCCACCGACAGCACCGCAGGACTGGCCAGCCGTGCGTCGGTCCTCACTGCCTCCGTGCTCGAGGTCGTCCTGGCGCTGGCGGTCGTCGGGACGAGCCTCCTCCTGTACCCCCTGCTGCGACCCCACGGCCCGGCTGCGGCCGTGGGGTACGTCGCCCTGAGAACCCTCGAGGCCTCCGTCATCCTGGTCGGCGTGGTGGCCGTCCTCCCCGCCGTCGCCAGGCCTGCCACGACCGCGTCTCCGGGACTCGACCCCGCTGTCGGGGCCGGCCTGCACCTCCTCCACGACTGGACCTTCATCGTCGGACCTGGGCTGGTGAATCCCGTCAACGCCACCGTGTTGGCCCTGCTGCTTCTTCGTAAGCAGCTCGTACCGCGCTTCATCCCGGTGCTCGGTCTCGTCGGCGGAGGCATGGTCGCCACGATGAACGTCGCCGTGATGTTCGGACTGACCGGACCGATCCCCCTCCTCGCGATCCCGCTCTTCGCCTGGGAGATCTGCCTGGCGAGCGCGCTCGTGCTCCGTGGCATTCGACCGAACAGCCCTGGGAAGCACCATTCACCAGCCCTCACGGCAGGAGTGGTGGCGTGAGGCCGGTCAGGCCGGGAGCACCAGGGGTTGACGTCTCCCTCCCTCGGCCCGCCTTCGCCACGGCGGCAGACAACCGGAGGGCGTTCACCCGGGGTGAGGACGATGGAAGCGCACTGTGTGCGGCCGGCGCCCGCCTGGCGGGTTCGCCCAGCCACGCAGGACTCGTCCCCGCCCTCTGCACCAGCCCATGAACCGAGCAGGCACCTGTGAACCGTGCAGCCTGGACGACCGGATCACCAGCCGCGGATCTTCCGCTTACGGGCCTGCCGGGCGCCCGCCCCCGGCTGCTTAGAACCCCCTGGCCGGCCCCCGACACCGGGCCCAAACCTCGGCGAGCCAGTGACGGCCGAGCCCGTGCCTGCGCGTGTCGGGGCCCCGGGGCCGACGTCCTCATCGCCCCCGACACGTCCCCCGCCGGTCACTGCCCCGGCGTCTTGCCAGGTCGCGCCGGCCGTCCGTGCTGCCTCCCACCTCAGACCTGGATCAGCTCGATCAGGCCCAAGCCCGCCAGGACACGGAAGTCGCCGTCCCGGGTGACGACGGGCGGTCGGTTGGCGCGGGTGTCGGCCAGGGCGAAGGCGGCAGCGGCGCCAATGCACCCTCTTGCTCATGACTGGGCGGGCCCCTAGCGGTAGACCTGCGCCGGAAGGTGAAGTTCGTCGACGTCGATCGTCATCTGGGCGTAGACCGCCGTCGCCGCGGCAAGGTTGAACGATGACATCGGCGCGCAGACGACATCGGCCTCATCGAGTGACCCTGACTCGAGGCGTTCCGCGAAAGTCGCGGCGGCAGCGGCCGCGTCTGCGGCGTGCTGGCTGGTGCCGGCAGGAACGGGCTTCGCCGTCCCGGACACGAACGCTTCCCACAGGAACAGGTTCGCCCTCCCTGACAGCCACGTGTGAGGCCTCGTTGTGCATGACACCTCCGGCAGGTCGGCACTCACGCGTTGCAGCACCCACGCCATCTGCACAAGGCCGGTCGCCAACGCACTGCTGCCCGCCCCGGCCGACCAAGGCCGCGACCGACCACCCACGGTTTCGCCTGATCTCGCCTGCCCCAGCGTCTTCCACCCATCCACCTGGTCGACAGGGCTGACCGGAAGCACGATGGGGGCCTCGAACCCGAGCGCCACCCGCGCACCGGTGGTAAGCGCAGAAAGTACAGCGACTGCGGCCCCTTGGGGTTCCGTCCCTCCTGCGCCCACTGGCTGACGTCCCGGGAGATCGAGCCCTGCCCAAGCGAAGTTGGAGCGAACCGACCCGACGTCGACAGCGACCACGCGGATCCCCATCATCACCCCGCCGCCCTTGTCGAGACGAGTTCCACTTTGCACACCGACACACGGGCCACTTTGCACGAACTGGCACCTGACCACGCTGTATGCCATGTAGTTGTGAGGATCCGACGCCAGCGACCGTGCAGCACGACTCCGACCAGGTCGGCTCGATCCAAGGCGAGCGGAGTCCGGCAACGTGGTGTACGACGAACCTGAGTGAGTACGCGCCTGCGACGTAGGCGCGGCCACTGGGTGGTTCCTTCCAGTGATCTCTCTCAACCGACTCGAAGAATCCTCGGCGTGCAGGTCGTCTCAGCCCTGATCCACCGTCCGAGGTAGTGCCCTGTGGCGCGTTGTGACGACGGAAGTGCCCCTTGAGCTGGGAAGATGGTGATTACCACATCAAGCATCTGACCTAGCCGAAGGGGCACTTCGCAGGTGAAAGCGTCTCACAGCATCCGCCCGGTTTTTGATGACGGGAATCTCGTGTCGTGCGCGGGCCTGGCTCCGGTGTTGGCGTTGGCCGAGCGGGCCGGGTGGAGTGAACACCTGGATAGCCTGTCGGTGCCCTGCGCGAACGCCGCGGTCAAGGCCCGGTGCGTGGTCGGGGGCATGTTGGCCGGCGCGGACAGCATCGACGATTTGGACCTGCTGCGCCATGGCGGCATG